>JAGAPH010000136.1 GCA_017623375.1 Clostridia bacterium | reverse complement strand
TCCTTGGCGATAATGTATCTTGTTAAAAATTATAAAATTTCATTATGTTTAGGGCGGACCGTCGAGGACGCCGGTCCCTACAATAAAGAGAGAGCGAACATAGATTGTAAATTCTTCGATAAATCAAAATTTGAATAATTAATTATTATAACAAAAGGAGCTGAGTCATTAACCCAGCTCCAAAATTATATTGCGAAAGCGCTATCAGTTAGTTCTTCCAACCTCGCCGCCGATGTTTTCAGCTTTTTCCTCGGGACAGTATCCGCTGGCAGTAACGGTCACGTTTTCGTAGGTATTGTCGGACACCGTAACTCCCTCGGGAGCGCGTCCAACGATCATGCCTGCGTCGCGGTTATCCGTTATCTCAACGTTTTCAGCCTTGTTGCCCGTAACTGCGGTAGCTACGCCCTCGCTTGCCGTAAAGCCAACGATAGCGCCTGCCTTGTCTCCGTCCGCACTGCTTTCATCAACGCATGTGATAGTAACGTTTTTAACGGAGCAGCCTGTTACCTGACCGAACAAATGTCCTACTACCGTTCCCGCATAACCGAGAGCGGTTATTTCGGCATTTACGATATTAACGTTTTTAATGACAGAAAGATCGTTGCCCTCGCTGAATACGTAGCCAAACAGTCCCGCGCCCCTTGCCTTGGCATCGGATACCCTAAGATTGCTTACGGTATATCCGTTTCCGTCAAAAGTGCCCTTGAATCTGTTGCTGTCAGTTCCAATGGGAGTCCACTCCTCATTGGCAAGATCGATGTTAGCGCCGAGATTGACAGTTTTGCCTGTGAAGTCTGTGCCGCTATTGACAAGAGCAGCAAATCCTGAAAGCTGATCGGCATTCATGATAGTGTATTCGTCCTTGTCGTCGGAATACCAATTATCATTAGTAGCCTCTCCGTCCCATCTGTCGGGCTCGGCGTTTTCAACTCTTATAGTTTTAGTCGTATTGTTGGAGTAGGTGATAGTAAAGATTATATACTGCTTTCCGAGATCGTCTATCTCATAAGCAATAGAGATATCCTCTATACCAACGCCTGTAGCACCCGTTGCACCTGTATCGCCCGTAGCACCTGTAGCACCTGTGTCGCCTTTTTCTCCCTTAAGAGAAGCAATCCACTGGTCAATAGTTCCCTCAAAGCCGTTTTCAAGTGCAACCTCGTAAGCAGACTTACCGTCCTTGCCGTTAAAGCCGTTTACACCTGCTGCGCCTGTATCGCCCTTGTCACCCTTGTCGCCCTGAGCGCCTGCTGCGCCTGTATCACCCTTGTCGCCCTTTTCACCCTGAGCGCCTACGAGAGATGCCAGCCACTGCTCAACTGTCCCTACATAGCCGTTCTCAACAGCGAGATCGTATGCGGACTTGCCGTTCTTACCGTCAACGCCGTTCTTACCGTCAGCTCCGTCCTTGCCTGCCGCGCCCTGTGCGCCCTCACCGCAGGAAGCAAATGCGGTAAGTACAAGCAGAAGCACAAGCAATACCGCCGCTACTCTTGACAATGTTTTTTTCATTTTGTTCTCCTTCTTATAATGAATTATTCCGTGACAAGCCTCTCCGCATACGTAAATGTTGATTTTACGGGAATTTTGTCTGCGCGCTTGGAATGAATGTATTTTACCATAAAATGTGAGCAAAATCAATCGGTGTAGGGCGGTTTTGGTTAGTTTGAAATCAAGTTTGGCGTGTTGCCCAATCTACTTCCTTATTTTACCATATTAAATTCAACACAACAACGTATCTTTTGCCTTTTCAAAGCTTGGCACAGCAGAAATTTAATGCAGTAATTTGTATATTATAAACAGTTTCGACACATTTCGACGGTCATAAAAACGGGAAATCGGTACACTGTATTGTAACATATTTATTTATGCCTGCTTGCCATCTTTTTATAGCTCCGCTCTCAGCTTTTCGAGGGCGCTTTTTTCTATGCGGCTGACGTAAGAGCGGGAAATATTCAGCGACTCGGCTATCTCTCTCTGCGTCATGGCGCGCCTGCCGCCAAGCCCGTAACGCAAAACGATGATCTTTTTTTCTCTTGGGCTCAATGCAGTATCTATGAGCCGCAGAGCGCGTGCGGAGGACATTTTTCTTTCTACGTCCGACACGAGAGACTCGTCACAGCTGATGACGTCTATGTACGTCAGCGGATTTCCGTCTCTGTCCACGTCTATGGTATCGTTCAGCGATATCTCCGCTGCCAGCTTCTTTTGCGCGCGGAAGTGCATGAGTATTTCGTTCTGTATGCAACGCGCCGCATACGTGGCAAACCTCGCTCCGTTTGATACCTTGAAGGTGTCTACCGCCTTTATCAGTCCTATTGTTCCGATGGATACAAGATCCTCTTGATTTTTGCTTGACGAATAGTATTTTCTGACGATGTGGGAAACAAGACGAAGATTGTGTAATATTATTTTCTTTCTCGCCTCGCCGTCGCCCTCCTCGGCACGGACAAAAAGCGCGTTTTCCTCAGCGGGATCAAGCGGGGGTGGAAAGCTTTGCGGCGTACTAATGCCTAATATAAGATGTATGAAGCTTGAAAAAACGGAAATAATACCTGCGAGCATGCTTATTCCTCCTCGTGTTATTCGATGATCGGTATCACTCGGTAAAGCATATGCCCCGAGGGCTTGACACAGAACGGTTTTTATGGTAAAATTATGTCGTAAAATACGGAATTGCAGGAGGCTTCATATGCTTATTGGAAATGCGGTGGTAGGACAGTCGGGAGGACCGACGGCGGCTATAAACGCCACGCTTGAGGGTGTTATAAGGGGCGCGCTTGAGTGCGATAATATAAAGAAGATATACGGCATGAGAAACGGTATCGAGGGCTTTATGGATAAAAGACTTATTGCCCTTGATGAGATATTCAAGGACGAGGACACGCTAAGGCTTCTCGGACAGACTCCCGCGGCGGCTCTCGGCTCTTGCAGAAAAAAGCTGCCCGACCCCAATTCGGATAAGGCGGAGGACGTGGATTTCTATGCCCGTCTGTTTGCTTTGCTTGAGGAGCTTGATATAAGATACTTCTTTTATATCGGCGGTAACGACTCCATGGACACTGTTGCCAAAATGACGAAATACGCCGAAAAGGTAAATTACGACGTGAGAATAGTCGGCGTGCCCAAGACCATTGACAACGACCTTATGATGACCGACCACACCCCCGGATTTGGCTCGGCGGCGAAATATATTGCCTCCACAGTGCGTGAGATAATACGCGACTGCTCGGTTTATACCGTAAAGGCGGTGACGGTGGTGGAGATCATGGGAAGAGACGCAGGCTGGCTTACGGCGTCCTCGGCTATCGGCAGGATAGTTGACGGCACCGCTCCCGATTACGTGTATCTGCCCGAGTGCCCCTTTGACATGGAAAGCTTCTACAAGGATATAGAAAAAGCATTTGAGCGCAAGCCCTACGTTGTGGTGGCAGTCTCTGAGGGATTGCAGTTCGCTGACGGCACTTACGTGGGCGAGGGAACGCAGAGCGGAAGCACGGACGTTTTCGGACACAAGTATCTTGCGGGCACGGGCAAGGCGCTGGAGATGGCGGTTAAAAACAGATTTGGCTGTAAGGTGCGCTCTGTGGAGCTTAATCTTCCTCAGCGCTGTGCGGGACATCTGCTATCAAATACGGACATAACCGAGTCGGTGAGGATCGGAAGGGCGGCGGTGCACGCGGCAGCCGAGGGCGTCAGCGGAGAGGTCATGGTATTTGTTCGCAAAGACACCGACGCTTACAAGTGCGATATAGAGCACAGAAGCGTAATGAACATAGCCAACTCCACGAGATACGTTCCTGATGAATTTATCAGTGATGAAAAAAACAACGTTACCGATGAATGCTGTAAGTATCTTGCTCCCCTCATTGAGGGCGAGTATCCTGTGGTGTTTGAGAAGGGCTTGCCCAAGCATATTATACTTTGAGGTATGAGATGAAAATTGCAATTATCACAGGCGCGTCGTCAGGCATCGGACGGGAGTTTGTAAAGCAGATAGACGCTGCTGAGGAGCTTGATGAAATATGGATAGTTGCTCGCAGAGCGGAACGGCTTGAAGAGCTGAAAAATGTAATAAAAACAAAAATAGTTCCGATTCCTCTTGATCTTTCTGAAGAACACAGTGATGAAAAATTAAGATATATGCTTTCGGACACAAGTGCGGATGTCCGCGTGCTGGTAAACGCCGCGGGCTACGGAAAATTCGGTGCTTGCGAGGATCTTACAGTCGATGAGCAGCAGGGAATGATAGATCTTAATATAAGCGCACTGACGAAAATTACATTCAGAGTGCTTCCTTATATGTCTCGGGGCGCTAAAATATACCAGCTCGGATCACGCTCGGGATTCCACCCTGTGCCTTATATTTCCGTTTATGCGGCGACTAAGGCGTATGTTGTCAGCTTTTCGAGAGCGCTTAATAAAGAATTGGAATCAAAAGGAATACGTGTGATCGCGGTATGTCCCGGATGGGTAAGAACCGAATTTTTCGATCGCGCGGTTGTGAACGACGGCGTAATAGTCTACTATAATAACTTTGTTACGCCCGATCAAGTGGTAAGGCGCGCTATACGCGATATTGAGCGCGGGCGGGACGTTTCGGTTTGCGGAGTGTCCACGAGAATACAACTATTTTTTGCTAAAATGCTTCCGCACAGGTTGATAATGCGGATATGGTGCAAGCAACAAAAGAAGTGACGAAAAATACAATCAAAAAAAGAACGGCAGATGCCGTTCTTTTTTTTATGGATAAATTTTGCTCGCTTGGGATACAATAATTTCCGAATACTGTTTGCTTGAGGTGATCTATGCAAAAATTTAGTGAGAATTTTAAGGACAACGCGGAGCTGATAGATAAAAAGCTGAGGGTGAAGGATAGTTTTGACGTTCTGAGAAAGGATCTGAAAATAGGAGACGGAGAACTGACTCTGTTCTTCGTAGACGGATTTACCAAGGATACGGTCATGCAAAAGCTGATGATGCACTTTATCAGTCTTAAGACGGTCAGCGGTGACGCGCGGACGTATATGACCCAAAACCTTCCTTATATAGAAACGGACGTGACTGACAAGATAGACACGGCGATAACCGCCGTGCTTTCGGGCTGCACGCTTATGCTTGGAAGCAGCTTTGGGTCGCAGGCGATAATCGTTGACACCCGAACCTATCCTGCCCGTGAGACCTCCGAGCCCGAGGGGGATAGGGTGATGAGAGGCTCACGCGACGGCTTTGTGGAAACGCTTATCTTCAATACGGCGCTTATCCGAAGAAGGATACGAAATCCGCAGCTTACCATGCAATACTTTTCTGTGGGCAGGGATTCGAGGACTGATGTAGTGATGTGCTATATGGCGGACAGGGCGGATATGAAATACGTTAAGTCTCTTGAAAAGAAGCTTCAGTCGATAGACACGGATTCTCTCGTTATCGGTCACGAGTCGCTGAAGGAGTGCCTTATACGAACTAAATGGTACAATCCGTTTCCGAAGATACGTACCACTGAGCGTCCCGACGTGGCGTCAGCGCAGCTTCTTGAGGGAAGCGTTGTGATCGTTATAGACAATAGCCCTGAGGTAATGGTGCTTCCGTCTACAATTTTTGACTTCATGCAGGAGTCAAACGATTTTTATTTTCCGCCGCTGACGGGAACGTATATAAGAATAGTAAGATATCTTGTATTCTTTCTTACGCTTATAATAACGCCTGCATGGTATCTGATGACCAGATACCCGGATCTTGTGCCGTCATTTTTGCAATTTGCCATGCCCGAGGATTCGGGAAAGCTGCCTATATTCGTTCAGCTTTTGCTGGTTGAGTTTATAGTTGACGCTTTGCGGCTTGCGTCGCTTAATACGCCCAATATGCTGAATAATTCGCTATCTGTGGTGGGTGGATTGATACTTGGTGATTTCGCCGTGGACGTAGGGTGGCTGATACCCGAGGTCATAGTGTATATGGCGTTCGTTGCGATAGCTAACTTCACACAACGCAGCTATGAGCTTGGCTACGCTATAAAATTTTTGCGAATATTCATTCTTATACTGACGGCGATATTCGGCTTTTGGGGATTTTGCGCTGGATTTATTATCTCTATCGTGCTTGTGGCGACCAACTCCACGGTCAACGGAAAGCGGAATTATCTCTATCCGCTCATACCTTTCCACGGAAAGGCGCTTCTGTCCATGCTTGTGCGCGTGAGAAAGAAGGACGTCAGGTGAAAAACTATCATTATTATATAATTATATAAAGAACGTTGAAGGGGCCTCACGGAGGCTCCTTTGCGTTTTGCGTATTTTTTGAAAAAATGTGCTTTTCAGATGATAAAAAAATACCTATTCGAGACGGATTTTTTTGAAAAAACAAACAAAAATGTTGAAAATGCACAATAAAAATAATAAAAAATGGCAAAAATTCTATGTATAAAACAACAAAAATCACTTGCAATATTAAGAATTGTATGGTAAAATAATAAGGCTTGATATGCGTAGAAGCGAGAGGTTGCCGTCGGAGTGACGAACGGCGGGGAATTTTCGCGGAGTATGTCCGTTTTGATCGGGCGAAGCGATCAAGGTAAGCACTGACGCTCATCATGCGGAGCGTGTGCGTTCTGAGATTTCCATGGAGACCGAAGGTCGTCTGAACAGATGCTGATGTGACGATGATTTCGGGTTTTTAAATGGAAAACAAAGAAACGCACGGCACAGTGTTGGCTGAGAACGCGCCCCCTGAAACGCAGTTCGCGGTGAGTGCGAATATGGTTTCTACTTCGCAACCGAGACGCGAACAAGCGAATACTTAAAAGGAGGAAAAAACAGGTGGCAGTCAATGAAAAGATCAGAGTAAGACTGAAGAGCTACGATCACACACTTATCGATGCTGCGGCAGAGAAGATCGTAGAGCTGGCTAAGAGAAACGGCGCAACCGTTTCCGGTCCTATTCCGCTTCCTACCGAGAAGGAGATCGTTACCATCCTTCGTGCGGTACACAAGTATAAGGATAGCCGTGAGCAGTTCGAAATGAGAACACACAAGAGACTCATCGACATCATGAAGCCTTCT
>JAGAPH010000135.1 GCA_017623375.1 Clostridia bacterium | reverse complement strand
TTGGGATTTATCGGTGTGTTTGATGTGTTCGCACCAAACAAAAACTGTAGGGACAGGCGTCCTCGACTGTCCGCATTAAACACAATGAAACCTTATGATTTTCAATAGTTACACTATCGCATAAAATGGACCGTCGAGGACGCCGGTCCCTACAATCAAGAGAGAGCAAACACAGATTGTAAACCCACCGATAAATCAAAATTTGAATTACAACACACATTGAAAGGAAGATATCGGCATGGACATCAAAAAAGAAAATTACGCGAAGGACAAAAGCGTGCGCTTGGCGGCGGTGCTAAGACGATTGGGAATTGAGGCGGTATACGCCGCGGCAGGCTTGCTTACGGGGCTTGCCCGCCTGCCATTTGGCGCGGCTCCGTTCGGCTTCGCCCTTTTGTGCTCCGTGGGCGCACACGCTCCCGCGGTGCTTCTCGGCTTGTGCTTGTCGTCTCTTGCGGCAACGGACGGGCTGGTGCTTGCGGGCGCGTATCTTCTGACGGCGGTGCTTCGGGTCGCCTTCGGCGCTATGGACTCCTCCGCTAAACGGGAAAAGGACGGGCGCATGACGGTCTCCGAGCTTTTGGGCGGCATGTTCTCCGAGCATCTTTCCCTACGCATGATAAGCGCCTCGGCCGGCGCGTTTTGCGTGGGACTTTACAGACTGTACGAAAGCGGCTTTCTCTACTACGACCTGTTCGGCGCTATACTCGCCATTTCAGCCGCGGCGCTGGGAACACTTTTGTGGTACGGTCTGCCCGCCCTTGACAGTCGTGATCTCCGCACTCTGCCCTTGGGGCTATGGAGAACGGCGGGCTTTGTCACCCTTTGCGGAGTGCTGGTCTACGCCCTGCGCCCCTTCAGCCCCTACGGCATATCTCTGTCGGCGCTTGCCTGCATGCTGCTTACCCTTGCCGTTACCCGAAGAAGGGGGATACCCTTCGGCGCACTTACGGCAATATTTGGGGGACTTGGAGTGTCGGTGACTTACGCGCCACTGTTCGTCTTTTCCGCGGTCAGCTTTGGCTTTCTCTTCCCCGTATCTCCCCTCCTCGGTAGCTTTTCTGCCTTTGCGGTGGGTATGTCTTGGGGGATATATATGGACGGCATAGCCTCCCTCACCTCCCTTTTGCCCGCGCTCATGGCGGCAACGCTTCTGTTCTTCGTGTCGGACAAGCTGTTTTTCGGAACGGCGGCACAAAAGACGGCAGAAAGCGTCAGCGAATCGGCGGATACGGCGCAGGACACACTCAGCGCTTGTGACGCCGACATAGCGGTGGCAAGGCTGAACGATGCCGCCTGCAGGATAAAGGCGCTTTGCGAGGGACTTTCCTCCCTTTCGGAAATGCTTTTGCGCTCGGAGGCTTGCATGGAGTCGGAGGTCTTGAACGGGGCATCTGACGGCATACGCGAGGACTATTGCGCGGATATCGGCGAGGATGGCGTGGAGGTAAAAAGCGCGAGAACCGACCAAACGCCCTGCCGATACAGACGGACGAGGGACGTGCGAGCGGAGGAGCTTGCCGAGGAGCTGAGGGAGAGAATGGCGCTTTACGGTCATCTATATACAGAAGCTGAGCGCACCGAGGCTTACGCCCTTGACCTTGGGGTCATTTCGGGATACATCGCCGATATCATGGCGGAAAACGACGGTGAATACAGTATTGACAAGGAGCTGAGCGAACGTGCATCTGCCCGTCTTGCGGAGCTCTCCGACGCGAGAGGAGTGCGTGTGTGCGCCTTTGGAAATAAAAGAAAGAGAATAATGCTTGCCTCAGACGACCGCAGGAATCTTAACACCCACCTGTCCGCTCTCTGCCGAGAGCTTTCGGACGTGTGCGGCTTTTCTCTCTATGCCTCGGACGTAATAGACGTGGGCGACGGGGCGTACACCGTGCTTTACAGAAGACCCGTTCTTGACGCTTCCTTTGCGGGACGGAAGAAAAGCTCAACTTGCGAGGAGAGCTTTTGCGGAGACAGCTTTGGGGTAATAAAGGACAAGGGACGCCTGTTCGCGTTTATCAGCGACGGCATGGGAAGCGGACGGCAGGCGGCGGTGACCTCGGGGCTATGCGCGCTCTTTTTGCAAAAGCTTTTGCCTGTGAACAGAGCGGACGGCGAGTCGGTGAGCGGAACGCTTGAGCTGCTCAACGCCTTTTTGCGCCACAGAAACGGAACAGGCGAGCATGAATGCTCGGCAACGGTGGATCTTGGCGTTTTGGATCTTGTGGACGGACGGGCAGGCTTTTACAAGAGCGGCGCGGCGCCCACCTATTTCTTCAGAGACGGAGCGCTTTTCAAGCTTCGCTCGCGAACCGCGCCCATTGGCATTATCAAGGAGCTTGACTCGGGGCGGATCAACATGGAGCTTTTGCCCGGGGACGTGATCGTTATGGTCAGCGACGGAGTGACCCAAGGAAGAGAGGAGTGCCCCGAGCTATTTGAGCTTTTGCGCTCACGGCTCATGACTCATTCAGCGGAGCAGCTTGCTGACGTTATACTCCGATACGCCGAGGAAAGCGGTTGTACCGACGACGTATCCGCCGTGGTGCTGAAGATAGAGGAACGGCTTTACGACAGAGCGTAAAGCGCCGATGAATGGTATTTAAATTTTGATTTATCGGTGGGTTAGCACTCTCTTTGTTGTAGGGACCGGCGTCCTCGACGGTCCGTTCTACGCGATAGTGTAACTATTGAAAATTATATAAATTTCATTGTGTTTAGGGCGGACCGTCATGTAGCGTAGCGGAATTGGACGCACGGTCCCTACAATTTGTGTAGTGCGAACACATCAAACACCCCGCTAAATCCCAATTTATCCACCGTCAAATCAACCCATTTAGCACAAAAAATCGCTATGATGCAACTAAAGCATCATAGCGATTTTTATGTTATACACAGTCACGCAAGATCAGCCAAATCGAGGATAAGGCGCTCGGTCTTTTCCCATCCAAGGCAGGGGTCGGTAATGGACTTACCGTAAACTCCCTCACCGATCTTCTGCGTTCCGTCCTCAATATAGCTCTCTATCATAAAGCCCTTGACGATAGATTTGATGTCCGCAGAATGACGGCAGGAGTGAAGCACTTCCTTGCAGATCCTTCCCTGTTCGTTGTACTTCTTGCCCGAGTTTGCGTGGTTGGCGTCCACGATAACAGCCATATTCGCAAGTCCTCTTGCGGAATACTCGTTGTAAAGTCCGATAAGATCCTCATAGTGATAGTTGGGTATGGACTCGCCGTGCCTGTTGACGTAACCTCTCAGAATAGCGTGAGTCAAGGGATTTCCCTTGGATACACACTCCCAGCCGCGGTAGAGGAATGTATGAGAATGCTGACCCGCCGTTATGGAGTTGAGCATTACAGAAATGTCTCCGCCCGTGGGGTTCTTCATTCCAACGGGAATATCTATTCCGCTGGCAACCAGACGGTGCTGCTGGTTCTCGCTGGAGCGAGCGCCTACGGCTACGTATGAGAGCAGGTCGGAAAGATATCTGTGGTTTTCGGGGTAAAGCATCTCGTCAGCGCAGAACAGACCTGTCTCCTCTATAGCCTTGGTGTGCAAACGGCGGATCGCTATGATACCCTCAAGCATGTCCTCGATAGCGTTGGGGTCGGGCTGATGGAGCATGCCCTTATAGCCGTCACCCGTGGTACGGGGCTTGTTCGTATATATTCTGGGGATAATGATAATATTGTCCTTAACCTTCTCCTGTACCTTAGCAAGGCGGGAGATATAGTCGAGAACTGCGTCCTCTCTGTCAGCCGAGCAAGGACCGATAACGAGCACCAGCTTGTCGGACTTACCCGTAAATACGTCCGCTATCTCGCGGTCACGCTCCACCTTCTTAGCGGCGTATTCCGCTTTGAGAGGAAACTGCTCCTTAAGATCCATAGGAATGGGAAGCTTTCTGATAAACTTGAGATTTTTTTGCATAATGATATACCCTTCGATAAAAAAATTTTCTTGAATGATAATATAATAAATTGGGATTTAGCGATGTGTTCGCTATATTAGCACTTACTTCATAAGGCTCCCTCCGGGAGGGAGCTGTCAGCGAAGCTGACTGAGGGAGAGTGCGTCAAAACATAATGAAATCTTAACCGTTATGCACGCAGG
>JAGAPH010000134.1 GCA_017623375.1 Clostridia bacterium | reverse complement strand
CCTGCGTGCATAACGGTTAAGATTTCATTATGTTTTGACGCACTCTCCCTCAGTCAGCTTCGCTGACAGCTCCCTCCCGGAGGGAGCCTTATGAAGTAAGTGCTAATATAGCGAACACATCGCTAAATCCCAATTTATATGTTGATATCCGAGCAAACATAACAAACCCGCCGTGGGGAAAAACTCACGGCGGGTCTATTCATTTTACGCCTTTCCGACAGAACCGAAGAGGGTCATCTTTTTCTTGATCTCTTCCTTCATTGCGGCAACGCGGTCGTTGCGCATTTCAAGATAGGTCATCATGCTATTAAGCTCAGGGTTGGTGCCCAGCTTGTCTGCCGATGCCTTTACGCCTGCGTAGCAAATATCGGTGAAGATATTTACCTTACTGATACCGTGTGCGATAGAGTTGCGGAAGTCGTCGTCTGAAAGACCTGAGCCGCCGTGAAGCACCAGCGGAACGGAAACTGCCGCGCGGATCTCGGAGAGTCTCTGTAGGTCAAGCTTGGGCTTGCTCTTGTAAGCACCGTGCGCCGTTCCGATAGCAACGGCAAGGGCGTCAACTCCTGTGGCTTTCTGGTATTCAACTGCCTCGCTGACCTTGGTGTACATATCCGTTGCTGCGTCGTCGCCGTCGTCAGCCGAGCCTACGTGTCCTATCTCGCCCTCAACGGTTGCGCCGAAGCTATGCGCTATCTTAACTACCTCGGCAGTGTCGGCGATATTCTTTGAATACTCGCTTGCCGAACCGTCAAACATTACGCTGGAAAAGCCCAGACGGAGCGCCTCCATACATCTCTCAAAGGTGAGACCGTGGTCGTAGTGAACCACTACGGGGACGCTTGCGCGCTTTGCCGCCGCAACGATACCCGGGGCGATAAGCTCAAGCTCACCGTAGGGAAGAAGCACCTCTGCAGTGCCTATGATAATGGGGGAGCGAAGCTCCTCCGCCGCACTTATAGCGGCTTCGAGCATGTCTGAGTCGGTGGTATTGAACAGACCGACTCCGTACTTGTTCTTCTGCGCGTCAAGAAGAACGTCCTTAAGATTTACAAGCATTTTTACTACCTCTCTATATATTTAAATTTCTTTTCTTTCCGTGCTTGCGATAAGCTCTCGTATGCGCTCGGCAGATCTCATACCGCCCACGGAATCCTCCGCGGCAAGGTTGCACGCCGCCGCGCCCGAAGCAAATTCAAGTATCTCTTTATCGGAGAGTCCGTTGTATATTCCCCACAGACAACCCGCGCAAAACGCGTCTCCCGCACCTACCGCGCCCTTTATATAGCCCTTGGGAAGGTCGAGGGAGGGAACGACGGTAAATTCTCCACTTGCGTTCAGTATAAAGCCTGCCTCGGGGCAGTGAATAATAGCTCTTTCGGAAACGCCGTGGGACATGATGATCTCCATTGCCTTACGGATATTGTCAACGATAAGCTTGCCCTCGTTGTTTCTTGGGGCGATATTTGCCACGCCGCAGCTCTCTATCTCATTCATGATAGCGTTGTCTGTATATCTGAGGGCGGGAATGACCTTTTCGGCAAATTGTCCCTTACTGTCGCTTACAACGTCGATGGACGTGCGTATTCCCATGCTTTGAACGGTATGCAGAAATCTTGCCATTACTGTTCCGTACTCACTGTCGCTCTCGTCGAATTTATCGAGAAGCAATATATATCCGATGTGCAGCATCCTGCAGCGAAGCGAGTGGACGTTTACGTCCTGAGGACAGAACTCGGCGTTTGCTCCGCGGTGATGGAAAAACGTTCTTTCCTTAGCGCCGCCGCTCATGCTCATAACGTCGCTGAATCCTGTTGCGGCAGTCTGGGATATGACGACGCCGCTCACGTCTATTCCTTCCTTTTGAAGCTGAAGTATCACGGATTTTCCGTTTTCGTCGTCTCCAACGCGACCGATGGCGGCGAGGGGGAGGGAACGGTCTATTTTACTGAGGTCGATGAGCGTGTTGGGGACACAACCGCCAACGGCTCTTGACAGTGAGCTGATATTGACAAGCATTCCTTTTTCGGGAAAATCGTCTATGACCTTAATATTATCCGTCAGTATATTTCCCGCTATGGTAATGCCGCGGCGTTCGCTTATGATAAGACTGTCAACGGGGACACCGAATATCTCCGAAAGTCTTACAAGGTGCGTTATCTCTGGGTATCCCGCGCCTCGCTCCCATTTACTGACGGTCTTATTACTGACGTAAAGCCGCTGAGCGAGCTGCTCCTGAGTCATGCCGCTCTTCTTGCGGAGCTCGGCTATATTTGCCGCTATGTTTATACTTCTTGACGTATTCTCCATATATTCCTCCGTGATTTGGTTACTTTAATTATACATGTATTTGCTTTTCCTGTCAACCTACTTTGCGTTTACATTATAAACGGGAAAATGATTTTAAAAATCTACGTTAAGTAGATTTTTACTTGGAATGATGTTCAAATTTTGATTTGTCGGTGGGTTTACAATCTGTGTTCGCACTCACATAAGGCTCCCTCCGAGAGGGGGCTCCCGCGTAGCGGGTGGAGGAGCCTGCGTGCATAACGGTTAAGATTTCATTATGTTTTGACGCACT
>JAGAPH010000133.1 GCA_017623375.1 Clostridia bacterium | reverse complement strand
TCGACGGTCCATTTTATGCGATAGTGTAACTATTGAAAATCATAAGGTTTCATTGTGTTTAATGCGGACAGTCGAGGACGCCTGTCCCTACAGTTTTTGTTTGGTGCGAACACATCAAACACACCGATAAATCCCAATTTATTTGTTAAAACACTGAGCTTTTCGATTTTTGATTTTTGGAGGAGCTAATGGAAGATTTGAAATATATGAGCGACGGCACGGTGGAGCTGAGCGCCGAAATAAAGGAAAGACTTTCGGAAATAAAGGCTGACGCGGCGAGGGCTGCGGAGGAGCTCGTGCGCCAGGCGGGGCTCCGCGAGGGAGATATCTTCGTGGTAGGCTGCTCTACCTCGGAGGTCATAGGCAACGTTATCGGCAAGGCATCGGTTCGTCCTGTGGCGCAGGCTGTGTTTGACGGCATATATCCCGTTCTCAAGGAGAGGGGGATATTTATTGCCGCGCAGTGCTGCGAGCATCTCAACAGAGCCATAATCACCGAGCGCGCGTGCGCCGAGAAATATTTCCTTGAGCCTGTTTGCGTGCGTCCTCAGCCTAAGGCGGGCGGGTCATTTGCCACGGTCACTTATGACACGCTTGAGGAGCCTGTGGCACTTGAGCATATCAGGGCACACGCGGGAATAGACATAGGCGGAACGCTTATAGGCATGCACCTGCGAGAGGTGGCTGTGCCTGTGCGTTTGTCGGTGTCGTCAATAGGCGAGGCGAGAATTATCTGCGCCCGTACACGCCCCAAATATATCGGCGGTCCGAGAGCGATCTACGAATAAGGAACATACGATTTAGATTTTCAAATTTTGATTTATCGGTGAGTTTGAAAAGATAGTTTATGTTAAAAAACAATCCCTCAGTCGCCTTCGGCGCCAGCTCCCTTTACACAAGGGAGCCTTGGTATAAACCGAACTTCATACAGGGAAATATAATAATTCTATACCGATATTTTCTTGATTTATATGGAATTACGCACTTTCTTCGTTAGGCTCCCTTGTGCAAAGGGAGCTGGCGCCGAAGGCGACTGAGGGATTGTTCTCGGAATAAATGTAACTATCAACACACCGATAAATCCCAATTTAACAATATAACAACAGGAGGATAACAGAATGTTCGATCTCAATTATCACACCTCACATGCGCACCTTCACGTAAATTGCGAGAAGCCGAGAGCGTATTATATTCCCTATGAAAACGAAAAGGGAGCGCTTGCAGACAGGCGCGCGCAAAGCAAGTTTCTCGTTTCGCTCTGCGGTGAGTGGGATTTCAGATTTTATAGCCGCCCCTCACAGATAGAGGATTTCACCGCTGAGGGCTTCTCTACCGATGGATTTGATAAGATAGACGTTCCGAGAAGCTGGCAGACCGTGCTCGGTAAGGGCTACGATGTGCCCCAATACACAAATCACGTGTATCCTTTCCCATTCGATCCGCCCCACATTCCCGCGGATAACCCCTGCGGAGTGTATTCCAGAGACGTTTATCTCGGCAAGGAGTTTCTTTCCAAGAGAATATACATAAATTTCGAGGGCGTTGACTCCTGCTTCTATCTCTACGTAAACGGACACTTTGCGGGCTACAGTCAGGTCAGCCACTGCACAAGCGAGATAGAGATCACCTCGCTTTTGACCGAGGGAAAAAACAACTTCCGCGTGCTTGTTTTCAAGTGGTGCGACGGATCGTATCTTGAGGATCAGGACAAATACCGTCTGTCAGGTATATTCAGAGAGGTGTATCTGCTTGCGAGAGACGAGGCGCATTTGCGCGACGTATATCTTCACCCCTCTCTTTCGGAGGACTACGGCTCGGCAGTGCTTGGAATTGAAACGGAGGCGACTGGCGAGGCGGAATATTCCTACCGTCTGCTCAGCCCCACGGGCTATGAGGTAGCGAGCGGCAGCGCGAGGGCTGGGGAGACCGCAAGTCTTTTTGTTGACGCCCCCATGCTTTGGTGCGATGAGATACCCAACCTTTACAAGCTGGTGCTTCACTGCGGAAGCGAGTATATCTGCTTTGACGTGGGCTTTAAGGACGTTAAGATAGTCAACAGGATAATCTATATAAACGGCAAGAAGGTCAAGGCGAGGGGTATAAACCGCCACGACAGCCACCCGATCCTCGGCGCGGCAGTGCCTGAGGATCACATGCTTCGAGATCTTTACATCATGAAGCAGCATAATATAAACACCGTCCGTACCAGCCATTATCCCAACGATCCCCGATTTGTGGGCATGTGCGCCCGTCTTGGCTTTTACGTTGTAGACGAGGCTGATATAGAGACACACGGCGCGCTTGATGTAAAATATTGGGACTATATCACCGACAGTGACGATTGGACGGAGTCCTTCCTTGACAGATGCGAGCGCATGTTTGAGAGAGACAAGAACTGCCCCGCGATCATAATGTGGTCGGTGGGCAACGAGATGGGAGTAGGAAAAAATCAGGCTCACGCTTATGATTTCTTCCATAAGAGAATGCCCGAGTGCATAGTCCACTGCGAGGATTTCTCCCGCCGTCATGCCATGCATTTCCTCGGCAAGGGCAGAATGACCTCGTCAAGGGACGTATGGCACGAGCAGAAGTGCTGTGACGTTATGAGCTATATGTATTGGTCGCCCGAGGAATGTGTGGATTTGTATCTTAAGAGCAAAAAGGTGGATATGCCGCTATTTCTGTGCGAATACGCTCACTCAATGGGTGTAGGCCCTGGGGATCTTAAGGCTTATTGGGACGTGATCTATGCAAATGACCGCTTCTTTGGCGGTTGCGTGTGGGAATACTGTGATCACTCCATTGCCACGGGTGACGTGTATACCGATCCTAAGTACACCTACGGAGGAGACTTCAGAGAATTTCCCTCCAGCGGAAACTTCTGCGTTGACGGAATGGTATATCCCGACCGCCGTCCTCACACGGGACTTAAGGAATACAAGCAGATACTCAAGCCCTTTGCCATTACCGAGGCGGATCTTGAGTCGGCAAGCTTCCGCATAAAGAACATGAGGTTCTTTACGGGACTTGAGGAATATTCGCTTTATTGGAGCTTTGAGCAGAACGGCAGGACGGTGAAGCAGGGCTTTATCCCCTCACTTGCTGTCAAGCCCCAAACCAGCAAGAAAATATTTATCGATCTTTCGGGTGTTGACAAGACACTTGGCGGTGAGCTGAACGTGTCGCTGAGAAGAAATACCGCCACCGAATGGGCAGAGGTTGCCTTTGAGGTGGGCTTTGAGCAGATCTCCTTTGCTCCCGTCTCGGCAGAGAAGCAGGGAATAATGGAGAGCATCAGCGCGGACGCGCAGGTGTCCGTTGACGATTGCGGCGCTACTGTGCGTGTGTGCGCGGGAGAGACTGTCTATACCTTTGATAAGCAGAGCGGTCTTGTTTGCTCCGTCGTGGATAACGGAAAGGAGATGTTGGCGTCTCCTATGAGTCCTAAGGTATGGCGCGCGCCCACGGACAACGACAGAAGGATAGTTGTGGATTGGCGCGAGGCGGGATATGACAAGGCGTGTGTCGACTGCCGCGGCTTCAGAGTGGAGCGCGCTGACGGTAAGGCGGTAGTGCTCAGCGCGGATATGGTCATGAGCAGAGCGTGCAACCGCCCGTTCCTGAGAATGAATGTGACTTACACGGTGCTTGCCGAGGGCGGCATGGTGGTGGATACTCATGCGGAAAAGTGCGATATAACCTATGAAAAGGCTTCGCCCGAGTTCCCGCGCTTTGGCTTTGAGTTCAAGATGCCCGACGGAAGCGAAAGAGTGGCTTACTACGGACGTGGCGCTTGCGAGAGCTATGAGGACATGAGATATTCGTCAAGGCTTGGCGTATTCGAGACAACGGCTACGGATAACTTCGAGCATTATATAAGACCCCAAGAGAATAGCGCGCACGTGGACACGCGTTGGGTGTCCGTATCGGGTGTGACGGGTCACGGCTTGCTGGTTCTGTCAGTTGATAAGCCCTTCAGCTTCAACTGCTGTCATTATACGGCGGAGCAGCTTACCGAGACGGCGCACGACTACGAGCTTGTTCCCCTTAAGGAGACGGTGGTCAATATAGATTACCGCAATGCGGGTATAGGCTCGCATTCCTGCGGACCGCGTCTGAACGAGCGCTACAGGATAGATGACGCTACCATAGATTTTTCCTTCCGTGTGTTGCCCTGCATGTTACAAAACGTAACACCCGAAGAGGAATTCGGAAGAGGAGTATAAGTAATATAAATGCAAAAAGGACTGAGTCATTCAGTCCTTTTTGCGTTTGTTGGAGATCGATAAATTGGGATTTAGCGATGTGTTCGCTATATTAGCACTTACTTCATAAGGCTCCCTCCGGGAGGGAGCTGTCAGCGAAGCTGACTGAGGGAGAGTGCGTCAAAACATAATGAAATCTTAACCGTTATGCACGCAGG
>JAGAPH010000132.1 GCA_017623375.1 Clostridia bacterium | reverse complement strand
GAACCCATCTCCGCAAGCGAAGCGCAGCGGAATGGGTTCGAAACATTGCCTCGCCGCTTCCGTGTCGGAAGCCTTGCAGGGCGAGGCAAATTCCCGTTGCGGGTGGGCGGTCCCTTTGTCGTGGCACCCGCACACGAACCCATCTCCGCAAGCGAAGCGCAGCGGAATGGGTTCGAAACATTGCCTCGCCGCTTCCGTGTCGGAAGCCTTGCAGGGCGAGGCAAATTCCCGTTGAGAGTACCGAGCTTGAAACCTTGATCTTTCAAGGCTTTTAAACTTTTTTATACGATTTATTTTGTTATACTGCCTTGCAACCAGCTGTATTTTGTGGTATAATATAGTAAACCGTCAGATGCAAAAAGGAGAAAATATGGCACTTGAAAACAAGTTAAATATTACAGATTCTGCAGAGCTTGCTCGTGAAGAAGAACGCATCAGTAAAACGCGTGCGATTGAACTTTTTGAAACGAATTTCCTTTCAACACTCAAAGCAGGAAGCTTTGAGGCACTCTCTAAAATACATGCCTTTCTTTTCTCTGATATATATAATTTTGCAGGACAGATACGTACTGTGAATGTAGCTAAAGGAAATTTCAGGTTTGCACCTCTTATGTATCTTAACGCCGCACTCAGCAATATAGAGAATATGCCGCAAAACACTTTTGACCAAATTGTTGAGAAATACGTTGAAATGAATGTTGCCCATCCTTTCAGAGAGGGAAACGGACGAGCGACACGAATTTGGCTTGACCATATATTGAGGGTTGAACTTGGAATGGTGATTGATTGGAGTCTTGTGGATAAAGAGGATTATCTTCTTGCCATGGAAAGAAGCCCTATTAAGGATATTGAAATAAAGCACCTTTTAAAAAACGCCTTGACAGACAAGGTAAATGACCGACAGGTGTTTATGAAAGGAATCGATCACAGTTACTATTATGAGGGTTACACTACCTTTAAAGCAGAAGATCTGAAAAAGTAAATTATATTCAACCGCGGGGGAGCCTCTGAAAGGAGCTCCCCCGTAAATATTTGCTTAGTTTTTCAAGGAGTGGATAGGCGCGGGGATATGTCCGCCGCGGGCGATGAAGTCCGAGCAGCCGTAGTCGCTGAGCTTCATTATAGGCGCATAGCCGAGCAGTCCGCCAAACTCTACCGAGTCACCGACGCCCTTACCGTAGGCGGGGATAACTCTCACGGCGGTGGTCTTGGTATTTGCCACGCCTATGGATATCTCGTCGGCAATAATTCCGCAGATAACGTCCTCGGTGGTGTCTCCCGGCACTGCTATCATGTCAAGTCCCACGGAGCAAACGGCTGTCATAGCCTCAAGCTTTTCAATGGAAAGCGCCCCGCACTTCACCGCGTCTATCATGCCCGCGTCCTCGGAAACGGGAATGAATGCGCCCGAGAGTCCGCCGACTCGTGAGGACGCCATAACTCCGCCCTTCTTGACCGCGTCGTTAAGAAGCGCAAGTGCCGCCGTTGTGCCGTGGCCGCCGCATTTTTCAAGACCCATTCCCTCAAGAATATGGGCTACCGAGTCGCCTACGGCAGGGGTGGGAGCAAGAGACAAGTCAACTATACCGAAGGGCACGCCGAGACGTCTTGACGCCTCCGTTGCCACAAGCTGCCCCATTCTGGTTATCTTGAACGCCGTCTTTTTAATGACCTCGGCAAGTTCTGTGAAGTCGCACTGTCCCGCTCTCTTTATAGCCGAGCTTACAACGCCCGGGCCAGAAACTCCAACGCTGACAACTGTCTCCGCCTCGCCAACGCCGTGGAATGCTCCCGCCATGAAGGGGTTATCCTCGGGGACGTTAGCGAACACGACCAGCTTTGCGCAGCCGATGGACTCATTGTCACGGGTAAGGTAAGCGGTCTCTTTGATTATCTTGCCCATGAGCGCCACCGCGTCCATGTTTATGCCCGCCTTTGTGGAAGCTACGTTTACCGAGGAGCATACACGCTCGGTGGTGCTGAGTGCCTCGGGAATGGACTCTATAAGGTTTCTCGCGTTATTGGTAAAGCCCTTCTGAACCAAAGCACCGTATCCGCCGATGAAGTTTATGCCCAAAGTATGTGCGGCTCTGTCAAGAGCCTTTGCCATTTTTACGTAATCGTCGGGTGAAAATCTTCCGCCCACCATGGAGATGGGGGTAACGGAAACGCGCTTATTGATTATCGGTATTCCGTATTCGTTTTCAATGTCACAGCCAACGCTGACAAGGCGCTCGGCGGTCCTTGTTATCTTATCGTATATCCTGTCGCAGACCGTATTTGCGTCATCGCCTGCGCAATCATAAAGTGAGATGCCCATGGTTATAGTACGTATATCCAGGTTCTCGTCCTTTATCATATTTATTGTTTCAAGAATGTCGTTGGTATTTATCATGCCGCACCTCAGATCCTGTGCATGGAATTGAAGATATCCTCGTGCATTGTACGTATGTCAAGACCGTTTTCCGTACCGAGCACGCGCAGCTCTTCAACGAGAGTGGCAAAGGGAACTGTTATGTCCTTTACCTCGATCACCATTATCATAGCGAAATATTCCTTAAGAACGCTCTGAGATATCTCAACTATATTGCCGCCGAATTCCGCGCACTTTGTGCTGACCTTGGCGATAATACCCTTTGCGTCGTGTCCTACAACGGTTACAACTGCTTTCATTTTTTTGACCTCCCGAGTCCCTTTTTAGGGACGTAAAATAAAATTAAATAACTAACGAATATTATAACAGATTTTTGTATATTTTTCAATGATCAATATTCAAAATAATTTTTCAGGATACTCGCCGTTTTGGTGCATAAGCGCCAAAGAATCGGCAACGGTCTGCCTGTCCTCACGGTAGGTCACTCCAAACCACACCGCTGAGGTGTCCAGCACGCTTACCGCAAGCCTGTTCCCGTTTATAAGTCTGTCGATCATTGTGGGCAGGGCGTATTCAGCCTTCAGCTCGTCGGGGGAGAGCGCCTTCAAAAAGGCGTCAAATTCCTCGTTCATATCGTTGAATATATCCGATCCGAAGCCCCACATATTCATGGAGACGAGAGATTCGGGATCAAGGGCGCCGCTCTCTCCGTCCCTTATGCTTCCGTCCGTGTCTACGGTTATCCGGTAGGTCTCCCTTACCGCCTGAAGCAGTCCGTCTCTTACGCTGCAAACGCCTCTTGTTACCGCTCCGTTGGGGCTGACGGTGTTTTTCAGTCTGTAGGCTACCATAGCCGCCTCGCGATCCTTGAGGGCTACGAGCTTGGCGTGCATTATACGGAACGCCTCAGCGCCGTAAAAATCGTCCGCATTGATGACCGCAAAGGGCTCGTTAATTGCGTTCTTGGCGCACAGAACGGCGTGTACCGTTCCGAAGGGCTTGACGCGCTCCGCAGGGACTTGATAAAAGCTTGGGAGACTTGAATAGTCCTGATAGACGTATTCTGTTTCCACCTCTGCGATATCCTTGCAAATGCCTTCGATAATGCTTTTGTATTGAGGCTTTATAACGAATACCAGCTTGTTAAAGCCTGCCCGTATAGCGTCGTATATGGAATACTGCATAAGCATCTCGCCGTGAGGTCCGATACCGTCCACTTGCTTATCTCCGCCGTAGCGTGAGCCGAGCCCTGCCGCCATTATGAGTAACGTAGTTTTCATTTTATCCTCCAAGCATTAAATTTGCCGTAGCAACAAATATATTTTACCATAAAACTACCTCTGTGTCAACAAATAATCACTATTTTCAAATTTTGATTTATCGGTGGGTTTACAATCTGTGTTCGCTCTCTCTTTATTGTAGGGACCGGCGTCCTCTGTCAAGAGCAAGATTGTAAACAGTTGTGCAAGAGGATTGTATACACATTTTATGTTCATCCTTTATGCATTTGGAAGCCGAACGGAGCGTAG
>JAGAPH010000131.1 GCA_017623375.1 Clostridia bacterium | reverse complement strand
CTACGTGCATAACAGTTAAGATTTCATTATATTTCTACGCACTCTCCTTCAGTCGTCTCCGACGACAGCTCCCTCCCGGAGGGAGCCTTATAAAAGTGCGAACATAAAATGTAAACTCTTCGATAAATCAAAATTTGAATAATAAAAAATCGAACGAAAAGGCGAAAGATAAAATGAAACTCAACGCAAAACATACCGTTGCCGCTTGCTTTGCGGGAATAACCGTTCAGGCAATGGTAATAAATTTTCCCCCTCTGCTTTTCCTTACCTTTGAGAAAAGCTTTGGCATATCGCTGAGTAAAATAGGACTGCTTATCGCCATAAGCTTTGTCACTCAGTTTCTTATGGATTTTACGGCATCTAAGCTTCCCAAGCTATTCAATAACCGCGCAACGGTTGTAGTGGGACAGATATGCTCAGCAGTGGGGCTTGTGGGTCTTGCGGTGCTTCCAGAGATAATGTCCCCCTATCCCGCACTCATCATCGCCACTATGGTAGCCGCCTTGGGAAGCGGCATCATTGAGGTAATGGGAAACCCAATCATCGAAGCCTGCCCAATAAAAAACAAAAACAGAATACTCAGCTTTCTTCACTCGGGCTACTGCTGGGGACTTGTAATAACTGTATTGCTCTCCACTCTGTTTTTCCACTTTGTGGGCATTGAGCATTGGCAGATACTCGCCTGCCTGTGGGCTATAGTTCCCGCCCTTGACGCCGTTGCCTTTATTTTCGTACCTATATACCCCATAGAATCCGCTCCAAAGGTAAAGGACAAAAAGGACTCGGTGTTCCGCACCTTTATCTTTACGGCGTTCTTTATACTCATGCTTTGCGCGGGCGCGGCTGAACAAGCCATGTCTCAGTGGGCGTCAAGCTTTGCCGAGATGGGACTTGGGGTATCCAAATCCGTGGGTGACATACTTGGTCCCTGTGCCTTTGCCGTGCTTATGGGTGTTGCCAGAGTAATTTACGCGAAATACAGTGACAGAATGGACCTCTCAAAATTCATGATGTTCTCTTCTGCCCTTTGCGTGGTGTCATACCTCGTTGCGGCGCTCGCGCCTCTGCCTGCCGTATCCCTTTTGGGTTGCGCACTGTGCGGCTTCTCGGTCGGTATCATGTGGCCGGGAACGCTTTGCATGGCTACGGAGAGGATACCTCACGGCGGAGTGAAGATGTTCGCTCTCCTCGCTCTTGCGGGAGACGCGGGCTGCACCCTCGGTCCTGTGACGGCAGGCTGGATAGCCGAGCTTTTCGGAGACGACCTGAAGATATCCTTTATCTTCTGCATAATCTTCCCCGCGCTTATGTTGCTTTTCATACCGCTTATAAAGGCGTATCAAAAGGACAAGAATACCCACCCGTGATCTGAAATATCCGATGATCAAATTTTGATTTGTCGGTGGGTTTACAACCTATGTTCGCACTCTCTTTGTTGTAGGGACAGGCGTCCTCGACTGTCCGTCCCAAACACAATGAAATTTTAGAATTTTTAACAAGATACATTATCGCTAAGCGCGGACAGTCGAGGACGCCTG
>JAGAPH010000130.1 GCA_017623375.1 Clostridia bacterium | reverse complement strand
CCTGCGTGCATAACGGTTAAGATTTCATTATGTTTTGACGCACTCTCCCTCAGTCAGCTTCGCTGACAGCTCCCTCCCGGAGGGAGCCTTATGAAGTAAGTGCTAATATAGCGAACACATCGCTAAATCCCAATTTATCGAAACAAATGGAATTTTTTTGAAATATGTTGTATAATAGTACTATTATACAATGGAGGCAAAAAATTGAAGATACTTGTATCCTGTCCTCGGGGGAGGACTTTTGATTCTTTTTTCACTTACGAGAACATACAGCTTGCACAGAGCCTTGGGGAGGTCATATGGAATCCGTACGACAGAAATATGAGTGTGGAGGAGGCAGCAGAACTGATAGAGGGCTGTCAGGTGTACGTAAGCGTATGGGGTGCGCCCAGACTTGAAAAGCCAATGCTCGAAGCCGCGCCCTCGCTGAAGCTATTGACCCATCTTTGCTCCACCCCCTTCCCCTTTGTCAGCCGAGAGGCGATTCTGGCAGGAGTGAAGGTCATATCGGGGCAAGCGTATTTTGCCGCTTCCGCGGCAGAGGGCACTCTCGCCTATACCTTAGCCGCCTTGAGAAATATTCCCGAATTCAGCAATCGGCTCAAATACAAAAAGGAGTGGAGGCATTCGTGGGATCACAACAGAGGACTGCTTGGAAAAAACGTAGGATTGATCAATTATAATGAGGTCGCCGATCAGCTGGCAAGACTGTTAAAGCCCTTTGGGGTAAGACTCAGCGTATACGATCCCGTGCCCATCACTGCAAAGCAGATATTTACGTACCGAATACACCAAGCCGATATAGAGGAGGTAATATCGACGTCGGACGTAATAATAGTCAATACCCCACGATGTGAGCAAAGCATAAATCTTATAAACTCGGATCTGCTCGCCATGATACGGAAAGGCGCGTTGCTTGTAAACACGTCGAGAAGCGGTACTGTTGATCAGAATGCTCTCGTAGTATCTCTCATGTCGGGAAGATATACGGCTATTCTTGACAAATACGACAAGGAGCCTCTTGACACGGAGGATCCTCTTTTTTATCTTCCAAATGTTATCCTCATGCCTCACATGGCGGGTCCTACCAGCGACCTGAGAAGCTTTGTAACAAGAGAGCTTCTTCTGGAAAGCGCAGAATACGTGGACGGAGGCAAAAGGCTTCGGCACGAAATAAAGTGCAGAAATAAGATCTGAAGAATATAATAGCACCCCTCATTCTTCTCCAAGATATTCCGATATGCCCCTCTTGACTTTGAGTGTCGAATGTGATATAATGAAATGTAATTATAGTGTAAAAACACGTATGAGGGGAGTGAAAGGCATGCCGAGACGTAAGCAAAACATCAGATCCGTAGCGTTTGTCGCGCTGATAACAGCTATTGCCGTTTGTATGGCAATGCTTTTCACAGGCTATATCTTTAACGTAGGATACGAACATAGTTGTATCGACGGCAGATGCGGTATTTGCGGACTCGTTTTGCTTGTCAAGCACGGAACAGATATGCTTTTGCTCGCTTGCGTTGGCTTATGCGCGACGGAAGAACTGTGTGTGTCTTACGTAAGAACGGTATGCGGTGTGCGGCATGATGCTGAGGATACTCCCGTGCTTATGAAGGTAAAGCTTCTGAATTAAATAAGGACTTCTTGTTTTTTCATTATTTCAGGTTCTTGTTTATTTTAGGAGGTTTTTTTATGAAAAGAATATTATGTATTTTACTTACGCTCATACTGCTTGTGGGCTCTTTAGCTGGTTGCGGCGAAAAGAAGGATACCGACGGTAAGATCAGTATAGTTACCACGGTTTTCCCCATCTACGATTGGGTGGTAAGTCTTTTGGGAGATACGGCTGAAAACGCAAATATCACCATGCTCCTTGACAGCGGCGTGGATCTGCACAGCTATCAACCTACAGTAGATGATCTGGTAACCATCTCGTCCTGCGATCTGTTCATATACGTTGGCGGTGAGTCCGACGAATGGGTGGAGGACGCGCTCGCCAAAGCTTCAAACAAGGATATGCAGGTCATAAATCTGGTGGAAGTTCTCGGTGATAACGCCAAGGAGGAAGAGGCAGTCAACGGTGAGGAGCACCACCACGGACACGAGGAAGGCGAGGAGCATGAGCACGGCATCGACGAGCACGTGTGGCTGTCGCTGAAGAACGCAAAGCTCTTCTGCAGAGCTATAACAGACAAGCTGGCGGCTATCAACTCAGACGCTAAGGACACCTACGAGGCAAATTACACGTCTTATGCCGAAAAGCTGGACACTCTCGACGCAAGCTATAAAGCGGCGGTGGATTCCGCTACGGTAAAAACGCTTGTGTTCGGAGACCGCTTCCCGTTCAGATATCTGGTTGACGATTACGGCTTGGATTATTTCGCCGCTTTCTCGGGCTGCTCCGCTGAGACTGAGGCAAGCTTTGAGACTATTGCCTTTCTTGCGGGAAAGATAGACGAGCTGGGACTTAAGTCTATACTCACTATTGAGGGCTCGGATAGCAGTATCGCAAGCACGGTAGTGAACGCTACCGCGGCAAAGAACGCACAGATACTTGCGGTAGACTCCATGCAGTCAAGCACGTCGGAGGACGTAAAAAACGGAGTTACTTACCTTTCGGTAATGCAGAGCAATCTTGAAGTGTTCAAGAACGCGCTTAAGTAAGGAGGAATATAAATGGCACAACTCAGTTGTCAGGGGGTCTCCCTGGGCTACGACGGAAAAGAGATACTCCACGACCTCAGCTTTACGGTAAATGAGGGGGATTATCTCTGCATAGTCGGTGAAAACGGCTCGGGAAAGAGCACCCTTATGAAGACGATACTCGGTCTGCACTCTCCCATGAAGGGAAAAATAGTCACAGGAGACGGGCTTAAGCAGACTGAGATAGGATATCTGCCCCAGCAGACAGTAGTTCAGAAGGACTTCCCCGCCTCGGTCAGGGAGATAGTGCTCTCGGGCTGTCAGGCAAGATGCGGACTCCGTCCGTTTTACAACGCCGAGGAAAAGCAGCTTGCCGCAGAGGCAATGGAAAAAATGAATATTACTCACCTCGCCAAGAGATGCTACCGCGAGCTTTCGGGCGGTCAGCAGCAGAGAGTTCTGCTTGCACGCGCACTGTGCGCAACGAGAAAGGTACTGCTTCTCGACGAGCCTGTATCGGGACTTGATCCAAAGGTAACGGTGGAGATGTACAGACTCATTCACGAGCTGAACGTGAGAGACGGAATTACAGTAATAATGATCTCCCACGATATTGCGGCGGCTATGAGATACGCCACGCACATACTTCATATCGGCAAGACTGTGTTCTTCGGTACGAAGTTAGAATATATGGACAGTGATATCGGAAGAGGCTTCACCGATGAGGAAGGAGGCGAGGAATAATGGCGGCAATGTTTGAAAAATTAGCGGCATATTTTGAGTTTTCCTTCGTTCAGTACGCGCTCATAACCGGCGTACTTATAGCGCTTTGCTCATCTCTTTTGGGAGTCACGCTGGTGCTTAAGAGATTTTCCTTTATAGGCGACGGTCTGTCTCACGTGGCGTTCGGCGCCATGGCGGTGGCGGCGGTCGTCGGACTTACCAACGAGATGCTCCTCGTCATGCCCATAACCATTCTCTGCGCGGTGCTTCTGCTTCGCACAGGACAAAACACCAAAATCAAGGGTGACGCATCGGTGGCTATGATATCCGTGGGCGCTCTTGCTATCGGTTATCTTCTTATGAATCTCTTCTCGTCGTCCTCAAATCTCTCGGGCGACGTATGCTCCACACTCTTTGGCTCTACGTCCATACTTACGCTTAGCAAGACCGAGGTGTGGATGTGCGTAATACTTTCCGTCATAGTGGTGGCGGTATTCGTACTGTTTTACAACAAGATATTCTGCGTTACCTTCGACGAAAGTTTCTCCAAGGCAACGGGAACAAAGGCAGGACTTTACAATCTGCTCATTGCTATCATAATAGCGGTCATTATAGTTCTTGCCATGAATCTTGTGGGATCTCTGCTGATATCGGCACTTGTCATCTTCCCCGCGCTGTCGGCGATGAGAGTTTTCAAGAGCTTCAAGTCGGTAACACTCTGCGCCGCAATAATGTCTGTTTGCTGCTCGGCGCTGGGTATCATTATTTCAATTCTTGCGGGAACGCCCGTAGGCTCGACCATAGTTGCGGTCGATATCGTAGCATTCGCGGGATTTTCCCTTACGGGTGCAATTTTAGGAGGTATTAAAAAATGAAAAAACTGATCGCTCTTTTGCTTGCCCTCGTATGCCTTACCTGCTTTGTAGCTTGTGGCAAGGACGAGGAAGAAAGCATGTATCTTGACATTTCCGAGATGAGCACCACCATGGCATACACACAGGTTTACAATATGACCAATTTTCCCGAGGCATTTACGGATAAGACCATAAAAATGAAGGGGGTCCTCGCTACAGACCAGGATAACACGTCATATTTCTGCGGTGTTATAGACGAGGCTGCATGCTGCGCGGCTTATATGGAGTTTGCTTGGGCAGGCGACCACGCCGAGGAGGATTACCCCGAGCTTGGAACGGTAGTCACTATTGAGGGCAAATTCTCTACGTACGTAGAGGACGGAAATACATATACAAAGCTGATCGACGCTACCATGACTTGGTGATCTGAGCGTAACGGGAAAGCCTTTTGGCTTTCCCGTTACTTTTTTATTTGTTGTATTCAAATTTTGATTTGTAGGTGTGTTCGCACTTTATTCGTTGTAGGGACAGGCGTCCTCGACTGTCCGTCCCAAACACAATGAAATTTTAGAATTTTTAACAAGATACATTATCGCTAAGCGCGGACAGTCGAGGACGCCTG
>JAGAPH010000013.1 GCA_017623375.1 Clostridia bacterium | reverse complement strand
GGAGCCTGCGTGCATAACGGTTAAGATTTCATTATGTTTTGACGCACTCTCCCTCAGTCAGCTTCGCTGACAGCTCCCTCCCGGAGGGAGCCTTATGAAGTAAGTGCTAATATAGCGAACACACCGATAAATCCCAATTTACCGTCTGAAAATATTTACACCGATTGAATTATAAGTAAATAATTTTATAATTCATGTTACAAATTAAGCTTGTGTGTTGACAAAAGGGGGCAAAAATTATATAATTAATGTAATGCGATAAAATATTCAGGAGATAAAAATGAAAAAATCAAGAATACTTATTTTGACAGCCTTGGTTTTTCTTATGCTTTTTGCGCTTATAGCTTGCTCTGACGACACAGGGGAGGTAAAGGACACAACTGCCCAGGTGGTATATTATACCGTCACCTTTGACTCAAATCAGGGCAGTGCCACAGATGCGCAGAAGGTGGCTAAGGACGGATACGCCTCCGAGCCTGATGCGCCCGAAAGAGCGGGATATATTTTCGACGGTTGGTCCTGTGACGGTGAGGCGTGGAGCTTTTCCACGGACAAAATCACGTCGGACATCACCCTTGAGGCTAAATGGATAAGCGCGGACGCCGTTTATAGCTATTCCTCAGACGGCAAGTCGGCTACGATCACGGGCACTAAGAGAAATATGACGGTTATGCGTATTCCAACCCTAATCAACGGGCTTCCCGTTACCGCCATAGGCGAGAGCGCCTTTGAGGATACCTCATCTGAGGATATTGCCTCGGTGGTCATTCCCGATACGGTGGCTTCGGTGGGTAAGAACGCATTCAAGAATTGCACGGGTGTCAGCATCGTGATAGAGGGAGCGCTTACGTCCTTGGGCGAGGGAGCCTTCCTTGGCTGCGAGGCGCTTGAGTCGGTGACTCTGGGCGAGGGACTTCAGGTCATACCCTACGAGGCTTTTGCGGGCTGTATTTCTCTTAAGGAGATAAGGCTTCCGCAGGGTGTTACGCTTATCGACGAGAATGCCTTTGAGGAGTGTGAGGCGCTGGTGTCGGTGATGATGTATAGCACGGTATCCAAGGTGGAGAGCACGGCGTTCCGCTTCTGCGACAAGCTGGCGGTGGTGTACTATTACGGCACCGAGGCGGATTTTAAGGCTATAAGCATGGCGTCGGGTAACGACAGTCTCGCCGATGCAAAGCTTTGTCTGTATTCACAGACAAAACCCGAGCAGGGCGGAGACGTTGACTATTGGTATCTTGACGAAAAGGGAAGAATAAAAATTTGGAAATAAGGACAAGTAATATTGTCAGGAGGTCGTTTTGAGCAAAAATTTGAAGGATAAATGCGAGTGCGCCAAAAAGACGTCTATCGGAGGTCAGGCGCTTCTCGAGGGAATAATGATGAGGGGACCCAAGAAGACTGCTATGGCGGTCAGAGACCCCGACGGGGAGATAGTTCTTGAAAAGTGGGATAACAAGACCCCCAAAAACCCCAAGCTTTATAAAATGCCCATAATAAGAGGTCTTTTCAACTTTGCCGCGTCCATGTCGCTGGGCTATAAGTGCCTTATGCGCTCGGCTGAGATAGCGGGACTTGAGGAGGAAGAGACGCCCAAGAAGAAAAAGGGCAAGGATACCGCCGAGGCAGATAACGTAGAGACAGACAAGGCAGAGGGTGTTGAGGAGAAAGCAACAGAGAAGGACGGAAAAGAGGAAAAATCAAGCTCGGCGCTCATGACGGTGGTCATGGTGATAGCAACGGTGCTTGGCGTGGTGCTGTCCGTAGGGCTGTTCTTCATGCTTCCCACATTCATTTTTGAGTGGTGCGCGAGGGTCATGCCGTTTTTGCGTCCCGATAACGCGGCGCTCAATTCGCTTATAAAGTCCGTATTTGAGGGACTTTTGAAGATAGCCATACTTGTGGCATACATGGCGCTTGTATCTCTGATGAAGGATATCCGCAGGACCTTCCAGTATCACGGAGCGGAGCACAAGACCATATTCTGCTACGAGAATGGGCTTGAGCTTACCGTTGAGAACGTAAAAGCGCAGAGACGCTTCCACCCCAGATGCGGAACGTCCTTCCTCATACTCATGCTGATCGTGGGAATTTTCATCTCCTTCTTTATCGACCCGTTGTTTATTCTCATCACGGGAGACGTGCCTCACGTTGCTATCCGTGCGGTGATAAAGCTGCTGACCATACCGCTCATGATGGGCATTGGCTACGAGCTGATAAAGCTTGCGGGCAGACATCAGAACCTGTTCACGAGGATAATTTCCGCGCCGGGCATGTGGCTTCAGCACATAACCGTGCGTGAGCCCTCGGACGATATGATAGAGTGCGCCATCAAGGCATTTGTAGAGGTCATTCCCGAGGACGACAGTGATAAATTTTAGATAGAAGATCGACCGAGTCATATTGAAGGCTCGGTTGATTTTTTGATATGAGAAAATTCAAATTTTGATTTATCGGTGTGTTCGCACTTTCTTCGTTGTAGGGACCGTGCGTCCAATTCCGCTACGCTACATGACGGTCCGCCCTAAACACAGTGAAATATATATAATTTTCAATAGTTACATTGTCGCATAGAACGGACCGTCGAGGACGCCGGTCCCTACAGTTTTGGGTTTGTGCGAACACATCAAACACCCCGATAAATCCCAATTTGTTTGATACAAAAACACGGAGCTGAGTTTGTCTCAGTTCCGTGTGCTGTTATTCTGTTTACCGTTATTCTTTAACCACCGCGCAGGAGGATATGCCGTAATATTCAAACGCATTTACCGCCTCGCGGCTTATGCGCTCGCCCGATACAACGATAGGCACTGCGGGAGGACAGGCAACGGACGTTGCCGCAAGTATCCTGCCAAGACAGTGGCTTGTGGGTACGTTCTCTGAGGGACTCAGCATCGCCTCTCGGGGAGACATGACGCGTTCCGCCTGTGTAAGCACGGGGGGCGCGCCGCAGATAGGTTTCCTTTTTGGAATACTCAGCATTGCCCGTGTCAGGCACTCCAAGCCGTCCGATCCCGTTTCTGGGGTGACCATCATCACGGTAAAGTCGGGATCGGAAAATTCCACCACGATATTATTTTTTAGTAAAAGCGCGGCAAGCTCCTTGCCCGTGTATCCGAAGGACTTGGGCGCTACGGTCAGCTTGAGAGGCTCATTACCCCAAAGAGCGTAGCCGTGTGCCTTTAGGGTCTCCTTGCAGGCATTTACTCTGCCGATAAAGTCGGCGAGCCTTTGTGGGTATCCCTCAAGATAGGGGTTGAGCGCGTCAAGAGAACGCAATATCAGGTAAGATGGGCTTGTTGAGCCAAAGGTCACCAGAGCGTTCTTGGCTTGCTCGGAAAACAGAGCAGGGGCGCTTTCCGACACGTGCAGATACGCCGCTCCCGTAAGAGCGGGAAGAGTTTTGTGCGCTGAATCACAGCACATGTCCGCTCCCAAGTCGATGGGGTGACGGGACTTGGGCAAAAATTTCAGATACGCTCCGTGGGCGTTATCCACCAAGAGCAGAACGCCGTGCCTGTGGCAGACGCGAGCTATTCCTTCTATGTCGGGGGTGCTTCCAAGATAGTCGGGGCTTGTAAGATACACCGCCGTTGGCAGCTCCTTCGCGGACGAAAGCAGTTCGTCAAGCTCCTCTGCCTCTATATTGCAGGAGAGGTAAGACTCCTCGCTACGTGGATAGAGCCACATCACATCTATATCCAGCAGAGCCACACCGCAAAGAAATGCCTTGTGGGCGTTTCTGCCTGCCGCGATAAGCGGCTTTTTATTATTGGCGCGGGCGTAAAGGGCACAAAGATAAAGCATGGCGCGTATGCACTGAGATGAGCCCTCTGTGGAATAAAAGGTGTGCGCTCCGAAGAGCCGCCCCGCGTTTTGCTCGCTTTCCCTTATTATACCGCTTGCCTCGTAAAGGCTGTCCGCGCCGTCTATCTCGGTTATGTCAAGGGGGTGATCTACGCCCTTGTGCCCGGGCATGTGCAGACGTAACGCGCCGCTTTCGGCGTAAGCCGCCAGAAAATCACATATGGGTGTTGTCATATCACCGGTCGTTTCCGAAGGCGCGGGAGATGGCTACCATTATAGCGCACTCCATTCTCTTGCGGAAGAGCTCGCAGCCGTATTTGTAAATGCCCGTGACCGTACCCGTGGAGTGGTATGCGTTGGCGGCGCAGCCACCCGAGCAGTAAAGCCTTGCCCAACAGTCGCGGCAGTCGGGGCGGGCGTAGACATTGCAGGCGGCAAATTCGCACTGCGTTTGCGTATTGGTAACTCCGTCCCATATGTTACCAAGCTTGAATTTCTCCTCACCAACAAATTGATGGCAGGGATAGAGGTCGCCCCAAGGGGTGACTGCCATGTATTCCGTGCCCGAGCCGCAGCCCGAGATACGCTTGTATATGCAAGGACCGCCAGTAAGGTCTATCATATAGTGATAGAAGGTAAAGGGCTTGCCCTCACGGTCACGCTCTATCATAAGCTCGGCAAGCTTTTCATATTGCTCGAGAACTATGGGAAGATCCTCCTCTGTAAGCTCAGAGGGGTCCCCGGGGGCGCAGACCACAGGCTCCATGCTAAGCTCGGTAAAGCCAAGATCGAGCATCTGCTTTATGTCCTCAAGGAAATCGGGGTTTGCGTGGGTGAACGTGCCACGCATGTAATAATCCTTGCCGCCTCTCGCCTCTACAAGCTTCTGGAACTTTGGAACTATCTTCTCCCAGCTTCCCGCGCCCGAATAGTCAACGCGGAAGCGATCGTGAATTTCCTTACGTCCGTCAAGGCTGAGGACAACGTTGCTCATCTCACGGTTGGCAAAATCTATAACGTCGTCGTCGATAAGCACTCCGTTGGTGGTAAGGGTGAAGCGGAAGTTTTTGTTATGCTTCTTTTCTATCTCGCGGGCGTAAGCCACCAGCTGCTTTACCACGTCAAAATTCATAAGCGGCTCGCCGCCGAAGAAGTCCACCTCAAGATTGCGTCGGCTTCCCGAGTTTTCGATAAGGAAATCAAGTGCTCTCTTGCCCACCTCAAGGCTCATTACGGCGCGGTCGCCGTGATACTTGCCCTGACTTGCGAAGCAATAGGAGCAGTTGAGATTGCAGGTGTGGGCAATATGTAAGCACAGTGCCTTTACCACGCCCGAGGTCTTTTCCTTAAGCTTGCCCGCCATGGGCTCAAAGGTATCGGGAGCGAACAGCTTTCCGCTCTCCTTAAGCTCCTCCACCTGAGCGTAACATTCCTCAATATCCTCGCCCGAAATATCCGAGCGGTCTGCGTATTTTTTTGCTATGCTTGAAATAACGGTGCCGCGGTCGTTATCCTCAAAGAGGGAAATGATATCGTAGGCGACCTCGTCTACCACGTGAACTGAGCCCGAGCAAATGTCCAGCACTATATTGTAGCCGCCGAGCTTGTATTGATGTATCATAACAGTCTCCTTTGACTTTTATATTACAGATAAAAATGCCGCCCGATAGGCGGCATTTGAGTTAAGCAAATCGATTACTTGCTTTCCTTTGTGTTTTCGCACTGCTGGTTAGCGATGCCGCAGCTTGTCTTGCAAGCAGACTGACAGGAAGTCTGGCACTCGCCGCAACCGCCGTTCTTTGCGCTTTCACAAAGATTGCGAGTTTCAAGAGTCTTGATATGTTTCATAATGAACCTCCCAAAAATATAGTACATTAATTATATCACTTCCAAAACAAAAAGTCAATACAAATACGATAAAAAATAATGATTGAATATAAAACGGAAATGTGTTATAATGAGATGGGATAGAATTACAAATTTTGATTTATCGGTGGGTTTACAATCTGTGTTCGCACTCACATAAGGCTCCCTCCGAGAGGGGGCTCCCGCGTAGCGGGTGGAGGAGCCTGCGTGCATAACGGTTAAGATTTCATTATGTTTTGACGCACTCTC
>JAGAPH010000129.1 GCA_017623375.1 Clostridia bacterium | reverse complement strand
GAGCCTGCGTGCATAACGGTTAAGATTTCATTATGTTTTGACGCACTCTCCCTCAGTCAGCTTCGCTGACAGCTCCCTCCCGGAGGGAGCCTTATGAAGTAAGTGCTAATATAGCGAACACATCGCTAAATCCCAATTTTTTAAATTAGCGCTTAACTATCTCTCCAAAATCATTATACGATAATTTTTATCCATTGTCAATATTTTTTAGCCATTTTGTGCCTTGAATATCTCCTCTGCGCATCTTACCGCCTCCATGGCGTCCGCCGCGTATTTGTCCGCGCCTATGGATGCGGCGTAATCGGCAGTAAGCACCGCTCCGCCGACGATCACCTTACACCAAGGCGCTCTTTCTCTGAGCAGCCTTATTGTTTCCTCCATTGCGGGAACGGTGGTAGTCATAAGGGCGCTCAGTCCCGCAATCGGAGCTTTCAGCTCCACCACCTTATCCGCCACCGCCTCGGGAGGCACGTCACGTCCAAGATCGCAAACGTCAAATCCGTAATTCTCAAGCAAAAGCTTAACTATATTCTTTCCGATATCGTGTATATCCCCCTTTACCGTTGCCAGCACGAAGGCGCATTTTGCCGTCTTATTGCCAACGGGCATGTTAGCCTTTACCTCCTCAAATGCGCTCTTTGCCGCCTCAGCGCTCATAAGGAGCTGAGGAAGGTAGACAGTCTTGTTCTCAAAGCCCGTGCCCACCGTATTGAGAGCGGGTATAACGTGATCTTCCACTATGCTCATGGGCGCCTCCGACTTGAGCATTTCCGACGTGACAAGCGCCGCCTGCTCCCGAAGCCCCTTGACGATTGCCCGCTGAAGCTCAGAGGCATATTCCATATCCGACTCACCCCTCGCCTCCGCTGTGCTTTCCGTTGCGACCACGGTTTTTGGCAGACTCTGGGCAAAGGAGATATACTCAGCGCAGCTCTCGTCAAGCCCTCCAAGGGCACGGAAGGCAAAATACGCCTTCATCATCTGCTCGGAATAGGGATTCATTATCGCCGCCGACAGTCCTTTACCCATAGCGAGAGCAAAGAACGTACTGTTTATAACGTCCCTCTCGGGCAGTCCGAATGAAACGTTGGACACACCGAGAGAGGTGTGACAGCCAAGCTCTTTTGTGATAAGCTCCACCGCGTGAAGCGTTTCCTTAGCCGCGCTTTGATCGGCGCTGACGGTAAGAGCCAAGGGATCAAATATAATGTCCTTTTTATCTATGCCGTACTTCTGTGCCTCGCAAAGTATCTTTTTGGCGATCTCGAGCCTGCCCTCGGCAGTCTCGGGTATTCCACTCTCGTCAAGGGTAAGCGCCACAACAAGTCCGCCGTATTTTTTAGCAAGCGGAAATACCGCTTCCATGCTCTCCGTCTTGCCGTTGACAGAGTTTATCATCGCCTTACCGTTATAGCGTCTGAGTGCCGTCTCCATCGCCTCGGCGTTGGAGGTATCTATCTGAAGAGGCAGATCGATTATTGCCTGAAGCTCGCAGACTGCCGACTTAAGCATACTTACCTCGTCGATATCGGGAAGCCCCACGTTTACGTCAAGTATATGAACGCCCTTGTCCTGCTGAGCTATTCCCTCCTTGAGGATATAGTCCATATCGTTTGCTCTCAGCGCCTCCTTAAAGCGCTTCTTTCCCGTGGGATTTATGCGCTCACCGATAAGCACGGGAGCTGCTCCAAGCTCAACCGCGTGGGTATAGGAGGACACAAGCGTTGCGCTTTTTTTGTCGATAGAGACAGGCGCAAGACCGCAAGCCTCTCCCACAAGCGCCGAGATATATTCGGGTGTGGTGCCGCAGCAGCCGCCCGCTATACGCACACCTCTCTTCATAAGCTCCGCCACGTCACGGGCAAATTCCGCAGGCTCTACGTCATACACCGTTTTTCCGTTTACTGCTCTTGGCAGTCCCGCGTTAGGCTTGAGTATTACGGGCACCGAGGCATATTTCAGATACTCGTCTATAACTCCCTCAAGCGCCTTGGGTCCTAAGGAACAGTTAATGCCTATTGCGTCTGCCCCCATGCCCTCAAGAATCGCCACCATTGCGGCGGGACTTGCACCCGTCATAAGCTTGCCGTCCTCTCCGTAGGCGTTGCCAACGAATACGGGAAGGTGGCAGTTTTCCTTTGCCGCAAGAAGCGCCGCCTTGGTCTCGTAGCTATCGTTCATGGTCTGGATAAAGATAAGGTCAGCACCGTACCTATCGGCAAGCCTTACAGTCTGGGCAAACACCGCCACGGCGTCCTCAAAATCAAGATCTCCGTAGGGAGCGAGCATACGTCCCGTGGGACCTATATCAACGGCTACCCACTTAGGTTGATCGGTCTTGCTCTCTTCCATTGCGGCTCTTACGTGACCTATCGCCGCCTTGATTATCTCCTCAAGCTCCTCAGGGGAGAACTTGAGTATATTAGCGCCGAAGGTGTTGGCACTCACCACGTTGCTTCCCGCGTCGTAATAATCCCTGTGTATTTTTCTTACCGCCTCGGGGTGGGTCATATTCCACCGCTCGGGGAGCTCTCCCGCCGCAAGACCCGCCGCCTGAAGAAGCGTACCCGTGCCGCCGTCGAGAATTATAAAATTATCCTTTAAATATTCCGTTATCTTCATAATCTATTCCTTTATTTTTTGTATATGCAGTCCTTTTTTTCACATACACCGCAGCCAATATCATTTCCGTCAGTGCAAGCTCCCCTGCCCACACCTATTATTGCAGTTACCGATTTTGAGGGGGACATCAGTAGGCTGTCGTTCAAAGACAGTCCTATCCTTCGAGGACAGTCAAGAGCTCGAAAGATATCTCTCTGCAGCTCAATTGACAGATCTCCGTAACCGGGGCTGAAGCGCGGTCTTACGCTCTTACCCAAAAGGCGCTTTTCCTCTTTTATCTCCTCACAAAATCTATCGCAAAGGCTCTCTATGCGCTCAGCGCCTATCGCCTGCATCATAAGCGCCCTTGAAGGCGATAGCGTGCCGTATCTTGCGATAAGTCTGTCTATCTCAAGCCCCACGGTAGCGCCCATTAGCACTATTCCATCACAGTCTCTGAGGTTCTTGGCAAGCGCCGACGAGGACACATGGCAAAATCCAAGATCTACGTCATTCCCCACAACACAAGCCTCAAACTCCGCATAGCACACCTTGAAGCAAAGCCTTTCTCCAAGCTCCGATATGCACTCTCTCATAAGCGCCTCTATCTCAGCCGTTCCATCTCGCACGCCCGCATACCGCAATATCTCCCTCTCTCGGTATTCGGGGGCTTTATACGTCTTGGTATATACCGCTCCCATATCACTTACCTATAATATCCAACAGATTGCTCTGTATCTTTTCGGCAACGTCGGGCTTGTTCATTGAATAAACGTGAACGTTGGTTATGCCGTTGGCGTAAAGGTCTATAATCTGATCGGTGGCGTAGGCGATACCCGCCTGCTTCATAGCGTCGGGAGATGTACCGAACTTATCCACAAGGCTCTTGAAGCGCTGAGGCATGAAGGAGCCTGAAAGCTTTATCGCCCTCTCCACCTGATTTGCGTTGGTTATAGGCATGACACCCGGGATCACGGGAACAGTTATCCCCGCCTCACGTATCTTATAGAGGAAATTATAGAGCAGATTATTGTCAAAAAACATCTGCGTGGTAAGGAAAGAGCAGCCCGCGTCCACCTTTTCCTTAAGATATTTTATATCGTCCTTCTGATTTGCGCTCTCGGGGTGTATTTCGGGATAGCACGCCCCTCCGATGCAAAGCTCTGCCCCGCTTTCCTTTATGTCGCGTATGAGGTCTACGGCGTAGCGGTAGTCCCAGCTTCCTCTGTCACTTGCCATAAGCTCGGGCGTAAGGTCTCCGCGAAGCGCCATTACGTTCTCAATACCCGCCGTCTTGATCTGCTCTATTTTCGCTTTTACGGTCTCTCTCGTTGAGGAAACGCAGGTGAGGTGAGCCAACGTTGGCACGGCGTAGCGCTCCTTGATATTTTTGGCGATCTCAAGAGTATATCGACTCGTTCCGCCGCCCGCGCCGTATGTAACGCTCATAAAGGACGGGCGCAGCTTGGCTATCTCCTCGGTAGCTCTCTTAACGCTTTCAAACGCCGTATCTGTCTTTGGCGGAAACACCTCAAAGGACAGCGACGGCTTGTCATTTTTTAAAAGTTCACTCAGTTTCATATTTCTTCCTTCTATACGTATAGCTTTATATTTGTTTTCAGATCAATTTGTATCGACCGTTAGTCCACAGAATTTTTTAAATTACCTGCTCTGCTCTTCTATGGCAGCGTCGACCGCAAGCACTACGCAAAGCGCAGTTATCTCGTCTATGTCGGGCGTTACGCACAACCTATAGGAGTCTCCAAGGGTAAACCACTGCTTGGAGACGTTGGCTATCACCTTGCTTCCGTTGGAGATCTCGTACTCATGATCAAAGAAATCACCAAAAACGCCCCAGCCAAGCCCGTCTACACTGAACTCGTGCTTGAAGAAGGTAAACTCCTTGGTCACCACGCACACCTCTATCCCCTGACGGTAGACGGTATATTTAGGCAAAAATGAAAATAGCTTCTGTGAGATATACGCAAGCTCATTTCCACCCATATCGTACAAATGAAGCTTTTTTCCCCAGGAGAAAAGCTCGCCCTCAACGTAATATCTGTCGTTACCGTTCTCGTCGTAGATACTGAATCTGTCTCTCCACGAAAAGATCCTTTGCTTCATATATAAATTCATATATTCAAACTCCTTTGTATTCTGCCTTTTTCGCTTTTCTCTCATTGCCTATCTCTATAATTATACATCACAATGCGCCGCTTGTCAATTTCAAAGATAAAAACTTATTAATTTACTTGACAAAAAAATCATTTAAGTGTATAATTAATATGACATAAAACGACATTTAGTCGGAAAATATTTTTAAGGAGAAGGCAATGAAAAAATTTTTCGCTGAATTCAAAAAATTCATTACCTGCGGCAATGTTGTTGACATGGCTGTCGGCGTTATCGTAGGTAGTTCATTTACCGCCATCGTAAACGGGCTGAGCAACTTTATCCTCAAGCCTATCATCAACTGGCTCCTCGCCCTTATCTTCGGTGCAGATTCTCTCGACAAGGTATACACCTATCTGCAGGTGGCATACGACGAAACTACGGGCGAGATAGATCTGGCAAAGTCCATTTATATCGACTGGGGATCATTCATCAACGCAGTTATCAATTTCTTCCTTATCGCGCTTGTGCTCTTCATCATCGTTAAGATGATCAACAAGTTAAGAGAGAGCAGAAAGGCTCTTGAGAACGAGCTGAGCAAGGGCAAGCCCACCAAGGAAGAAAAGAAGGAAATGAAGAAGCTGGGCATCAAACGCTCCGACAAGGCGGCAGTTGAGGCTTACTACGCCGAGAAGGCTAAGAAGGCAGAGGAAGAAAAGAAGGCTGCTGAGGAAAGGGCAAGGCTTGACAGACTTGCTAACCCCACCACCGAGGACCTTCTTAAGGAAATACGCGATCTTCTCAAAGCAAACGGCTGATAACAGTTAAAAACACAAAAAGCGCCATTGATCGGCACTTCTGCGATAAAGCAGGCACGCCGATCGATGGCGTTTTATTTTTCATTTCTGTGCTCCTTAAGATATAAAAAAGCACCTGCAACGGCGTACCCGCCGTAGAGCAGGTGCGCAACGAAATTTGCCCTTGCGGGCAAGTGAAATCGCTTTGCGGTGAAATATTTGCTTCGCAAATGTGAAATGTTCGCTTGCGCGAACGTGGGCAAATTTTATTTCACATCGAACGAAGTGAGATATTTCACAATATGCGATATCATATTATTTCACGTTTTGCGAAAGCAAAACATTTCACTATATTCGTTTGTGTCCACAAATGCAGTGCTTGTCAAGAAAAAAGGACGAGGAATTTAACAATTCTTCGTCCTTTTCCTGTTGGTAGGTATTATTCGATTTGATACTGCTCTACCGCATACACCCCACCGCAAGTGCTCTTTGGTGCACCTTCAGGGATTCGAACCCGGGACCCACTGATTGAGAGTCAGTTGCTCTACCAACTGAGCTAAAGGTGCATATTTACCGTCGCCGTTTCGCCCGCTGGCGGTCTCTCCAAGCGACTTGATTATTATACCACCATTCTTTTGATTTGTCAATAGTTTTTTTGAATTTTTTTCAAAAAAATCATGACTGCGGAAAACACCGCGGTCATGATCCTTCGGATACATACCGTTGCCTGAGCATAACAAAAGAAAGTGATCAAAAAAAGCAGACCGCATTAGAGCATCACTCTAAAGGACAGTTTTGGGAGTACATCACCTACCAACAGAAAAAGCAGAAACCGCAGATTGATTTTCTGCGGTTTTCGTGTTATAATAGTAGCATAGTATATGACGGATATATACAAATTTTACGAGGAGGTGGTCTTTATGGGGAAAATACTTGGTTCATGGAGCGGAATGAGAAAGTATCTTGAACAAGATATGCTTGCCAATTCATTACAAGGCAGAATAAGATATGGTTGTACCACATACGTAGGGATGGACGGTTGTCATATTTTTGAGGTTTGCATAGATGGTGAGCAAGTAAAACGCTTCTCTTGGGAAACAGTGAATACTTATTTTATTGATAGTGGATGTACGAAAAATGCTAACCCAACCGGTGTTAGTGAATACTGGGCTGAGTTTTGGACATTGTTGGAGAAATATCCTATAAATCAACGTACGGAATATACAGATGAGGAATTTTGCGAAGCTTTAGAAATATACCGCAATCAAGAAATACAGGAGAGCATTTCTTCAAGTCATCCAATTGTTAGAATGTTTGCGGTATTAGATAGGCGCATTGGAAAAAGAACATTACAAAAAATGCAGGATACTCTTGAAGAGCAGCCGGAATGGTTGAAGCAGTTTTATTTATTGAGGTTAAAAGCAGAAAACATCATATGAAGATTGTCAAATTCAAATTTATCGAAAAGCATCGGTACGCAGATAGCAAAAAGCTCCCTTTACACAAGGGAGCCTTTTTTGATTCCAATATTCTCCATTACAGTTCTTCCCACTTGCTTTTTTTGCTTTTGTCCTGTTATAGGACAAGATAATTTCGAAATTAGTATATCATAAAGTATGTCTTATGACAAGACAAATATACTGACGGAGATTATCGATGGCAAGAATAATAGATGGAGACAAGAAGAACCTTATAG
>JAGAPH010000012.1 GCA_017623375.1 Clostridia bacterium | reverse complement strand
GAGCTGTCAGCGAAGCTGACTGAGGGAGAGTGCGTCAAAACATAATGAAATCTTAACCGTTATGCACGCAGGCTCCTCCACCCGCTACGCGGGAGCCCCCTCTCGGAGGGAGCCTTATAAAAGTGCGAACATAAAATGTAAGCTCTTCGATAAATCAAAATTTGAAAAGCTGCAAAGATCGGTCTTTTGATGTGACATAGCCAAATAAAAAACAAAAAGGAGTATTGTTTTATGCAGATCCAGATGAACGAATTTCTTTTCTCGATGATCCTGACAGAGCTTGAGGATGCCGTTGGCGTGGAGAATTGCTCTATCCGTCAGATCGATAAGGTAACGCACAGCGTTGACTACTATTGGCTTTCCCGTATGTGGGCGGACAGAGGACAGCGTATGCCCGAGGCGGACTTTATCGTTTGCCCCAAGGACGCAACAGAGGTCTCTAAGGTAGTTAAGATCGCAAATTACTACAAGCTCCCCGTAACCACCTGGGGCGCAGGCGGCGGAACGCAGGGCGGTGCTATTCCCGTATGCGGCGGTATCCTTCTTGACACCAAGAGAATGAACAAGATCTACGAGGTAAATACCGACGGAATGTACATAGAGTGCGGAACAGGCGCTATCTATAAGCACATCGAATGGGCGGCAAACGAGGTAGGCAAGGCGACCATGCACTATCCCTCTTCTCTGACATGCTCCACCGTAGGCGGATTTCTTGCCCACAGAGGTATAGGAGTTTGCTCCACCAAGTACGGTAAGATCGACGATATGGTGCTTCAGATGGAGGTAGTTCTCCCCAACGGAGATATAATCTACACCTCTCCCGCTCCCAAGCACGCGGCAGGCCCCGACCTCAATCAGATATTCATAGGCTCTGAGGGAACGCTCGGTATCATCACCAAGGCGCAGATAAGAATTTTCGACCAGCCCGAGGAGAGACGCTTCCGCGGATTTTTGTTCCAGGATATGCACGGAGCATTTGCGGCGTCAAGAGAGCTTCTTCAGAAGTTCAAGCCCTCTGTTATGCGTCTTTACGACGAGGCGGAGACCGCTTCTCTTATCAAGAAGATAGTAGGCGTTGAGCGCAAGGGCGCGTTTATGAACATAGCTATTGAGGGCTGCAAGGAGATGGTAGAGGTTGAGGAGAAGATACTTCTCGATACCTTTAAGAAGTACGGAGCAGAGGACCTTGGCAGCGAGTACGGAAAGAAGTGGTGGGAAGAGAAGATCACATTCTTCTACCCAGGTCACATGATGGATATTCCTCAGATGTTCGGTACGATGGATACCATAGCTCCTTACGGAAAGATCGAGGAGATCTATTGGGCAATGAAGGAGGCTATCGAGACAAACTTCCCGCAGGCGAAGTTCATCGCTCACTTCTCTCACTGGTATGAGTGGGGCGCAATGGTATACGACCGCTTCATCATCGACGGCAAGGACGTTCCTCAGGATCCCGTTGAGGCACTCAGACTGCATCAGGCAGTATGGACCTGCGGTGTCCGCGCGGCTCTCGCTCACGGCGGCGTTGTAAACGACCACCACGGCGTGGGCATAAAGCTTGGCAGACTCATGAAGGAGCAGTATGGCCCCGCAATGCAGGTATTTGAAGGAATTAAGAAGCAGCTTGACCCCAACGGAATAATGAATCCGTTCAAGCTCGGACTTTGATCTTAGGAGGTAAATAGTTATGATAATGTCTGAAAAATCAAAGCAGCACGTTGACTCCTGCCGTTTTTGCTGGATGTGTCACCACATCTGCCCTATAGGAAACGCTACGGGACACGAGAGAAGCACACCAAGAGCAAGGGCTCTCGGTATATCTATGGTCAACAGAGGCTCTATTGAGCTTGAGGAAATAATGGATAACATTTACGAGTGCGCGGGCTGCGGCGGCTGCGTGCGCGAGTGCGTTACGGGCTGGGATCCCGTTATGTTCACCAAGGAGGTAAGACTTCAGGCGGCTCTTGAGGGAAAGACCCCCGAATACATAAACGTGCTTATCGACAACTGCCTCGAGACGGGCAACGCATACGGCAAGACTCAGCTTTGCTCCAAGCTCGCTGAAAAAATAGCGGCTCACGCAGATAAGACCGACGTGCTCTTGTATCTCGGTGCTGACGCTCGCGCAAAGGTATGCGAGCAGGGCGCAAAGGCTATCGAGGTGCTGGAAAGCGCAGGCGTTAAGTTTACAGTGCTTGCAGACGAGCCCGCAACGGGCGCGCAGCTTGATTTCCTTATAGGCGCCGCAAACGAGACCAAGGAGCAGATGGCAGCTGCGGCTAAGGTAATGAACGGCTATAAGACCGTCGTCCTTTACGACCCCGCTGACGCAAAGGCAGTAAAGCAGCTCTATCACGAGTACGGCATCGAGCTTGAGTGCCGTGCCGTTACCTACACCGCGTTCCTCGCTGAGCTTCTGGCAAACGGAAGCCTTAAGGCAAAGAACACAGGCAAGGAAGTGGTATATCACGATCCTTATCAGCTCTCCCGCGACCTTGAGGAGACCGAGGAGGCAAGAGAGGTCATCTCCGCTTACGCAAAGCTTTCCGAAATGCTTCTTAACCGCGCCGCTACAGTTTGGGCAGGAAACCTTCTTATGGCTGAGTACATGCCCGAGGTAATGAAGGCAGTTGCCGAGAGAAGAATTTTCAACGCAAAGAGCATTGGCGCGAAGGTAATGGTCACCGCAAGCGTTTCCGAGTACGCTTCTCTTAAGAGCGTAGAGCAGAACGACGTTGAGATCCTTTCACTTGAGGATCTTATCCTTGGCTGAGGAGGAGCAGAGAGATGTTAGTTAATTTGCAGACTATCATAGGAATGGCGGAGAAGGGCAACTACTGTATCCCCGCGTTCAACGTATATAACACAGAGACGGTCATGGGCGTTATCGACGCCGCGGAGGAGAAGAAGGCTCCCGTGATCATTCAGGTATATCCCAGACTTCTTAATGAAGAGGTTGGATTTTATCTTTGCCCCGCTGTCGTAGCGGCGGCTGGGCGCGCGAGCGTTCCCGTTTGCTTCCACCTTGATCACGGTCCTTCCGAGTGGGAGGTGACCCGCGCTCTTCGTTGGGGCTGCACGGGCATCATGCTTGACGGCTCTGTTCACCCCTTTGAGAAGAACGTTGAGCTGACCAAGCATATCGTTGACACCTGTGCCTCTGTCGGCATCGGCGTTGAGGGTGAGATAGGACACGTTGGAAGCGTGAACGACGACGCTATGGACGAGTTCACAAGCCCCGAGGAGGCGGCTGAGTTTGTAAAGCAGACGGGCGTTACCTGTCTTGCCGTGCTTGTGGGCAACGCTCACGGACACTACAAGAAGCCTCCCAAGCTTGACATTGAGCGTATCAAGGCTATAAGAGAGGCAACGGGCGGTATTCCTCTTGTTCTTCACGGCGGCTCGGGTATTCCCGACGATCAGGTAAAGGCGGCTATCGCTGCGGGTATCCGCAAGATGAACATAGGCACTGACGTTTGCTGTGCCTTTGCGGACGGAACAAAGGAGTCTCTTGACGATCCTAAGAGAAGCCTTGCCATCGACCTGTTCATGAAGAACGCTATCGCGCACGTCAAGAAGCTTGCTATGGAAAAGATCGAGCTGACGGGTGCTGACGGAAAGGCATTATAATATGAGTAAGATCGTGGGAATAGGCGCGTGCGTAATGGATACGCTCATAAACGTGCCCTACTATCCCAAGGAGGATACAAAGCTTCGCGCCGTATCCGTAAAGCCTGCAGGCGGAGGACCCGTAGCTACGGGTCTTGTCGCCGCGGCAAGGCTTGGCGAGGAGACGGGCTTTATCGGAGTGCTCTCCGATGACGCGTCGGGCGACTTTCTTCTTGGCGATTTTAAGAAATACGGGGTTGATACGGCGAATGTCGATATCAAGTCCGATCATCGCGCTTTTACGTCGGTCATATGGCTGAGTGCCGAAACGACCAGCCGTACCTGTGTTTTTGACAAGGGAGACCTTCCCCCTCTTGTGCTTGACGGCACAAAGAGAGCGGCTATAGAGAACGCTGAGATACTTATGGTGGACGGCAACGAGATGGACGCGGCGGTGGAGGCGGCAAGGTACGCGCATGAGGTGGGCACTAAGGTGCTTTACGACTGCGGCGGACTTTACGACGGCGTGGAAAGACTGCTGGCGCATACCGACATCATGATCCCCTCGGAGGAGTTTGCCATGGGACACACGGGTGCTGACAACGCCGAGGAAGCGGCAAGAAGGCTTTACGAGCTTTACCGCCCTCAGGTGGTCGTGGTCACACAGGGCAAGAGAGGCGGCATAATGTTTGACGGGGAGAAGATAGTCTCCTATCCCATCTATCCCGCAAAGGTCCTTGACTCCAACGGCTCGGGCGACGTGTTCCACGGAGCGTTTGCCGCGGGACTCGCAAAGGGCTTTGACTTTCTTAAATGCTGTCATTTTTCAAGCGCGGTATCGGCGCTTAAGTGCACGGGCGTAGGAGCGCGCGAGAGCGTTCCCGACTTTGATACGGTAAAGAAATATATGAAGGAGAACGGTTATGAATTATAAAAAAGCATATAAGCCCGCTAAGGGCTATACACCCATATGTAAGATTGGAGAATGTTCTCTTAAAAAGCTTGAGTTCGGTATTATAGAGCTTGACGCGGGTGAGGTCTTGGAGTATAATACAGAGGACAGGGAAGCAGCGTTCATCATGCTGGAGGGTCACTGCAACGTTTACGTAAACGGAGAAAAGTGGGAAAATATCGGCAACAGAATGAGCGTATTTGAAAACAGACGCGCGGAGAGCTTTTACATGCCCCGCGAGCAGACCTGCAGGATAGAGGCTATAGATCACATCAAGATCGCCGTTTGCGCTACTCCCGTTGCGGAAAAGACGCAGCCTCAGGTCCTCAGAGAGGATCACGTTGTTCTCAAGCTTCTGGGCGAGGTTCCTTATCAGAGAGAGACCAGCTTTATTATTGACGAAAATTCCAACGCAAAGGTGCTTACCGTTGGTGAAGCATACTGCACCGAGGGCAACTGGGCAGGCTTCCCCCCTCACAAGCATGACGTAAACGACATGCCTCGTGAGTGTGTTGCGGAGGAGATATACTATTTCCTTTTCGACCCCAAGCAGGGCTTTGCTGTACAGTGTCTTTACACGGCTGACGGAGAGCTTGACGAGGCTTACAGAGTCAAGAACGACGAGCTGGTAGAATTCCCCTACGGATATCACACCACAGTGGCCACCCCCGGCTACAAGACCTATTTTTTGTGGCTGATGGCAGGCGACTATCAGGGCTTTAACCGTTCCAGCGACCCCGACCACGCTTGGATAGAGAAGAGATAAGAGAAAAGTCGGAGAGCTTTTAAAAGCGACTTCAAATTTTGATTTATCGAAGAGTTTACATTTTATGTTCGCACTTTTATAAGGCTCCCTCCGAGAGGGGGCTCCCGCGTAGCGGGTGGAGGAGCCTGCGTGCATAACGGTTAAGATTTCATTATGTTTTGACGCACTCTCCCTCAGTCAGCTTCGCTGACAGCTC
>JAGAPH010000128.1 GCA_017623375.1 Clostridia bacterium | reverse complement strand
TTGCCGTCGGTGAAGGTTATAGTGTACGTATCGATGTTTCCGTAGGTTGCGGTTTTTGTTACCGAAGCAATGCCATTTCCATCCTTACCGTTCGTTCCGTTAGTAACGGTAAAGGTGCTTGTGGATCCGTCGGTGTAATTTATCGTGTAAGTATCAATATTTCCGACCGTTGCAGTCTTTTTAACGCTTGTTATACCTACGCCGTCGTCGCCGTTCTTACCGTCAGATCCGTCAAGACCGTTGGTAACCTTGAAGGTTGAGGTAGCTCCGTTCTCAAAGGAAATAGTATAAATATCTACGTTTCCGTTGCTCGAGGTTTTCTTGATGTCGGTAATTCCGTTGCCATCCTTACCGTTATTACCGTCGAGACCGTTTATGCCGTTAGTTACCTTGAACGTGGTTGACGTTCCGTCGGTAAATTCTATAGTGTAGGTGTCGATGTTTCCTGAACTTGACGTGTATTCAATGCTTGCTATACCGTTTCCGGTAGCGCCGGTAACACCCGTGTCACCTTTATCGCCCTTATCACCCTTGTCGCCCTTTGCGCCATTGGTGACGGTAAACGTAGCGGTGTCACCGTTAGTCATCGTGATGGTATATGTGTCCTTCGTTTCATCGCTCGATGTGAGCTCAATACCTGCAATCCCGTTTCCGTCATTGCCGTCGTTTCCGTTAGTTACGGTGAAGCTGCTTGTCGAGCCATTGTCAAACGTGATCGTGTACGTGTCACATTTTCCGTCCGTTGTGGTTTTCTCAATGGATGCGATTCCGGAGCCGTCCGCTCCTGCATCTCCTTTTTCTCCAACGAGAGTGAGCAGCCATTCATTCACGCTGCCTTCAAATCCTGCCGCCTGCGCTATTTCGTAGGCGCTTTTTCCGTTTTCACCCTGTGCGCCCGTAGCGCCGGTGTCGCCCTTCGGACCTTGCTCGCCGCAGGAAATCAATGCTACCGCCATAGCCATAACAAGCAGTAAAATCAAAATGCTCTTTTTCATTTCCTTCTCCTTTTTATTTTAATAGGATAATAACTATCCAATGTATACATTATATAATGTACAAGTCTATTTGTCAAGATGTTTTTGGGAATATAATGAATACATTATATAACTTGGAGGTGATATAATGCATCTTAGGATACTCGATATACTGCAGGAAAAAGGGAAGACTAAATATTGGCTTTATATTCAGCTTGGGCTTAGCTATCAGAATTTCAATAAGATAGTCAACAATGAAACCAAGAGCATAAAATTTGATAATTTAAAGACAATATGCGATATTCTTGAATGTACGCCAAACGATCTGTTTGAAGAATATCACAATAAATAAAAGAAAATATATATGTTATACTTATTAACGAAAACAAAAATACTGTGTTGAATTTTCGAATAACCGATTTGAGATTATTCCGACGCAATATAAAACGAGGTGAAAATAAATGTCAAAACTACTTGTTGCAAATGAGGCATATAAATTAACGTTAAATTACGGTGTGGCAGAGCCGAAAGCACCGACTTACCTAGTCGCAGGAAAAAACGACTCCGCGGCGTTTCAACTCATTCTTTCGTCAGAAAATCCGTATAGCGTAAGCATCGACACATCTGAGTGGTTCAGCAGTAATGCGATACCGCAATACAGACGCCCGCACGAGAGACTTCGTGTGGCTGTCGAGTCTCCCTTTGCTACGGAGCTTCATCTCGAGGAGTTCGTCAAGGATGACAATGGTGTAGAGAAGGCCGATGTGCTGCTTAATTCATCTGTGCGCGACTCGGCACCTAACGTTCCCAGCGCTGTTTGGGTTGAAACTCACATACCTGCAGACGCTTCGGCGGGGGACTATAAGATCAAGGTTAGAGTTTATTCATCTCTTTACGCGGAGGATGAGACTCTTGTATCAGAGACCGAGCTTACGCTTACTGTATATGACGTGGTGATACCCGACTATAAATCGTGGAGTTTTTACCTTGACCTTTGGCAGCACGTGTCGAATGTAGCACGTCATTATGACGTTCCGTTGTTTAGCGATGAGCATTTTGCAATACTGGAAAAAGTTGCAAAATCTTTAGCTAATCTTGGGCAGAAATCCATAACCGTTTGCGTTTCAGAGATTCCGTGGTCAGGACAGTTTTGTTTTGATCAGATCGTTCACGGCGGAAATATGTTTGAATATTCCATTGTCGGTATCACGAGATCTAAGGACGGAAAGTACCACTATGACTACTCTAAAATGCAGAGATATATCGACATTTGCACAGAGTATGGAATGTCGGGTGATATAGAGGTTTTTGGACTGATAAACCTTTGGATCAATGATGCGCTTGGTAAGGTAAAGGTAGATTACGTGGAGCCTATTCGTCTTCGTTATTTTGATGAGTCGGACGGCAAGCTTAAGTACGTATCCGAAAAATGCGTTGTCGAAGACTATATAAAATCACTTGAAAAGTACTTCACCGAGACCAATCAGCTCACCCGTGTTCGCATTGCGGCAGATGAGCCTGCCGATATGGTAAAATACAGAAATAGCCTCGAAACCTTCCGCACCATTGCACCTACCTTCCGATTCAAGACCGCGATCAATCACGCTGAGTTTATCGATGAATTTGGTGATGTAATCGACGATTTTGTTCCTTATCTGTACTGCGTTTGCCAGAAGTACGATATTTTGAAGGACTATCAAAAGTACCTTACAGGCAAGCGCTTCCTTTGGTATGTCTGCTGCGGTGAGGGACGTCCTAATACGCAATACGGACAGCATCTCATCGAGAGCAGAATGATAGGACCTATGAACCGCTATCTCGGTTTTGACGGCTTCCTTCGCTGGTCTTATTGCATTTGGCCCGAGGATCCGAGGCACGAGGCGCGTTACAGTCGCTTCGAGGCAGGCGACACACAGCTCGTTTATCCTGCATATAACGGTGACGTTCTTCTTTCTTTAAGATACAAGAACCTTCGCCGCGGCATCATAGATCACGAGATTCTGAAAATGCTCGACAGCGAGGGACAGGGTGAACTTGCCACAAACCTCGTCAACTCTCTAATCCTGGAGCACGACCATTTTAAATATTATGAAAAGAGCTATGCTTCACTTGTCGGTGCGCATACACACGAGTGGGAGGACTTCAACAATATGAAAAAAACAGCTCTTAAAGCGCTCGCTGAGTCATAATTTTCGCAAAAACGGAATACCACTCAGATAGAGAATTTGTTTTTATCCGAATATTTGCAATAAAAATCCCCCGGTCAAAGCCGTGGCTTCTTAAGGACAGTTTCTGAGAATTAAGAACTACGAGCATTGCGAAGGCGAAGAAAAATACGAGAACATTTCGGTGTTTCTCGTATTTTTCTTTTTTGCACATTTGCAGATTTTCCATTCTTATAGTACACTTAAAGCACCAAAGGAAAGGAAGGTGCAATAAGATGA
>JAGAPH010000127.1 GCA_017623375.1 Clostridia bacterium | reverse complement strand
CCTTGTATTCCGGATAGATGCCGTAAGCGGCAAAGCCACCGCCCAGACCGTTGGAACGGTCGTGCATAGGCTTCATCGCTTCAATGATCGGTCTGCCCGACATTCTCTCGCCGTCCTTGGCGATTACCGCTGCAATGGCGCATCCTGACGGAATACGTACTTGACCTTCTTTCAACATAATTAAACCTACCTTTAGCAAATAAAAAGCAAAGGCGCTCATGGATAGACAGCGTGTGCTGTATCCTATGAACGCCTTTGCTCATATGCAAGCATTATAGCATGAAACTTGCAGATTGTCAAGGTGTTTTCGGGAAAAAATTCAGATTTTGCAGGATTTTTCAAAAAAATTTTCAAAAACCCCTTGACAAACCAAAATCGAGGGTGTATAATATGTCGCGTAAAGGCAAAGGCGTCTTTGACAGGGGGAACCCCTATCAGAGTCGCCTTTGCTTTTTAATTTGTTTTTATACAAGAAGGAGGATTTCTGTTATGTCATACATAGATGAGGTAATAGAGCAAGTTGTAAGTCAAAACCCCAATGAGCCCGAATTTCATCAGGCGGTAAAGGAGGTTCTGGAATCGATCAGAGTAGTGGTTGATCAGAACGAGGCGCAGTTCAGACGCGACGCTCTCTTGGAGCGCTTGTGTAATCCCGAACGCCAGATCAAGTTCCGTGTGCCGTGGATCGATGATAAGGGACAGGTACATGTCAATACCGGTTATCGCGTTCAGTTCAATAGTGCGATCGGTCCGTATAAGGGCGGTCTCAGACTTCATCCTTCTGTGAATCTTGGCATTATTAAATTCCTTGGCTTCGAGCAGATATTTAAGAACTCACTCACAGGTCTTCCCATAGGAGGAGGTAAGGGAGGTTCCGATTTTGATCCCAAGGGTAAGAGCGATCGTGAGGTGATGGCATTCTGCCAATCCTTTATGAGCGAGCTTTGCAAATACATCGGAGCAAACACCGACGTTCCTGCAGGCGATATCGGAACGGGCGCACGAGAGATTGGATATATGTACGGTCAGTACAAAAAGCTTAGAGGATTGTTTGAGGGCGTTCTTACCGGTAAGGGCATTTCCTACGGCGGCTCACTTGCAAGAACCGAGGCTACGGGCTACGGTCTGCTTTATCTGACCGAGGAAATGCTGAAATGCCACGGTGTAGATATTAAAGGAAAGACGGTTACTGTTTCGGGTGCCGGTAACGTTGCGATCTACGCAATCGAGAAGGCAGAGCAGATGGGGGCAAGGCCTGTGACCTGCTCGGACTCTACCGGCTGGGTTTACGATCCCGACGGAATCGACGTTGCGGCGCTCAAGGAGATCAAGGAAGTCAAGAGAGAAAGACTTACCGAATATAAGAAATACAGACCTAAGTCCGAATATCACGAGGGTCGTGGCGTATGGACGGTCAAGAGTGATATCGCGCTTCCTTGTGCTACGCAGAACGAGCTTGACATCGAGGACGCGAAGATGCTGGTGGCAAATGGTGTGCTCGCGGTTTGCGAGGGCGCAAATATGCCCACTACTGCCGAGGCAACCAAGTATCTCCAAGACAATGGAGTTTATTTCGTTCCCGGTAAGGCAGCCAATGCAGGTGGTGTTGCTACCTCGGCTCTTGAAATGTCTCAGGATAGCGAGCGCTTGTCTTGGACTTTTGAGAGAGTTGACAATGAGCTCAAGGGTATTATGGTTCGTCTGTACCATAACATTGACGAAGCGGCAAAGAAATACGGCTTTGAGGGCAACTACGTTGTCGGTGCGAACATCGCGGGCTTTGAAAAGGTCGTAGATGCGATGAATGCGCAGGGCATAGTTTAAGGTAATAAGTAAGAGTGAAAAGTGAATAAGTGAAGGCAATGGCGTCTTTCTTGTGTAAAAAACAGGGGAGACGCCCATCACTTTTTTAAGAACAATTTGCAAAGGAGAAATATATTATGGCAACGGTAAAAGAACAATTCGGAAGTTTGGTCTTTGATGACAGAGTAATGAAGGCGAGCCTTGACGCAAAGGTTTACGCTTCCTTGAAAAAGACCATCGATGAAGGTAAGGAACTTGATCTGACGGTCGCAAACGCAGTGGCAGCCGCAATGAAGGATTGGGCAGTAGCGCAAGGTGCCACTCATTATACACATTGGTTCCAGCCCCTTACGGGTGTAACGGCTGAGAAGCACGATAGCTTTATCACTCCCGCTCCCGACGGTGGTGTGATTATGGAATTTTCGGGCAAGGAGCTGATCAAGGGCGAGCCGGACGCATCTTCTTTTCCCTCTGGCGGACTCCGTGCTACCTTTGAAGCAAGAGGTTATACCGCTTGGGATCCCACCTCTTACGCTTTTATAAAGGGAAAGACACTGTGCATTCCCACTGCGTTCTGCTCATATGGCGGCGAGGCACTTGACAAGAAAACTCCATTGCTTCGTTCTATGGAGGCACTCAACGTGCAGGCTCTACGTATTCTGAAGCTTTTTGGAAACGATACGGTAAAGCGAGTTACAAGCTCGGTGGGTCCAGAGCAGGAATACTTCCTTGTTGACAGGGAAATATATAACAAGAGAAAGGATCTCGTATATACGGGGCGTACTCTCTTTGGCACAAAGCCTCCTAAGGGACAGGAGATGGATGACCATTATTTCGGCGTCATCAAGCCACGTGTATCCGCATATATGGAGGATCTTAACGAGGAGCTTTGGAAGCTCGGCATTCTTGCAAAGACCGAGCATAACGAGGTCGCTCCCGCGCAGCATGAGCTGGCACCTATTTATACCACTACGAATATTGCCACCGATCACAACCAGCTTACCATGGAGATCATGCAGAAGGTGGCTGCAAAGCACGGTCTTGTCTGCTTGCTTCACGAAAAGCCTTTTGAAGGGGTCAACGGCTCGGGTAAGCACAACAACTGGTCTATTGCAACCGATGCGGGACAGAATTTGCTTTCACCCGGTGAAACACCCTACGAGAACGCACAGTTTTTGCTGTTCCTTTGTGCCGTAATCAAGGCTGTGGACGATTATCAGGATCTTCTCAGAATTTCGGTTGCGACCGCAGGCAACGATCACCGACTCGGTGCAAACGAAGCGCCCCCCGCCGTGGTTTCCATTTTCCTTGGCGATGAGTTGAACGCAGTTCTTGAGGCAATCGAGAACGATGCACCCTACCAGGGAGCGAAGAAAACCACAATGAAGCTCGGAAGCGATGTTCTTCCTAAGTTTAACAGAGATACCACAGACCGCAACCGTACCTCGCCCTTTGCATTCACGGGTAACAAGTTTGAGTTCCGTATGCTTGGCTCCTCCAATAGCATTGCCTGTGCAAACATTATGCTGAACACAGCCGTTGCGGAGTCCTTGAAGATCTATGCAGACCGTCTTGAAGGTGTAGCGGATTTTGAGACTGCGCTCCACGATATGATCAAGAAGACTATTAAAGATCACAAGCGCATTGTCTTCAACGGTAACGGTTATGACGATGCTTGGATCAAGGAAGCAACAGAGAAGAGAGGGCTTTGCAACTATCGCACCACGGCGGATGCAGTTCCTCATATCCTCGATAAGAAGAACATGGATATGCTGATGTCTCACGGCGTATTTACCGAGGCAGAGCTGAGATCCCGTTATGAGATCACCCTGGAGAACTATTGCAAGACAGTGATTATCGAAGCGAACACGATGGTGGATATGGCGAAGAAGCAGATACTTCCCGCTATCAGCGCATATGCAACCGATCTTGCCGAAAGCGTTGGAAAGAAGCTCGCACTCGGAAACGATATCGCTTGTAGCTACGAAAAGGGAACTGTAAAGAAACTTTCGATCCTTTGTGATAAGATTGCGGAAGCCGTCGAGGCTCTTGAGGGAGCACTTGTAAAAATTAAGTCCGCAGAGAATATTGGGGAAGAATCCAAAATGATTCGTGACACGGTTCTCGCCGCAATGAGTGAGCTTCGCGTGGTATGCGACGAGGCAGAGACAATGACAGCCGAAAAGTACTGGCCGTTCCCGACCTATGGAGACCTCTTATTCGGCGTGAGATAAACAAAGCATTTAAGTTAAGGAGATGATTGATATGGATGCTACAAGCATCATGGAATTAGTAAAGGAAACCGTAACGACCGAGGTGTTCGGCGTGTGGTTCTTAATCGGAGCTGCCCTTGTATTCTTTATGCAGGCAGGCTTCGCAATGGTTGAAACCGGCTTCACCAGAGCGAAAAACGCGGGAAACATTATTATGAAGAACCTGATGGACTTCTGTATCGGAACGGTTGTGTTCGTTTTGCTGGGATTTGGACTGATGATGGCTGAGGATTACGTTTTTGGTCTTGTAGGAGTACCAAATCTTGATATCTTTACCGATTTTGGCGGATTTATCAAGGAAAATGCTTCAAGCTTTGTATTTAACCTTGTGTTCTGTGCCACCGCTGCAACGATCGTCTCGGGAGCTATGGCAGAGAGAACAAAATTTATTTCGTATTGCATTTATTCCGGTGTGATCTCTCTTGTCGTTTATCCGATTGAGGCAGGCTGGGTCTGGAATTCTCAGGGTTGGCTTGCACAGTGGGGCTTCCACGATTTCGCAGGCTCCGCGGCAATTCACTCGGTTGGCGGTCTGACCGCACTCATTGGAGCGATTGTGGTCGGTCCACGTCTTGGCAAATACGTTAAAGATAAGGCGGGAAAGGTTACAAAGGTAAACGCGATTCCCGGTCACTCTATCACGCTTGGCGCGCTCGGCTGCTTTATCCTTTGGTTTGGATGGTATGGCTTCAATGGTGCGGCAGCGTGGGATGGAACCTCTCTGGCATCCATCTTCCTTACTACGACCATTGCCCCCGCAGTTGCAACCTGCACGACGATGATCTTTACTTGGATCAAGAACGGCAAGCCTGATGTGTCTATGTGTCTGAATGCTTCCTTGGCGGGACTGGTAGGCATTACCGCAGGCTGTGATGCTTTGGATGCGATCGGCGCTACGGTAGTGGGTGTCGTATCGGGTATCCTTATTGTAGTTGCTGTTGAGTTCCTTGACCTGAAGCTGCATATCGACGATCCCGTCGGTGCCGTTGGCGTTCATTTGTGCAACGGTGTATGGGGTACGCTTGCAGTAGGACTTCTGGCAAATCCGGATGCTCCCGCAGGTCTTAACGGACTGTTTTATACAGGAAATGCAGTGCTTCTCGGTAAGCAGACAGTAGGTATTCTTGCTGTTCTTGCATGGACCGCCGTGACGATGACTATTACCTTCCTCATCATCAAAAAGACGGTAGGACTTCGTGTGAGTGCCGAGGAGGAGATCAAGGGACTTGACAGCACCGAGCACGGTTTGCCCAGTGCTTACGCAGATTTTCTTCCCGCAGTTGAAAGCCTTGATTACGGATATGAGGATGCCGTTGCCGTTAGCGGAGAAACGCCGATGGCAGAGGCGGTTCCCGTAAAGAAGATTCCTGCTTTTGAAGATGGCATGCCGAAGTTCACCAAGGTCGAGATCATTTGTAAGGAAGCGAGACTTGAGGCTCTCAAGAACGCTATGATGGGTATTGGCATTACGGGTATGACCGTTTCCCACGTGCTCGGATGCGGAGCACAGAAGGGCAAGCCCGAATATTACCGTGGCGTTCAGGTTGAGGCAAATCTGCTTCCCAAGGTGCAGGTGGATATCGTTGTCAGCAAGGTTCCTGTACGTCAGGTAATCGAAACTGCGAAGAAGGCTCTTTACACCGGACATATCGGAGACGGTAAGATCTTCGTTTACGATGTTGAAAACGTCGTAAAGGTTCGTACCGGTGAAGAAGGATACGACGCATTGCAGGATGTTGAATAATAATACTTGAAAGGAGCTTACTGTTATGCCGAAGAAAAAAGAATGTGAATTCGTTCCCCAGATTGATTTCATGGAGCAGACTCCCGAGCTTCAGCTGAAAAAAGTTAAGCCCGATCCTCTATATGAGAAAGCGTTCCTTTCCTGTGAGGATAAGAATATGAGCGAATATGCTCGGAATACAACCACTTGGGATTAAGACCCGAGAGGATAAAAGCGTTTGAGAAAAGAGAAGTAATACGGATACTTGCCGATAGCGAGCACGGGACGGTGGAAGCCGTGCGGCGAGCCCGTATGAAGAACACTTTTTGAGCTGCAATCTGAAAAAGCTCTCGCTTTAGTAGGTGCGCCGTTCGGTCGTGCGTCAAACGACATAGTCTTGTCAGAGGCGAAAATGAAGAACAAATATAGGTGGCACCGCGAGTACAGCACTTGCCCTATAGAATGCTGAATTTACAATGTAAATGAGGTAGAAACAATGTGTTCCATTATGGGTTATTGCGGAAGCGGCGCCACCTTTGCGTCGTTTTCCGAAGCTTTTGATAAAACGGTCTCACGCGGACCGGACGATACGAAAATTATTGATACGGGAAAGGGATTGCTCGGTTTTCACAGACTTGCCATTATGGGTCTGACTCCATCCGGGATGCAGCCCTTTGAGCTGGACGGCAGCTACGTTGTATGCAACGGCGAGATATATGGATTTGAAAAACAAAGGGAAGCACTGAAAAAGAAGGGATATACCTTTGCAAGCGACAGCGATTGTGAGATACTGCTTCCGATGTATCGGGAGTACGGTGAAGCAATGTTTGCTATGCTTGACGCGGAATATGCACTTATCATTTATGATGGTGATAAGGGCGAGTACATAGCAGCACGGGATCCCATTGGCATCAGACCGCTCTATTATGGGTATGACGGTGACGGCGTAATCCTTTTTGCAAGCGAGGCGAAAAACCTTGTCGGGCTTGCGGAAAAGATCATGCCGTTTCCTCCCGGACACTACTACAAAGACGGTCTTTTCGTCTGCTATACTGACATCGCAACGGTGGATAAGGTCTGTCAGGATGACCTTGAGGTAGTATGCCATAAGATCCACGACAAGCTTGTGTCGGGTGTTGAAAAAAGGCTTGTTGCCGACGCTAAGGTTGGATTTCTTCTTTCCGGTGGCTTGGACTCATCATTGGTTTGTGCTATAGCGCAGAAAAAGAGTAACGTGCCGATCAAGACCTTTGCTATCGGTATGAGCGAGGATGCTATTGACCTCAAATATGCAAAGCAGGTTGCCGATTACATCGGAAGTGAGCATAAAGAGATCTATATGACGCCGGATGACGTACTTTCCTCGCTTGAAACCGTTATCGCTATACTCGGCACCTTCGATATAACGACGATCAGAGCCAGTATGGGAATGTACCTCATCTGCAAGGCGATCCATGAGCAGACCGATATCCGAGTTCTTCTAACAGGCGAGATTTCAGACGAGTTGTTCGGTTACAAATATACCGATTTCGCACCAAATGCCGCCGAATTTCAAAAAGAAGCAGAGAAGAGGATCCGAGAGCTTCATATGTACGACGTGCTTCGTGCCGATCGTTGTATTTCTGTAAACTCCCTTGAAGCAAGAGTTCCGTTCGGTGACTTGGATTTTGTCAGGTACGTCATGAGCATTGATCCCGAGTTGAAGCTGAACAAATACGGAAAAGGGAAGTATCTCTTACGCCATGCCTTTGAGGACGGCGATTATCTTCCCGAGTCGATCTTGTGGCGTGAGAAGGCTGCGTTTTCGGATGCGGTAGGACACTCGATGGTGGATTATTTGAAAGAATATGCCGAGAGTAGATACACTGATGTGGAATTTGAGGAAAGATGCAAAAAGTACACGCACGCAATGCCCTTTACCAAGGAATCTCTTTTGTACCGTGAGATATTTGAAAAATATTATCCCGAGCAATCCGAAATGATCGTTGACTTCTGGATGCCCAACAAGACGTGGAAGGGCTGCGATGTAAAGGATCCCTCTGCCCGAGTGCTCTCCAACTATGGAGCCAGCGGTGTATAAATAAAGAACTGAGCTGCGTTTTTTTGGACGCGGCTCGTTTTTTTCATCAAATTATATTGACAAATGAGGAAAAAAGGTGTATAATAATCTACGTGAGGGCAATGGCGTCTTCCGATCATAATCGGGCGTAGATTTACGGTCGGTTTTGTCGGGGCGAGTTGTCCGTATTTTTATTCTGACAACAAAAGTTAAATAGATGCAAAGGCAAAGGCGTCTTTCATGTGGTTCGCATGAAGCGCCTTTGCCTTTTTAATTACCAAGTGCAAATTTTACCGTTGATTCAAAAAATGGAGGTATATACACATGGAAAAAAGAGCACAACTTTACGAGGGAAAAGCCAAAAAGGTCTTTGCAACTGACGATCCCGAGCTTTTGATCGTATCCTACAAGGACGATGCCACGGCTTTCAACGGGCTGAAAAAGGGAACCATAGTCGGTAAGGGAGTCATTAACAACAAAATGAGCAATCTTTTGATGCAAAGACTCGAAAAAGCAGGGGTTCCCACACACTACGTGAAAGAGCTGAGCGATAGAGAAACACTTGTAAAAAAGGTGTCGATCGTTCCCCTTGAGGTCATTGTGAGAAACATAGCAGCAGGCTCTTTTTCAAAGAGATACGGTGTTGAGGAGGGCGTTGTTTTCGATTCTCCAACCATTGAATTCTCTTATAAAAACGATGAACTCGGCGATCCCCTTCTCGACGAATATCACGCTCTGGCTTTGCATCTTGCCACCCCCGAGGAAATCGAAATCATCAAGAAATACTCCTTTGCAGTAAATGAGCAGTTAAAGGTATTCTGGCGTGAGTGTGGCGTAACGCTTGTTGATTTCAAGCTGGAGTTCGGCAGACTGTCTGACGGAACCGTTGTTCTTGCCGATGAGATCAGCCCCGACACCTGCCGTCTTTGGGATAGCAAGACGGGTGAAAAGCTTGACAAGGATCGCTTCCGCCGTGACCTTGGAGGTGTAGAAGATGCTTATGCCGAGGTAATGAAGCGGTTGACGGCTCACATCTGAATTTGTTTTGAGGAAGGTAAATTGTTATGTCAAACTGTGCAATCGTTGGAATCAACTGGGGTGATGAAGGAAAGGGAAGAATGGTGGATCTTCTCACTGAGAACTATGACGTGGTCGTTCGCTATCAGGGCGGCGGCAACGCAGGGCATACCGTCATCAACGAATATGGAAAATTTGCGCTGCATCTGCTCCCATCGGGAATTTTCAGAGCGGGCGTAGTCAATATACTCGGAAACGGCGTGGCACTCGACCCCGAAAATTTGTGGATCGAGATGCAGGACGTGATGGGTAAGGGGGTTTCGCTGACTCCCGACAATCTCAAAATCAGCGACAGAGCCTCGCTTCTGCTCCCTTGGCACCGTGATCTTGATGCTTTGGAGGAAGCAAGGCTTGCCGATAAAAAATACGGCTCTACCAAGCAAGGCATTGCACCGTTCTATTCGGATAAATACCAGAAGAAAACGGTGCTTGCAGGCGAGCTTTTCTATCCCGAAAAATTAAGAGCGCACCTTGTGGATCTGCTTGAATGGAAGAATCTTACCTTGACAAAGGTCTACAGAGCAGAGCCTTATACGATGGAAAAGCTGGACGCGTGGCTTTCTGATGCCTGCGAGAAGATCAAGCCTTACGTTTGCGACACGGGCGTGTTTTTGAAGGAAGCACAAAAAAAAGGAAAAAAGATACTTTTCGAGGCACAACTCGGTTCCTTGCGCGACCTTGACTACGGTATCTATCCATATACTACCTCATCCAATACAACGGCAGCATACGCGCCGATCGGCTCTGGACTTCCGTCCGCCAAGGTAGATGATGTGGTTGGTGTTGTAAAGGCTTATTCCACCTGCGTGGGAGAGGGACCGTTCGTGTGTGAGATGTTCGGTGAAGAGGCTGAGGCACTTCGCAAAGCCGGATTTGAGTATGGGGCAAAAACGGGCAGACCCCGCCGTGTAGGTCCCATTGATATCGTGGCAACCCGTTACGGTGTTGAGGTTCAGGCGGCAACGGCAATAGCGCTCACCAAGCTCGACGTGCTTTCGTATATGGACAAGATCCCAGTATGTACCAAATACATTGTGGACGGCAAGGAAACAGACCGTTTTCCGTTCCCGTTGGCATTAGAAAGCGCATCTCCCAAGATCGAATATTTTGATGGATGGAAATGTGATATATCGGGTGTTCGAAAGTGGGAAGACCTGCCGCATGAGGCACAAGAATACGTTACGTTTGTTGAAAAGCAGATCAATTGTCCGATCGCCTACGTTTCGGTGGGACCCGAAAGAGAAAGTATCATTATCAGAAAGTAAGGAGAATGAATATGACAAACAAATACGAATCCCCCTTATCCTCGCGTTATGCTTCCGAATATATGTTGAACCTGTTTTCGAGCGACACCCGTTACAGTACGTGGCGCCGTCTTTGGGTGTCCCTTGCAAGGGCTGAACACGCGCTTGGACTTCCCGTTACCGAAGGACAGGTTGCAGAGCTTGAAGCTCATATCTGTGATATTGACTATGCGTGTGTTTCCGCACGTGAAAAGGAAGTTCGACACGACGTCATGGCTCATGTCTATGCTTATGGACAAGCTGCCCCTTCTGCAGCAGGTATCATACATCTTGGCGCTACAAGCTGCTACGTTACCGACAACGCAGATCTCATAATTTACCGTGATGCTCTGCGCTATTTACGTGCAGAGCTATTGGTGGTTTTAGAGAATCTTTCAAAATTTGCTGAAAAATACAAGGCGATGCCAACGCTTGGCTATACACATTATCAGCCTGCTCAGCTGGTAACGGTTGGTAAGCGCGCGACGCTTTGGATGCAGGATTTTCTTTCTGATCTCCACGAGATCGATTTCGCAATCGAAAATATAAAGCTGCTTGGCTGTCGTGGAACGACGGGGAGCGAAGCCAGCTTTGTAGAGCTTTTTGAAGGAGATACGGCAAAGATCGATGAAATGAACCGTATGATCTGTCGTGATTTCGGGTTTGACGAATGTTTTGACGTAGTGGGGCAGACTTATCCTCGCAAGGTTGATAGCAGAATTCTGAATTCGCTCTCCTCCATAGCGCAGAGTGCGTATCGAATGGCAAACGATATTCGTTTGCTCCAGCACGACAGACAGGTGGAAGAGCCATTTGAAAAGAATCAGATTGGCTCCTCCGCTATGGCATACAAGCGCAATCCAATGAGAAGTGAGCGCATTTGCTCGTTGTCTCGCTATTTGATTACGGATGCGATGAATGCTCCGATGACGGCATCGACGCAGTGGCTTGAAAGAACACTTGACGATTCCGCTAACCGTCGCATTTCTATGCCCGAGGGTTTCCTCTGTGCCGATGCGGTGATTCGCCTTTGCCAGAACGTAACCGATGGGTTGCATGTGAACGAAAAGATCGTAGAAAAAACGGTCAGGGAATATCTGCCCTTTATCGCAACCGAAAATTTGATGATGGAAGCAGTCAAGCGCGGCGGCGATCGTCAGCAGATCCACGAGATCATACGCAAGTGCTCTATGGAGGCAACCGCCAAAATGAAGAACGGCGAGGAATGCGATCTGACGGCAAGACTTGCCGCCGAGCCTACCTTTGGTATGCGCGAGACGGAGATCAATTCGCTTCTTGAACCGAGCAAGTATATCGGCAGATGCCCCGAGCAGGTGGACGCTTTTCTTGTTAAGGTCAAGCCCCTGTTAGAAGGTGTTGACGGTTCAAGCGCCGAGATCAATCTTTGAGGTGCACATGGAAAAGATACTTGTTTTAGACTTCGGCGGTCAATATAATCAGTTAATTGCCCGCCGTGTGCGCGAGCATCACGTATATGCCGAGATCAAACCTTACAATAAGATCACGGTGGATGAAATCAAGGAAATCGGATATAAGGGCATCATCTTTACGGGCGGACCTAATAGCGTGTATGATGAGAGGTCTCCGCATTATGATCCCGCTATTCTGAGAGTTGGCGTTCCGATTCTCGGAATATGTTACGGAGATCAGTTGATGGCATATATGGCAGGCGGCGTGATTACCTCTGCAGATAATAGCAGTGAATACGGAAAAACCACAGTGTATGTAAAGAACAGTGTACTTTTTAAGGGCGTTCCCGAAAAAAGCATAGTGTGGATGAGTCATACCGATTACGTAAAAGAAACTCCCGCAGGCTTTGAGATCATCGGCTACACGGATAAGTGCCCGTGTGCGGCGATGTGTGATGAAACACGGAAGCTCTACGGCGTTCAGTTCCATCCCGAGGTGACGCACAGTGAGTTTGGAAAGCAGATGCTTTATAACTTCCTGTTCGCTGTTTGCGGTTGCGTGGGAGATTGGACGATGGATAATTTTGTTGAGCGTTCCGTTGCGCAATACAAAAAAGAGCTTTCGGGAAAAAAGGTTTTGCTTGCTCTTTCAGGAGGTGTAGATTCGTCGGTAGCGGCTGTGCTATTGCACAAAGCAATCGGAGACGACTTGACCTGCGTTTTCGTGGATCACGGACTCTTGCGGAAAGACGAGGGAGATTTTGTTGAAGCGACCTTCAAGGGACACTTTGGACTTAATCTGATCCGTGTAAACGCCGAAGAACGGTTTCTTTCTAAGCTTGCAGGTGTTACCGAGCCGGAGCAAAAGAGAAAGATCATCGGCGAGGAATTTATCCGTGTATTCGAGGATGAAGCAAATAAGCTGGGCAAGATCAACGTGCTCGTGCAGGGAACGATCTATCCCGACGTGATCGAGAGCGGTAAGGGCGATTCTGCAGTGATAAAGAGCCATCATAACGTGGGCGGACTTCCAGACGTGATCGCCTTTGACGAGATTGTGGAGCCTCTGCGAGATCTCTTCAAGGATGAGGTCAGAGCAGTGGGTACGGAACTTGGTATTCCTTACGAGCTCGTGTGGCGGCAGCCCTTTCCGGGTCCCGGTCTTGCCGTTCGTGTAATAGGTGAGATCACGAAAGAAAAGTTAGATATATTAAGAGATGCAGATGCTATTTTCCGCGAGGAGATCGCAACTGCAAAGCTCGAAAAGGATACGAATCAGTATTTTGCTGTGTTGACCGATCTGCGTAGTGTGGGTGTCAAGGGGGATGCTCGCACCTATGGGTACACGGTCGCACTCAGAGCCGTAACAACCGACGATTTTATGACGGCGGAATGGACAAGACTTCCGTATGAGGTTTTGGAGAGAGCGTCAAACAGAATCACAGGTGAGATCGGCATGATAACGAGAGTGGTGTATGACATCACCTCAAAGCCACCTGCAACGGTGGAGTGGGAGTAAGATAAAGTAAAAGGTAAGAGTGAAAAGTGAAGAGGTGAATTGCAATGACAAAATATATATTCGTAACGGGTGGCGTCGTATCGGGACTTGGAAAGGGAATTACCGCCGCATCGCTCGGCAGACTTCTCAAGGCAAGGGGACTGAAGGTAGCGGCTCAGAAGCTTGATCCGTATATTAACGTGGATCCCGGAACAATGAGTCCTTATCAGCACGGCGAGGTGTACGTGACCGAGGACGGTGCTGAGACCGATCTTGACCTCGGGCACTATGAAAGATTTATCGACGAGGATCTGAATAAGTATTCCAATCTGACCACGGGTAAGGTCTATTGGAACGTATTAAACAAGGAGCGTAGAGGTGAATATCTCGGTTCAACCGTACAGGTGATTCCGCACATTACAAACGAAATCAAAGAGTTTGTTTACAGCGTAGGCAAAAAGACCGATGCCGACGTGGTGATCACTGAGATCGGCGGCACTATAGGAGATATCGAATCTCAACCGTTTTTGGAGGCGGTTCGCCAGATCTCCTTGGAGGTCGGCAGAGAAAACAGTCTCTTTATCCACGTCACGCTCGTTCCTTTCCTGCGGGGCTCGGACGAGCATAAATCCAAGCCCACTCAGCACTCGGTCAAGGAATTGCAGGGAATGGGGATCAACCCGAATATCATCGTTCTGCGTTGCGATGAGCCGCTTGAAGAATCGATTTTTAAGAAGATCTCGCTATTCTGCAACGTAAAGCCCGATTGCGTCATTGAAAATATCACTCTTCCTAACCTTTATGAAGCCCCTTTAATGCTTGAAAAATCGAATTTCTCCTCTGTCGTATGCCGTGAGCTTGGTATACACGCTCCCGCACCCGATCTTGAGGAATGGAAGCAAATGGTGGAGCGCATTAAATCAAGACCTTATACGGTTAACATCGGTCTTGTAGGAAAATACGTTGGGCTTCACGACGCCTATCTGTCTGTTGCCGAATCTCTTCGTCACGCGGGATATTATCACAATACCCACATTAAGATCGAATGGATCGACTCTGAAACACTTACTCCCGAGAACTACGAAAAAACGCTTTCGGGGCTTGACGGCATTCTCGTGCCGGGTGGCTTCGGCAGCCGCGGAATTGAGGGTATGATACTTGCCGCAAGGTATGCGAGAGAAACGGGACTTGCGTACTTTGGTATATGTCTTGGTATGCAGGTCGCCGTGATTGAATATGCCAGAAACGTGGCGGGTATCACCGATGCAAACTCGGGTGAGTTTGATGAACAGTGCAAGCATAAGGTCATCGATTTTATGCCCGGGCAGAGCGACGATATTGACAAGGGCGGCACACTTCGTCTTGGTGCATATCCCTGCGAGATCAAGGCAGGGACGATAATGGAGCGGTGCTACAATGCACGCTTGATCAGCGAGCGACACAGACACCGCTATGAGTTCAATAACGATTACAGGGAAATATTTATCGATCACGGATTGACACTCAGCGGTACATCTCCCGACGGCAGACTCATCGAAACGGTGGAGCTGAGCGACCGTCCTTTCCACGTCGGTGTTCAGTATCATCCTGAATTCAAGAGCCGTCCCAATAAGTGCCATCCACTTTTCAAGGGATTTGTAGGTGCGGCGTTGGAGCACGCGCAGGGAGGAAAAAAATGAGTATGGATCAAACGATTCACGAGGAATGCGGCGTATTTGGCGTGATCGCACCCGAGGCAACCGACGTTGCAAGTTATTGCTATTACGGTCTTTACGCGCTTCAGCACAGAGGTCAGGAGGGATGCGGAATCGTAGTCAATGATGACGGTGTTTTCGCCTCCTACAAGGATCTTGGACTTGTTGCAGAGATATTTACCACCGAGAGACTTTCAAAATTCCCATCGGGTACAATGGCAGTCGGACACGTCAGATACGGTACGACGGGCGGAAACAACAGAAACAACTGTCAGCCTATAGAGGTCAATCACCAAAAGGGAAGAATGGCGCTTTGTCATAATGGAAATCTTTCGAATGCCGCAGAGCTTCGTTCCGAACTTGAAATGACGGGTGCTATCTTCCATACCACAAGCGATACTGAAACCATTGCTTATATTATCACCAAAGAGCGGTTACGCACGCCTTCTATTGAGGAGGCGGTCTCAGCGGCGATGAATACGCTGGACGGCGCTTATTCCTTGGTGCTGATGTCGCCGCAAAAGCTGATCTGTGCCCGTGATCCTTACGGTTTCCGTCCCCTTTGTTACGGCAAAACGAGTGACGGCTTATACGTGATCGCATCCGAGTCCTGCGCGCTTCGTGCTGTCGGTGCGGAATTTGTTCGTGATATTGAACCCGGCGAGATCGTCGTGTTCGGCAAGAACGGAATTGAATCGAGACGTGAGCACTGCGGTAAAAAATGCAAAAAGTTATGTGTGTTTGAATACATTTATTTTGCAAGACCCGACTCCGTGATTGACGGTATCTCGGTTCATGCCTCTCGCGTAGAAGCAGGTAAAATTCTTGCAAAGAAGCATCCTGTGAATGCTGATATTGTGATCGGTGCTCCCGATTCGGGACTTGACGCAGCCCTCGGCTTTAGCCGAGAGTCGGGTATTCCATACGGAATCGGACTCATTAAGAATAAGTACATCGGCAGAACCTTTATATCTCCCGGGCAGGGAGCGAGAATTGACGGAGTTCGAATCAAATTGTCGGCGGTTGAAGAAACCGTTCGCGGCAAACGAGTCGTACTTGTGGATGATTCCATTGTAAGGGGAAATACAATGGGGCGTGTAGTCAAGCTGCTGCGAGATGCGGGGGCTGTGCAGGTGCATATCAGAATATCCTCTCCGCCTTTTCTGCATCCTTGCTATTACGGCACGGATATTGATTCGGAGGAGCACCTGATCGCCTGTCACCATTCGGTGGAGGAAATCGCGCAAATGATCGGCGCTGACAGTCTCGGGTATCTGCCTGTGTCGGCACTTGAAGTGCTTGCCGGTGGAAAGGATTATTGCAGAGCTTGCTTCTGCGGTGATTACCCAACGAGTGAGCCAACTGACGTAAGACGCGACCGATTTGAACAAAAGTTGTCGGAAAGAGGGAAGCAATGATGGAAAAGTATAACAGAAAAATAATCTTAGAGGATGGAGCGGAGTATTACGGATACGGATTTGGAGATACCTCGGACAAGGTATGCGAGATCGTATTCAATACCTCAATGGTCGGTTATCAGGAGATCGTGTCCGATCCGTCCTATACCTATCAAGCCGTGGTTATGACCTATCCCCTCATCGGTAACTACGGTATTTGCGATGATGATTACGAAACGAACACGCCGACAATCGGCGCACTCGTCGTTCGTGAATATAATAATGAACCGTCCAATTTCAGAAGCACCTGTACATTGGATGAAATTATGAAGAAGTTCGGTATTCCGGGTGTATGGGGAGTTGATACGAGAAAGCTGACACGATCCATTCGTGATTTCGGGTCGAGAAAAGCACTCATCACGAATGCGGATACCGCGCTCCAAGATGGACTTGAGATACTCAAAAAAACGGATATTCCCACAGATGCGGTCTCCAAGGTCAGCTGTAAGAGCATATGGTACTCCCGTGTGCCAAAGGAAAAATTCCACGTTGTTGCCATTGACTGCGGTATGAAGCAAAATATCGTTCGTTCGCTGAATAAGCGCGGATGTACGGTAACTATCGTACCGTGGGATACCACGGCAGAGGAGATCGAGCATCTGTCCCCCGATGGAATTTTTATCTCAAACGGTCCCGGCGATCCAACAGACGTACAACCCGTGATTGAAACCATCGGAACGCTTTGCGGCAAGTATCCTATTTTCGGGATCTGTCTTGGGCATCAGATCATCTCACTTGCCTACGGTGCAAAGACATATAAGCTGAAATTCGGACATCGAGGCGGTAATCATCCCGTCAGAAACCTGCAAACGAACAAAATTGAGATAACCTCTCAAAACCATTCATACGCAGTTGATGCGGAAAGCCTTAAAAGAACAAGGCTTGTTCCCACGCATATCAATATTCTTGATAACACCATTGAGGGCGTAGAGTGCCGTGAGGATCACGTGTTCAGCGTTCAATATCATCCGGAAAGCGCACCCGGACCGCAGGACAGTGCATATCTGTTTGATAAATTTATTGAAATCATGTTGGAGGAGAAGAACAATGCCTAAGAGAACCGATATTAAAAAAGTCCTTGTGATCGGCTCAGGTCCTATCGTCATCGGTCAGGCGGCAGAGTTCGACTACGCGGGAACGCAGGCGTGTCTTGCTCTCAAGGAGGAGGGCTACGAGGTCGTTCTTTGTAACTCCAACCCCGCAACGATAATGACGGACACATCTATAGCAGACAAAGTCTATATGGAGCCGCTGACGCTGGAATATATCGCAAAGATCATTCGTTATGAGCGTCCTGATGCGATCCTGCCCGGTATTGGCGGTCAAACGGGACTGAACCTTGCTATGCAGCTTGAAAAGAAGGGGATCCTTAAGGAATGCCGCGTGGAGCTTCTCGGAACGAGCAGTGAATCGATCGAGAGAGCAGAGGACAGAGAACTTTTTAAGGAGCTTTGTCAAAGCCTTGATGAGCCTGTTCTTCCTTCGGATATAGCCAACTCTGTCGAAGAAGGCTTGGACGTTGCAGAGAAGATCGGTTATCCCGTTGTACTTCGTCCCGCTTTTACTCTCGGCGGAACGGGTGGCGGCTTTGCTGACAATGAAGCAGAATTTCTTTCGCTGATGAAAAATGCTCTTTCACTCTCGCCTGTGCATCAGGTGCTTATAGAAAAGAGCGTTAAGGGATATAAAGAAATAGAATATGAGGTTATGCGTGATAAGAACGATACCGCTATTACCATATGCAATATGGAAAATATTGATCCCGTAGGTATTCATACGGGTGACTCCATCGTGGTCTGTCCCTCGCAAACGCTTACCAACAAGGAGTATCATATGCTTCGAGACAGTGCGCTCAAAATCATACGCGCACTCAAAATTGAGGGGGGATGTAACGTACAGTTTGCACTTGACCCATATTCCTTCCAATATTATCTTATCGAAGTCAATCCCCGTGTGTCACGTTCCTCGGCACTTGCATCCAAGGCAAGCGGATATCCGATCGCCCGTGTTTCTGCAAAGATCGGTGTGGGTATGACGCTTGATGAGATCAGAATTGCCAATACTCCCGCATCCTTTGAGCCCACGCTTGATTACGTGGTCACAAAGATGCCGCGTTTCCCGTTCGACAAATTCGCCGATGCAAACAACTCGCTCTCCACGCAGATGAAGGCGACGGGTGAGGTCATGAGCATTGGTAGGACCATAGAAGAAAGCTTGTTAAAAGCTATACGCTCTCTTGAGATAGGGCTTTGCCACCTGCATCACCGTAAGTTTGATAAAACGAGTGAGATAGAGCTGCTTGACTATATCAAGATTGGAACCGACGACCGTATCTATGCGATTGCAGAGCTTTTGCGCCGTGGATGTGACGCGGGCAGAATTGCGGCGGCAACTGCGATAGATATGCTCTTTATTAGCAAATTCAAGAACATTGTTGATGAGGAGAGAAAAATCAAAGCAAACAAGAATGACATGGACGTACTCCGAGGGGCAAAGAAGATGGGCTTCTCCGACAGAGAGATCGCACTGCTTTGGGAGACAAGCGAGGTTGAGATTTATACGCTTCGCCGCAGGGCAGGGATTATCCCGGTATATAAAATGATTGATACCTGCGCTTCCGAGTTTGACAGCTACATTCCGTATTTCTATTCCACTTATGAGGAAGAGAATGAGTCTGTTGTATCGGATAAAAGGAAGGTGATCGTGCTCGGCTCGGGCCCGATCCGCATTGGTCAAGGCGTAGAATTCGATTATTCTACCGTTCACGCAGTACAGACCATCAAGGCGGCAGGCTATGAGGCGATCATCATTAACAACAACCCCGAAACCGTTTCCACCGACTACACCTGTTCCGATAAGCTTTATTTTGAACCTCTGTGTGTAGAGGACGTTATGAACGTGATCGAGCTTGAAAATCCTGAGGGTGTCATAGCGACTCTCGGCGGTCAGACCGCAATCAATTTGGCAGAGTCTCTTGCAGAGCGTGGCGTGAAGATCATCGGTACCGATTGCAATGCCATCGAAAAGGCAGAAAACCGAGATGCTTTTGAAAAGCTTCTCGCCGAGCTGCATATTCCTCAGCCAAAGGGTAGAGCCGTTACCAGCATCGAGGCAGGAGTTAAGGCAGCAGAGGAGATCGGATATCCAGTGCTTGTTCGCCCCAGCTTCGTGCTTGGTGGTAGAGCAATGCAGATCGTAGCGAAGGAAGAAGCACTCATAGGCTATCTCAAAACCGCTGTTGAGATCGATGAAGATAAGCCCGTGCTTGTAGATAAATACATTCGTGGTAAGGAAGTCGAGGTGGATGCCATCTGCGACGGCAAGCGTGTATTTGTTCCTGGAATTATGGAATTGGTTGAGAGAACGGGTATTCACTCGGGCGACTCGATCAGCGTGTATCCTTCTTTCTCAATCTCCGATAAGGTCAAGAAAACAATTCTCGAATATACCGAAAAGCTTGGACTCGGTATCGGTATTATAGGTCTCTTTAATATTCAGTTTATCGTGGACGAGCACGACGACGTATATATTATTGAGGTCAATCCACGCTCCTCACGAACGGTTCCGTTTCTTTCCAAAGCTACCGGATACAGCCTTGCGGATATTGCAACACTCGTCAATCTCGGCGTTTCGCTTTCGGAGCAGGGAATCTTCGATATTTACCCAAAGGAAAAGAGCCGTTACTACGTTAAGGCTCCGGCCTTCTCCTTTTCCAAGCTGCGTGGCATGGATGCTTACCTTTCACCCGAAATGAAATCCACTGGTGAGGCAATCGGTTATGACGAAAAGCTGCACCGCGCAATGTATAAGGCAATGATCGCCTCGGGACTGACGCTCCGCAATTACGGCACGGTGGTTGTCAGCGTGGCAGACGAGGACAAGGCGGAGACACTTCCACTTGTTAAAAGATTTTATAATATGGGCTTTAATATTGAAGCCACCACGCTTACCGGACAGTACCTAAAGGATCACGGTATCCGTACAAGGATCCGCCTCAAGCCGAGCGAGGACAGCGAGGAGGTGCTTGATTCCATCAGACAGGGATACGTAAGCTATGTCATCAATACCCGCGCAATTCTGTCCGGCAAGCATTTCGGAGACGGTGTTGCCATTCGTCGCTGTGCGGCGCAGAACAACATCACCATGCTTACCTCTCTTGATACCGTCAGGATGCTCCTTGACGTTCTTGAGGAGGTCACGATGGGAATCTCCACCATTAACGCAAAATAAGAAGGATGTGATTTTATGCATTTTACGAAAATGCACGGACTTGGAAACGATTATCTGTATGTGTACGGAGAGGTTCCGAGCAATATTGAAGAATTATCAACAAAGCTTTCCGAACGGCACTTCGGTGCCGGCTCGGACGGAATGATTTACATATCGCCCTCAGCCATTGCGGACTTCAAAATGCGTATTTTCAATGCGGACGGAAGTGAAGCTAAGATGTGCGGGAACGGTATTCGTTGTGTTGGTAAATACGTTTATGATAAGGGCTATACCGATAAAAAGAGTCTGACTGTTGAGACTCTTTCGGGCATCAAGACCTTGGAGCTGGGCGTCAGCTTCGGTAAGGTCAAAAGCGTGACCGTAGATATGGGACAAGCTGTTCCCTCCGAAGATATGACGTTAAATGTTGATGGTGAAACGGTCGTTTTGACTCCCGTATCTGTCGGTAATCCCCATGCGGTTATCTTTGTTGATGATATCGAAAAAGCACCGCTTACTTCGCTTGGTCCTGAGATCGAACATCACAAAGCGTTTCCTGACGGAGTGAACGTAGAATTTGTTCAGGTGCTTGGGAATAGCGAGCTTCGTATGAAAGTATGGGAGAGGGGAAGCGGTGTGACAATGGCTTGCGGCACGGGCGCTTGTGCTTCCGCAACGGCGGCGGTCAAGAAGAAGTATTGTGAATCTTGTGAGCCAATCTCGGTTCATCTTGACGGCGGCACATTGAAAATCATCGTTGCAAACGACAATGCGATTACAATGACAGGTCCGGCAGAATTTATCTATGAGGGAGACACAATAGAATGATAACACCAAATATGCACTATGCAGACTTAAAGGAATCCTATCTGTTTGCGGGAATTGCGCAGAAGGTGAAAAAATATCAGCAAGAGCATCCCAATCAGCATATTTACCGTATGGGCATTGGTGACGTTTCTCTGCCTCTTTGTGATGCAGTTATTCAGGCACTTCACGAGGGTGTAGAAGACCAAGCGAGCAAAGAGACCTTTCACGGCTATATGCCCGAATGCGGAGCGCAGTTCTTGCGTGAGACCATTGCCAAGCATTACGCTGAGCGTGGTGTGATGTTGGATGCCGATGAGGTATTCGTATCAAGCGGAGCCAGTGATGAGCTGGGGGATATTCTCGATCTGTTTGACAGAAGCAGCTCGGCACTCGTCATTGAGCCCGCATATCCCGCCTATGTAGATGCCAACGTCATTGCGGGCAGAGAGATCGTTCATCTTGCTTCGGGTAAAGAAAATGGCTTTTTACCCAAACCGAGCGAGGATTTTAAGGCGGATATTCTCTATATCTGTTCACCCAACAATCCAACCGGCGCTGTATTCAGCAGAAATCAGCTTCAGGCTTGGGTGGACTTCGCAAACGAAAACGGTTCGATCATTCTTTTTGATGCCGCATACGAGGCATTTATCGAGGATGAAACGCTTCCGCACAGTGTCTTCGAGCTTGACGGTGCACAGACTTGCGCCATTGAGATCTGTTCGCTTTCCAAAACCGCAGGCTTTACGGGGACTCGTCTCGGCTATACTGTGATTCCGAAAGCATTGAATCGTTGCGGCATGAACTTTAACGCAATGTGGGTACGTAACCGTACTACAAAAACCAACGGCGTTTCTTATGTTATTCAAAAAGGCGGAGCAGCAGTATTTACGCCCGAAGGTCAGGCGCAGATCAAGGCGAACATTCAAATCTACAAGAATAATGCCAAGGTCTTGATGGAAGCGCTTGATAAGCTGGGCATCTGGTACACGGGTGGCAAGAATGCACCGTACATTTGGCTGAAGTGTCCCTGCGGTATGGGTAGCTGGGAGTTCTTTGATTATCTTTTGAACGAGATACAGGTCGTTGGTACGCCCGGAGAAGGCTTCGGTGCGTGCGGTGAGGGATATTTCCGCTTTTCAACCTTTGGCAGTCCCGAGGATACAAAAGAAGCAGCACGCCGTCTATGCGAGCTGCTTGAAAGGAAGTAATCGTATGAGAAATTATCAAGAGGAATTTGATAACCGCGTCGCTTTTATTCGCGATCTTCTTGCAGAGAGCGGCGCGAAGGGAATTGTGTACGGAAACAGCGGAGGAAAGGACTCGGCACTCGTTGGCATCCTTTGCAAAGCCGCTTGTGATAATACCGTCGGAATCATTATGCCTTGCACCTCAAAGCGCAACTATGATGAGGATAGCGTAGATGCAATGGCAGTAGCCGAGCAATACGGGATCGAAACGAGAACTGTTGATCTGACGCCCGTAAAGGAAGCAGAGCTGAAAGCATTGGAGGGCGTAACAGTCCCCAACACCGCCGCACTTGCCAACATGGCACCTCGTCTGCGTATGCTTACGCTATATGCCATTGCGGCAAGCGAGAGCAGACTTGTGGCAGGTACGGGCAATCGTAGCGAAGCCTACGTTGGATATTTCACCAAATGGGGTGACGGGGCACACGACTTCAATCCGATTTCCGATCTGACCGTAACCGAGATCTATGAATTTCTCCGCTATCTGAACGCCCCCAAGCGCATCATTGAAAAAGCACCATCCGCCGCACTCTTTGACGGTCAGACCGACGAGAGCGAAATGGGGGTAACCTATGCCGAGCTTGATGCGGTTCTTTGCGGCAAAAAAATTCCGACCGAAAAAAAGAAAATCATTGATAAGCTTCATAATCAAAGCGAGCATAAGAGAAAGGGAATTGCTGTTTATAGCAAATAAAAAGATGGCATTGGTTTTACAATTTAAGGTAAAACCAATGCCGGTTGGCGTATTTGGTTAGCAAGAAACTGTTTTACAGTGTGGCACATCCGGGTCGATTACAAATTTATCGGAGAAATCGTATAATAAATCGCCTCAATACAATGAAGCAGTTTGCAAAACTATACAAAGTTCAAAAAGTTGTAAAAAACTATTGACAAATTTTCATCATAGTGTTATAATATACAGGTAAAGAAAATATGCGTTTTCCTCGAACACATGAGGCTGAGCTTTAAGAGATTTTTTGATGGAGTTATAACACATAACTACATCAAGGTGTCGCTGGTTCACGCTCGGTTGGGGGGAGTCAAACCGTTCAAGTTTATATGCACCTTTAGCTCAGTTGGTAGAGCAACTGACTCTTAATCAGTGGGTCCCGGGTTCGAATCCCTGAAGGTGCACCATACTTGAACGGCTTTTCTTTTATATTTTGTAGCGATTTAACTGCTTTTTTGATTGCCTTCAGGGATATCTCACCCGTGATGTTGCTACGCAACCCGGGTTCAGAATCCAACACACCAAACGCTACGCGTTTAGTGTGTATAAGGTGCACCATACTTGAACGGCTTTTCTTTCATATGTATTTAAAGAGCTGAGTTGTCTTGACTCAGCTCTTTTTGTGTTTTTATACAGTTTCTAAAATGTCGCAACTTACCTTAGCCATGGCGTGGTAGCTTGTTACACCAAGCACGGTCTCTCCGTCTACCTGCAAAGGCGTGGGGCGGTCAAAGATCACGGCGATGTCTTTGCCCGTATGTATAGCTACCATATCCTTGTGCTTTACGTGCTTACCCTTGAAGATTGAAGGAAATACGGAAAGCGTTTTCAACTTGCCCTTGCCGTAAAATATCATGACAGAAAGAGTTCCGTCAGGATCTGCTCTGTTCTGGTTAGGAGTGGGAATCATTCCGCCGCCGTAAAAGCGTCCTTTCATGGTGGGGGCGATCCAAACCTTTTTATACGTGTACGTATTGCCGTCAACAGTCACGGTGGCGTTTACGGGCTTGAAATGGAACAGCAGTCCCTTTATGGCGATCGCCGTGTAGTTTACAGGCTTATCTGAGGTTTCCTTTAATTTATCTCCAACCTCGCAGCAGTAGCCGTCTATTCCGAATCCAACGTTATTCAAAAATCTGTAGCACTTGCCGTTGATCTCGGCAACGGGCAGATCCTTTATAAGCTCCTTTATGGAAAAAGGCGTTGTTTCTGCTGTCTTTTCGATATCTTTAAGGAAATCGTTTCCCGTTCCGGCGGCATAGTAAAGGATATTGTTGGGTATATCAAGACCGTCCGTAAGATTTATAAATTTATTCAGCGTGCCGTCACCGCCGCAAATTATCAATACGTCGTCGCTTTCCAAAGAGCTGATCAATATTGGGTAATCAGTTATTTGCGTAATGTCGAGGTAACTAAGCTCGGCTTCGTATAGTGACTGCAGTTCCTTTACTTTCTGTTCGTTATTTCCGTTGCCCGCAAGTGGATTGTATAAAACGTAGTATATCATATGTCTCGGATTCTCCTCTAAAAAGTAAATTTATATATTATTGTAACGACAGAACCACTCATTGAATATTTTATAAAACAAAAATAAACTGAAAATAAACTTTTTCTAAACAATTCGACAATTTTTTCGCTCATATGTCGAGAAAAGGCGTTTTATGTTTGCAATACGTACTTGAAAGGAAGTTGAAAATGTGATAAAATAATAACAGAGATGTTTATACAAGCCAAGGCAATACTATCTTGTTATGTGACTGAGAATGTTTCATATTCTTGTGACGGACGAGTTCCATGCGGTAGAGGAAAACGGCATTGTATTTACCGTAGAATTGCCAAAATCACAAATAAATGAGGGAAGATTCTGAAGATTTACAACAAATTGTATAAAAACGGTATATTTGTTAAAACTTTTTTGGTATAATGAATTGAGAATAATAAAAGGAGATCCGTTATGAGCTATAAAATATTTGAGTATGATCCCCATTTGTTGCCTTACGAGCAGGATATTGTGCTTCGCATGGATAACTACAAGCGTAAAAAGCTTGAGTTGGTCGGCAAAAGGGGAAAGCTATGCGATTTTGCCAACGGACACGAATATTTTGGCTTTCATAAGACGGAGAAGGGCTGGTATTACAGAGAATGGGCTCCTGCCGCAGAGGCGATGTATCTTACGGGAGATATGGTGGAATGGGATAAAACCAAGCTTAAGATGACTCCCATAGGCGGAGGAGTGTTTGAGATATTTCTTAAGGGTGCGGATACGTTATATAACGGTTGTCATGTAAAAGCTATCGTTCGACGCAACGGAAGGCTTCTTGAGCGTATTCCCTTGTATATACGCAGAGCAGAACAGGATCCGACCACTGCTCTTTGGAGCGGAGTTATCGTTGACGAGCCTCGTTATGAGTGGAGATGCAACGACTTTATCCCACGCAAGAACGAGCTTCTTATTTATGAGTGCCATATAGGCATGGCTCAGGAAAAAGAGGGAATAGGCACGTATGCGGAGTTCAGAGAGAATGTACTTCCGCGTATAAAGGGGCTTGGTTATAATACCATACAGATAATGGCTATAATGGAGCACCCGTATTACGGATCATTCGGATATCAGGTGTCGTCCTTCTTTGCGGCGTCCTCCCGATACGGTACTCCTAATGAGCTCAAGGAGCTGATAGATACCGCACATGAGATGGGTATTGCCGTTCTGCTTGATGTTGTCCATTCCCACGCCGTAAAAAACACCTTGGACGGAATAAATGAGTTCGACGGTACAACGTGTCAGTTCTTCCACGAGGGAGAGCGAGGCGAGCATCCCGCATGGGGAACCAAGCTATTCAATTATAACAAGAACGAGGTCATACATTTTCTTCTTTCCAATCTCAAGTTCTGGCTGACGGAGTATCGCTTTGACGGTTTCCGCTTTGACGGAGTGACCTCTATGATATACCACGACCACGGGCTTGGAGTGGCATTTACAGACTACAGTAAGTATTTTTCACTGAATACAGATACCGAGGCGATCACCTATCTTCAGCTTGCCAACGCGCTCATAAGAGAAGTCAATCCCAATGCTATAACAGTTGCCGAGGATATGTCCGCAATGCCGGGAATGTGCCTGCCTATAAAGGACGGTGGAGTGGGCTTTGACTACCGCCTCGCCATGGGTCAGCCTGATATGTGGATAAAGCTTCTCAAGGAATGTCCCGACGAGAGCTGGAACATGTGGCAGATATGGGGAGAGCTTACGGGCAAGCGCCCAAAGGAGAAATATATAGCATACGCCGAGTCTCACGATCAGGCGCTTGTGGGCGATAAGACCTTAATGTTCAGACTATGCGACAGTCATATGTATACCGATATGAACAAGGAAAGCACCGACCCCGTAGTAGAGCGAGGAGTGGCTCTCCATAAGATGATACGTATGGCGGCTATGACTATGGGCGGAGAAGGATATCTCAACTTTATGGGCAACGAGTTCGGGCACCCCGAATGGATAGACTTTCCCAGAGAGGGGAATGGCTGGAGCTATTTCTATTGCCGCCGTCAGTGGCATCTTGCGGACGATCCGAATTTGAAATACGGATACCTGCAGGAGTTTGATAAGGCGATGGTAAAGTTTATGAAGGTACACGACGTATTCCGAGCGTTACCCAAGTGCCTTTATATAGACGAAGGATGTCAGGTGCTGGTGTACGAGAGGGCGGGATATATCTTCGCCATGAACTTCAGTCCTACCAATTCCTACGAGGGATATTGGCTGACCGTGCCCGCACGAGGAAAGTATAGAGTGCTGATGTCCACGGACGAGACACGCTTCGGCGGCTATGGAAGGATCTCGGACGAATACGTTTATACGGCAAAAAAGACACCTGACGGTAAAAACGCATTTCAGATATACCTACCCTCAAGAACGGGACTTTGCATGATAAAAACAAAATAAAATACACGCTGTCAAAAACGCAGATTTGTACAATGCAAAATGCAAATAACGGCGTGAAGATCCAAGAGACAGCGGGCTTTATTGGCTTGATAGAATAAGTGGATAGACTGTACCAAGCGTGAATAAATACCGTTATGTGTACTCCAACGTGTACACATCTGAGATGGCTTTTGAATAAATATCCCGAAACACGTCAGGTCGCAGTAGGGATGATCTATAGGGCTTTTCCAATAATTACAGTTTGATTTGTGCCGTAAGATATGTTATAATATATGAGGTCGTGACTGTAACGTCATTGACAAAAAATATATTTGGAGGTAACGGTATGAAGAAACTGTTAGTTTTGGCGGTAAGTATTTTTATGCTCTCCGCAATGTTTTTGACAAGTGTATCCGCCGCTACTACTCACACGGTGGTGTCGGGCGACAGCATGTGGAAGATCGCTGTGAAATATGAGGTTGGATTGAGTGAGATCAAGAGCGCAAATCCACATATTTCGGATCCTGCGTTGATCTATCCTGGGCAGGTGCTAAATATCCCAACCACAGATTCGGCTGTACTGAATTATGAAAAAGAGGTCGTAAGGCTGGTAAACGAAATAAGAGTAAAGAACGGACTCAGAGAGCTTACATATGACTGGGAGCTTAGCCGAGTCGCTCGTTACAAATCTCAGGATATGCGGGATAATAACTATTTCTCTCACACAAGTCCCGTTTACGGCTCACCCTTTCAGATGATGAAGAATTTCGGTATATCATACCGAAGTGCTGCGGAAAATATTGCTAAGGGATATACAACCCCGCAGGCGGTGGTCAACGGCTGGATGAACTCTTCGGGACACAGAGCGAATATACTTAACGCTTCCTTTACGAGGATCGGGGTAGGATATGTGTCGGACGGACGCTATTGGACACAAATGTTCATTTCCAAATAAGCTATGTGTCAGAAAAAATAAATTTCTGTAAAACTATTGACAATATATGCAAAATATGGTATAATCACCATCATAAAACCGCATAGAAATCGGGGGTGCCCATAATGGCTGAGACGGCGAGAGCCGAACCCTTTAACCTGATACGGATAATGCCGGCGTAGGGAGATTGGTTTCCGAATGTCAATAAAAGATACGGAATATAAATTCAACCGCACGGAGATTTCCGTGCGGTGTTTATTTTAATCTTTTATTTTTCGGAGGTGTCGATATGAATACGACATTAAAAACCCAAAGACTGACGGTCTCTGCCGTCATGCTGGCTTTTGCGACCGTTCTCGCGATAGTCTGTGAGCTTATCCCATTTCTTAATCTGCCCTTTGGCGGCGGATTTACCATTGCCAGCATGCTGCCAATAGTGATCGTGTCCTATATGTACGGACTCAAGTGGGGCTTCTTTACGTCCTTCACCTATTCCTGTATTCAGATCATTATGTCTCTTATTATGGGAAAGACAGTGCTCGCACTGTTTACTCCGTCATCGGACGATTACATGGGACTGGGAGCGGCATTTGCAATTATAATCATTGATTATTTCCTTGCTTACACTGTTCTCGGAATAGGCGGAATATTCAGAAACCGCATAAAAAATAAGGTGGTGGCGATAGTTCTCGGCGTAGTTCTGGCGCTTACGCTAAGATATATTTTCCATATCGTTTCGGGATATATCTTCTACGGTGCGTGGGCTGAATGGTTCTTCTCTCAGGACGGATTCTATGCCATAGGAAAGAGCATACTCAATACCTTCAGCGGAAAGGGACTTGCACTTCTTTATTCGATATTCTATAATGGACTTTACATGATTCCCGAAATAGTTATTACCGCTATTGCGGCATCCCTCGTAAGTAATATAAATTATATCAAAAAGATAGACATATAAACCAAAGGCTCTGAGTCAAATGTACTCGGAGCCTTTCTGTATCAATTCTCATTTGTTTTAAGTATTTGTTTTGCAAAATCAATAAGCTTTTCTCTGAGCCAATCGGGAGAAACGATACGTATCTCAGCGCCTGTGGACATGATAACTCCGAGAAATAACTCAATGCTCGGAAATTCACAGCGGTATCTGTGATGTCTTTCTTCTCCCACAATAAAGCTGCGCAGATTCATAACGGTTATCTTGTCCGTTATCTCAAGGACGGCAGAATAGGGAAGCTGCATCTGTACTACAGATACCTTGGCGGAATTATCCGTAAACTCACGCAGTCCTGCCAACACGCTATTATAATCCGATTGATTTTCCGTGCTTACCATAGAGGGAAGAACGAACTCGCCATCATATCTGTAGCCCTTGTGTGAGCTATCATAAACGAGCGGAGCGTGTAGCACGTTACGCATGTGCTCGATATCTCTTTGCGCTTGGCGCTGGGAAATGCCGAATTTCTCAGCAATGTCTCCCGCATTAGGATAACACGCCTCGGAGACCATCTTGTGAAACCACTGTATGCGGTCATTGGCACTCATAAAGCCTTCCTCCGTATCATATATCTTGTGTTTCGGTACTTACAGGTTGGTCGCCGTTATCCTCAACGGCATATTGGGTAGCTTCACTTTCTACGACCTCTTCAACACTTACGCTATCTGTGGCGGTGTGCTTTGCAAAGCAGAGCTGACACAGCCTTGCGGTGGAGAATACAAAGAGAAGGAGAAGAATACAATCGGAATAAAAGAGAATGTAGCTTGAGGGCATATGTCCGGTGAATGAGCAGATAATAGAAGGAATAGAGGACGTGCCCAAGAATACCGTGGCAACGGTAGCGGCAAAGAGATGGAAGCGCGGCTTTTTGACCTCAAGATCCACTCGAAGCTCGTTTACCGTAAGCAAAACGGCAGAAAGCGTGGCAAATTGGAATATCATCTTGATAGGAGAATTCATCTGAACGAAGGAGTCAAAATAAGACTCGGCGAGCGCGATGATAAGCCAGATAATAAGAAAGATGCCGCTGACGGCGAAGTATGCGTTTCCAACATTTCTCTTGAACGCCAAAAGCGCAAAGAATACTGCCGATATTACAGATGCTACAAGCATAAGTATATAGACCAAGGGAAGCTCGCCGTAAAGCCCGTGATATTCAACCATGCTGATAGCGTATATAACGGTGTATCCGATAAAGCCGATAGCAGGGAAAAGAGCGCATATCCGTACTGCCTTTGTGTTGCGAGGCTCTGCGGGTATAACGCTTATTTTGGATACCGCGCAAATGATCAGTGACACCACCGCGGCAATGGCGGGAAGATAAGAGGCGATCATCGCCATAATACTTCCCGACTGATAGTAGCCTATATCAACGTCAAAGAAAAATAGGGTGGCAAGCAGTCGGAATATGATGCACGCTAAAGAGATAGCCATGGCGCAAATTCCATATATGCGGAGCGCGCGTGCGGTTTTAAATATATCCTTCATAAAAACTCCTGTTTTTTTAATGTTACATATAATTATATACCGAAAATTTGAACGGCGTGTAAACAAAAGCGAAATCTATCAAAAACTGTTGACAATTTATTTATTATATGATAATATATTCATATGAATAATCAATCATATGAATATTCGTAGGCATAAAGGAGGACAAAATGCAGACGGTTGGAAAAGCAAAGCACGCGCATTTGCTTGGAGATGCCTCGCTTGAGGATATGAGCAGCTTCTTTAAGGTAATGGCGGATAAAACAAGATTGAGTATCCTTATTGAGCTTTTGGAGGGTAGCCTTTGCGTAATGCACATAAGCGAAAGAGTGGGAATGAGTCAGTCGGCAATATCTCATCAGCTTGCCATATTGAGAAAGGCAGACCTTGTGAGAGTAAAGAGAAGCGGAAAAACGCTGATATATTCAATATCAGACGAGCACGTGCGCCTTATGCTTGACATGGCGCTGCTGCACATAAGTGAGGAGGGAAATCATGAGCGAGCATAACTGTCACTGCCACGAGCATGAGCACGACCACGACCACTGCGGTTGCGGCTGTGGCTGCGGTCACGATCATGACCACGGCGAGCCCGAGGACAAGAAAAAGCTGATAGTCAGATACGTGCTTGGCGCAGTGCCTGTTATCGTGGGCTTTATGTCGTTCATTCCGTATCATATTCCGTTGATAGCGGCAATATTGGGCTATCTCATTTTCGGAGTAGAGGTATATAAGGGAATGATATCTGGCTTTGTAAAAAGAAAGGTATTTACCGAATTTACCCTTATGTGTGTGGCTACCGTTGGAGCATTTGCTATAGGCGAGTATGCCGATGCGGCGGCGGTAATGTATCTGTATTCTCTGGGAGAGACCATATCTTCAGGGGCATACGCAAGATCAAAGCACAGTATTTCCGAGCTTATGGAAATAACGCCCGAATATGCCAATGCAGTAAGAAACGGAGAAGCGATAAAAATAAGACCCGAGGAGGTATCCGTCGGAGAGCTTATTCTCGTTCGTGCGGGAGAAAGATTTCCCATTGACGGTGTGGTATGCGAGGGAGGCGGTAGTGCTGATACCTCGTCGGTCACAGGTGAATCAAAGCCTCTTGAGCTTTACGAGGGAGTGGAGTGTCCCTCCGGATCGGTGCTGAATGAGGGCTCGGTCACCTTAAGAGTGACGAAGGAGTACGAGAACTCGGTGGTGTTCAGATTGCGTAAGGCAGTTGAGGAAGCGAGCAGAAGAAAATCCTCGGCAGAGAAAAAGATAACGCGCTTTGCGTCTGTTTTCACTCCTATTGCCTTTGGCGTTGCTTTTCTTGTATTTGTTGTAGGTGCTCTTATTACGGGCAACGTGTCCGAATGGCTGAGGACCGCCATAATGGTGCTTGTTGTGTCCTGCCCGTGCTCGCTCGTTCTCTCTGTTCCGCTTACCTACTTTGCGGGCATCGGCAGTGCCGCAAGAAGAGGAATAGTATTCCGCGGCGGCGAGATCATGGATAAGGTATCGAAAATAAGCTGCATTGCTCTTGACAAAACGGGAACAATCACCGAGGCGGGTCTTTCCTTTGACGGTGTGAACATGCTTTCGGATATGAGCGAGGAAAGCTTTATGGAGCTTGCCCGAACGGTGCTTACGCATAGTCCGCACGCCGCGGCAGTATCCTTCTGCGAGGCGGTAAACGCATGCGGAAAACATCACGCTGAGAGCGTTGAAAATATAAGCGGAAGGGGCGTAGTGTGTACGGTAGATGGACAAAGAGTGCTTTTCGGAAACGCAAGGCTTATGAAGGAAAATGGCATTGATGCCGAGGAGAGTAAGACCACGGCGATATACGGAGCAAGAGAGGGCGTGCTGCTTGGCAGACTTGAATTTTCATCTCATCTCAAGGACGGGACCAAGAGCGCCGTTGAGCGCATGAGAGCTCTTGGAGTGGAGCGTGTTGCAGTGGTAAGCGGAGACGCGTCCGAATCTGTAAGAGTGGCGTGTGACGAGGCAGGGATAGACGAATACTATAGCGCCTGTGCTCCCGACGAAAAGCTTTCGGTTCTTGAAAGGATGATCAAAGAAGAACGTTGCAAAAAGCAAAGTGCCTGTGTGGCATATTGCGGTGACGGTCTTAACGATTCTGCCGTTATTGCGGCGTCGGACGTAGGTATAGCCATGGGAGGCTGCGGCTCGGCTCTTACCGTTGAGAGTGCCGACGTAGTTCTTATGGACGATTCCCCCGAGAAAATAAACGCGGCGATCTCCATAGCGAGAAAGACGTCAAGAGTTGCTAACGCAAACATAGCTTTGTCTCTCGGGATAAAGGCAGGCGTGCTGATAGCGGGAATAATACTTGCATATCTTAGGATAGACATTCCCATAGAGTTAGCTATCGTAGCGGACGTAGGGGCGGCAGTCATAGCCGTTCTTAACTCGCTGAGAGCGGCAAAATAGGAGGCATTATGAAAAAAGCGCAGGGTAGAGCAAGCGGAAGGCTTGCCATGACGGTAACGCTTATTATATGCGGTATATTCGTAATAGCCATGCTGTTTGTATTTTTCTTAGGCGACATGATAGCAGGGCGAATAAAGCTTTCTCAGTCGATCGGGGAATTAGAGGAAAGTAAACTTATCGTCATAAGCGATCCTTTGTATAAGGGGGATATACTTACCACAGGTGGGGAAGTAACGCTGACTGGAGAAGAGGCGGAGAAATTTGGAGAGAGGCTTGCTTACGTAGCTGAAAAGGTGTCCTATCAGAAGGTACTAAAGGGCGACACGGGCTTCTGGGACGTAAGGCTGAGCTTTTCCGAGAACGGAGAGGCATTCAGTATTTACATGAAAGAGGACAGTATTTACGTAGCCAAGGGAAGCAAAGGATATTTGTTTGATATAAGGGAGCAGAGAGAGCAGGAATACAAAGCTCTTTACGAGGATATAGAAAACCTGATAGCAAGCTCTTCTAAATAATTTCGTCCCAAAATATTTAAAGTTTTAGCCCGCCTTTTTTAGGCGGGCTAAAACTTTAATATTACGGTGCTTTTAAAGCTTATCTATTATCCTTTGCCATTCCGCTGCAGTGGCGTCACTCGGCATTCTCAGATCTCCTCTGGGAGAAACTCCGACAGTTCCGACCTTAGGTCCGTCGGGGAGGCACGAGCGCTTGAACTGCTGCGCGAAAAATCTTCTCGCAGAGCTCTTCAGCCACTTGAGCAGTGTCTCGTCGTCGTATCTTCCCGCAAATGCCACCTTCGCCATTCTGTATAGCTTGTCGGGCGAAAAGCCGTATCTCAGCATATTGAATATATAAAAATCGTGTATCTCATAAGGACCTACCAGATCCTCGGTCTTTTGAGCGATATTGCCGTCCTTATCGGCAGGAAGAAGCTCAGGGCTGACGGGGGTATCAAGTATGTCTCTGAGTACCGCCGCAAGACCCTTCTGTCCCTTTTCTTCAGCCTCGTCCGCACAGTGACCGACGATATACCTGATAAGCGTCTTGGGTACTCCGCCGTTTACTCCGTACATGGACATGTGGTCGCCGTTGTAGGTAGCCCAGCCAAGAGCAAGCTCGGAAAGATCTCCCGTTCCTACAACGAGTCCGTTCTCCATGTTAGCTATATCCATTATCACTTGAGTGCGCTCACGTGCCTGAGCGTTTTCATATACTACGTTGTGGTCGTTTTCGTCATGACCTATGTCAGCAAAATGTTGCTTCACCGCATCGCCTATATTTACGCATCTCAGCTGAGCACCAAGCTCGGCGCAAAGTATCTCGGCATTGGATCTCGTTCTTTTGGTCGTGCCGAAGCAGGGCATAGTAACGCCAACGATACCGTCTCTCGGTCTGCCGAGAATATCCATAGCCTTGGCGGCAACGAGAATGGCAAGGCAGGAGTCAAGTCCGCCCGATATACCGATAACACAGGTCTTGGCGTATGCGCGCTCTATGCGCTGAGCCAGTCCCTTTGCCTGTATTGTAAGGATCTTGTCACATCTTGCCGAGCGCTCGGAGTTGTTTTCGGGAATAAATGGGAATGGGGCGATCCTTCTCGTCAGTGACGTCTCACGCATTTCAAGATCAAATGTGCTGACGGTGTATTCCTCGGATGGAGGGCACGAGTACGCTGCCTTGCGGCGTTCTCCCGAAATTATCTCCATATCAAGCTCGGAAACTGTAAGACCGTCACAGCTTGCTTCAAATGCCCCAGCCTCAGCGAGTACCTTTCCGTTTTCGATTATAGAACGGTATCCGCCAAAAACTCCGTCGGTTGTTGATTCTCCGTCCCCGCTTCCCACGTGGATGTATCCGCATCTTTGACGTGCGCTGAAAGACGTAGTCATCATTCTGCGGTATTCCCCCGCGCCCACCGTCTCACACTCGGAAAAGGGAGAGACAACCAGTGTAGCCCCATTTGCGTATGCGACTGCGGCGGAGGAAATAGGCGCGTAAGCCTCGCTTCCTATTTCAATTCCTATCCTCAGCGAGGGCATGCTATTACATGCAAATATCTGACGCGTTCCGAAAACGGCAGAGTGCTCGCCTATCTTTATCTCAATATTGTTTCCTGTGTAGGAGGAGAAGTAGCGAAGATCGTCTGTGGCTCTGCTATTTGACAAAACAGTCTTTGGAACAATACCCAATATATGTCCTTTTTGACAAAAAGCGGCACAATTATAAAGTTTATCATTGACAACGAGTGGAAAACCTATTATAATAATTGTATCGGAATTTTTTGTTTGAAAAAGCAGATTGCAAAGAGCGTCTCTTGCGGCGTTAAGGAGCGTGTCGGAGAAAAACAGATCTCCGCAGGTGCTTCCTGTCAGCGAAAGCTCAGGGAAAGCCACAAGGCGTGCGCCTTCTGCCTCTGCTTGCTTTACAAGACCGATGATACGAGAAAGATTGCTCTCACAGTCAGCCACACTTACATAAGGTGTAGCGGCGGCAACCTTTACAAAACCGTGTTTCATAAAAAATATCCTTTCGGAAATGAAATAATATTATAGAAATATTATACATTTTAATCGTGAAAATTACAATACTTATTTTAAAATTTTTAAGAAAGTTTAATAATATGGAGGAAAAATGAAGGACATTAAAAGAAATTTGACCATGCTTTGCGATTTTTATGAGCTTACCATGGCAAACGGCTACTTTACTTGCGGTATCAAGGATAAGATCGTATATTTTGACGTGTTTTATCGCGACAACCCCGATAACGGCGGATATGCCATCGCGGCAGGGCTTGAGCAGATAGTGGAATATATCAACGATCTTCGCTTTGATGATGAGGATATCGAATATCTCAGAGAAAAAGGAGTTTTTTCTGAGGACTTTCTCGAATATCTCGGGCACTTCAAATTTACGGGAGATATATGGGCAATCCCCGAAGGAACAGTTGTGTTCCCGGGCGAGCCGCTCATGATAGTGCGCGCTCCCGTTATCGAGGCGCAGTTTATCGAGACTTACGTTCTCATGATGATAAATCACCAATCGCTTATCGCTACCAAGGCTTCAAGGATAACCCGTGCGGCGAAGGGAAGAGCAGTCAGCGAGTTTGGCTCAAGACGCGCTCAGGGCTCGGATGCGGCTATACTCGGCGCGAGAGCTGCGTATATCGGCGGTGTCAATTCAACTGCATGCACCATTGCCGACGAAGCATACGGTGTTCCCGCGGGCGGGACTATGGCTCATTCGTGGGTACAGATGTTTGATAGCGAATACGAGGCGTTTAAGACCTACTGCGAGATATATCCCAATAACGCCACGTTGCTCGTTGATACCTTCAACGTTATCGAAAGCGGAGTTCCAAACGCAATACGCGCATTTAAAGAGGTTTTGCTTCCCAAGGGAATAACCAAGTGCGGAGTAAGACTTGACTCGGGTGATATCACCTATCTTACCAAGAAGATCAGAAAAATGCTGGACGATGCGGGACTTACCGAATGTAGGATAGTCGTATCCAACTCCATGGACGAATACATTATTCGTGAGCTTATCAGACAGGGGGCGGAGATCGACGCTTTTGGAGTAGGAGAGCGGCTTATAACGGCAAAGAGCGATCCCGTGTTCGGCGGTGTGTATAAGGTATGTGCAATAGAAAGCGCCGACGGCACTGTAATTCCAAAAATAAAGATCAGTGAAAACGTTGGCAAGATAACGACCCCCCATTTCAAGAAGCTCTACAGACTTCGCGGAAGAGAGGCGGGAAAAGCGGAGGCGGATCTTCTGTGCGTTTACGACGAGCAGATCGACGATACAAAGCCTCTTGAGATATTCGATCCTCAGCATACATGGAAGCGCAAGGTTCTTGAGAACTTTACCGCAACTGAGCTTTTGGTTCCTGTGTTTAAAAACGGAAAGCAGGTCTACGAGCTTCCTACCATTGAGGAGATCAAAGAGCACTGCGTGCAGGAGATAGAGGGCATGTGGGACGAGGTAAGACGCTTTAATAATCCTCATAATTACTACGTTGACCTTTCCGAAAAGCTGTGGCAGATCAAGCACGATATGATAGATAAATTCAGAAATAAGAGATAAAATTAATTAAAGGAAGGTATTACTACAATGAAAAAAGCATTATCACTTATCGTGGCACTTCTTTTGTGCTTGTCTATTGTCGCCTGCGACAAATCAACGGACGGTGCAAATAACGCGCAAGGCGGTCAATCCAACTCGAGCGGTCAAGCAAGCAATAACGGTCAGTCAGGCTCCGAAGATCAACCGCATACCTGCGTAGGCGGTGAATGGAGTGTGACAAAGGAAGCTACGTGTACCAAGGAAGGCGAGCGTCAGCAGCTCTGCTCCTGCGGTGCGGTCATGGCAACGGAGACTGTGCCGAAGGCTGCGCACACCTATAAGGACGGACTGTGTACGGCTTGCTCTGCGGTCGATTCCAGTTACTATCCCACAGCGCAGTCTCAGAACTTGAGTACAACCATGGATCGTGACGGTAACGTTATCGTTGTCGGTATAGGAGACTGTCAGGACACGGTTCTTGTAATTCCCGAAGGTTATACAGAGATAGAAGATTATTCGTTTTCACTGAACAATGATATAACAGAAGTATGGATACCAAAAAGCGTTACACACATCGGTGAAAAGGCATTTAATTTCTGCTCAAATTTGAAAAAAGCAGTTATTATGGGCGGCAACGTAACTATTGATTACGGTGCTTTCCAAGGGTGCGATAATCTTAATATTGTTTCGATAGGTGACGGTAATATTACGATTGGAAATGATGCTTTTTATGAATGTCCCGAATTGAGCACGGTTTCTATTGGAAACGGCAATAGCACGATCAAAAACAATGCGTTTGCAGGCAATGGAAAGCTTACCGCGTTATCAATAGGGGAAGGTGCTTCTACGATTGGATACAATGCCTTCAAAAACTGTAAGGCGCTTGCGAGCGTTTCGCTTGGAAACGGTATAACGGCTATTGGAGAGGGAGCGTTTTCTTACTGCTCGTCCCTTACGGAGATAAGCATTCCCGGAACGGTGACGGAGCTTGGAAATGAAATGTTCTACGAATGTACCGCTTTGAAAAGTGCTAAGCTTGGAAATGGAATTCCCTCCGTTTGCTACGGTATGTTTTCCAATTGCGATGCTCTTGTCAACGTAGAGATACCAAGCAGCGTTAAGACTATTGAAAAGTATGCGTTTTATGAGTGCAAAGCACTTGCTCAGCTCGCTATTCCCGAGGGCGTTACGGAGATTGGAAAAGAGGCGTTTTATTCCTGTGAGAGGCTTACCGATATTACTTTCCCAAAGAGTCTGATTACCATAGGCGGATATGCTTTTGATGGTTGCAAGAGTCTTAAATCCGTAGTCCTCCCCGAAGCTCTGAAAAACTTTGAAGAGTGTGTCTTTAGAAACTGTGAAGCACTGGAAACCGTAACTATTGAAGCAAAAGCAATGCTTGACTACAATTATCAATTTGATACCTGTACTTCTTTGAAGGGAGTATACGTTCCCGAGGCTTTGGTTTCTCAGTATGTTGCCGACAGTGGTTGGGCAACTCTTGGTAAAGTACTTCAGGGCGGTACTGTCGATATTCCCGTCGAGGATAGCGTGGGCTTGGAGTTCACATCAAATAAAGACGGAACCTGTAATGTAACCGGAATAGGAACATGTGAGGATACGGTCGTAGTAATTCCTGCTACCTCTCCCGCGGGCGACAAGGTCGTTGCGATTGCTGGTGCTGCCTTTAAGCAGTGTTATAGGATCACAAAGATAGTTATTCCGAATACAGTTACGAGCATAGGCGGCAGTGCGTTCCAGGACTGCAGCTCACTTAGCAGTTTGGATATTCCCGAAAGCGTTACGTCAATTGGAGGAGGCGCAATTTACGGCTGCCATAGCCTTACAACTATGACGATAAGAAGCTCGACAGTGCTTGATTATCCTTCTCCGCCGATGCACGCTATGGATAATACTTATGAGCGAATGACTGCTATCTACGTTCCTGCTGAATTGGTGGAAGCTTATCGAAGCAGTTACGGTTGGGCCCCGTTTGGAACAAAGATACAGGCAATAGTTGACTAATGGTAATCAGAAAAATACAATAAAAGGACACGGAATGCAAACGCATTCCGTGTCCTTTTGTATGTCGGTGGATATTAAAGCACTCTGTAAACCGATGCAAGCTTATCGCCGAGCGTCTTGACCAGCTCCGCGGTTTGCTTTTCGCTTATAGCCTCAGCAGTCACCAAAGCGCACATGCTGCCGTGCACCTTTGCCGTACCCTCGGGCATACCCGCGGGGATATCTGTGCCGTTGAAAATAAACATTCTGCGGCAGGCGTATTCTGAAAAATCTCCAAGATCACCGCACTCTGCCTGCTCCCATACGATAGGCTTGGGATCGGCATCGCGGTTGGCAATAATATCAATAATATCAGCCACTACGGCGCTTGCGGTGGGAAGCTTGCCTGCACCGGGGCCGTAGAACATTACCTCACCGACCATGTTTGCGTCAACAAGTACCCCATTAAACACGTCGTCTATTCTGCAAAGGGGATTAGAAGAGGTAACCATTCTGGGAGATACCATAGCAACAAGTCCGTTCTCGCCGATCTCCGTGTGACCGATAAGCTTTATTGTATATCCGAAGAGCTGAGCGAGAGCGGTTTCCTCAAGAGTTATCTTGGTTATGCCCTCAGTATATATTGTCTTGGGATCGATAAGCTTGCCCGAGGCGAGAGCCGCAAGTATAACTATCTTTCTTGCCGCATCTATTCCGTCAACGTCAGCTGAGGGATTAGCCTCAGCATATCCAAGCTGCTGAGCGGTCTTGAGGGCGTCCGCAAAGGAAGCGCCATTGTCACGCATGGAGGTAAGTATATAGTTGGTAGTACCGTTAAGAATACCGCTTATCTTGTTTATCTTATTGGAGGAAAGATCGTTGATAAGAGGACGGATTATAGGAATACCACCGCCAACGCTTGCCTCAAAGAGATATCTGACACCGTTTTCTCTTGCAAGGCGGCAAAGCTCAACTCCGAATGTGGAGACGACCTCTTTATTAGATGTTACCACGTTCTTACCCGCCAAGAGACACGCCTTGGTGAAATCATAGGCGGGGTGAGAACCGCCCATCATTTCGGCAACTACTGTTACTTCCTTGTCGTTAAGGATAGTATCGAAATCGTGCACTATAACGTCCGCAAATGGACTGTTCGGAAATTCTCTGAGATCGAGAATATATTTTATATTGTACTCGCAGCCAAGCCGCCTTTCAATAAGGGCCTTGTTTTCAGTCAATACCTCGGCAGTGCCGCTTCCGACAACACCGAATCCAAGTAAAGCAATGTTTATCATGTGATTTCAGCCTTTCAAAAAAGAGTATATATAATATAATACCACATTTTTCTTGAAATTGCAAATAGTTATTGAAAAAAAATAAAAAATATGATAAAATTATCTAAGTTGAAAGTTAAGGACCGCACAGACCTTATGGAGGTAAACCAATGAGTTCAGCAATAGGAAGCATAAATAACGTAAAAATATTTGTTCTGTATCTCATGCAGAATATAAATTATCCCTTGGATTTTGTAACCATCAACGATATAGTCATGCAAACGGACTACGTGATGTATCTTGATTTTGCCGTCGCCTTTAACTCGTTGCTGGATACGGGGCTTGTTGAAAGGATAGAGGAGGACGGAGAGGAGAAATACCGCATAACCGATAACGGAAGGATAGTGGCAAGTGAGCTTAAGAGTGATATACTTTCCAGCATACTTGACAAATCTCTGTGTGCCGCTCTCAGATATCTTGATTTTAAAAAGCGAGGTGTGTCAATAAAATTTGACATAGAAAAGACTGAGGACGGAAGATATAAAATAGATACCAGCTTCAGCGAGAACGGACAGTGCATGTTTTCTCAGACCATAATCGTTGATTCCTACGACAGGGCAAAGAGAATGAAGGAAAACTTCTATGAGAGACCCGAAGCACTGTATAAAGGAGTGCTTGCATTACTGTCGGGAAACGTAAACTATATATTTAATTAAGTTTAATTAAGTGAAAATTAATTACGGTGTGAATTATTACCAAAAAATGAACGCATTTTATGGTTAATATCGACAAGCACCGCAATTTTCATCAATATTTTACAAAAGTTTTTTTAAAAATACCCTTGACATTATGTAAAATCATGATATAATAATAGTTAGTGGTATGAATGTAGCTATAACTGTGTGTCGGAGGAAGCATGAACGGATTTACTAATGATCACGATACGCACAGTCTTATCTCCTCGGTAAGAGAAGGAGACAGTCAGGCGTTTGAAATGCTTCTTAAGAAATATAATCCTCTTATAGAGTCGTCGGTGGCAAATTGCCTTGGAGACGATGTGTATAGCTTGTACAGAGAGGATTTTGTTCAGGAGGCAACGGTCGTATTCTACAATGCCATATTGACTTATGACATGGATCAACATGAGGTTGAGTTTGGTCTGTATGCAAAGATCTGCATATCAAACGCTTTGATATCACAGCTTCGGATTTTGAAGAAGAGAAGAGCCGAAAGGCTTTCAGAGACATCTGACGATGGATTGTTTGCAAACGATTCGGAGGACCCATCCTTAAGAGTTTTGGAACAGGAAAGCTTGAAATCGCTTTATTCGGTCATAAGAGGAAATCTTTCTGAGTTTGAATACCGTGTGTGGCAGATGTATATGTCCGGAAGGACCGCGAGGGAGATCGGACAACTTTTGAATAAAGATGAAAGATCAATAAGTAATGCCATATACAGGATCCGAAAAAAGCTGAGAGCTCGGCTCCAATAGATCTCCAATATAATCTTGAATGATACGGGAAACCGATCAGATAAAGCCTGTCCTCAGAACAGTCCATAAGCTGAGAAACAGAGCACAAAAACAATTCATAATCACAAAGTGAGGTAAAACCAATGAACGAAGAAGTAAAAGTCGGCGTTGAGACTGAAGAGGAATTTGTAGACGAAACTCTGGTATGTAAGGATTGCGGAAACGAATTCGTATTTACTGCTGGTGAGCAGAGATTCTACAAAGAGAAGGGCTTTATGAACAAGCCTAAGAGCTGCAAGGCTTGCCGCGACGCAAAGAAGAATGCAGGAAGAGCTCCCAGAGAGTACTTCACAACTGTATGCGCAAAGTGCGGTGGCGAGGCAAAGGTTATCTTCCAGCCCTCTAACGACAGACCTGTTTACTGCAGCGCTTGCTTCGAAGCAATGAAGAACGCTCAGTAAGGAATAATTTATATATAATTATTTGAAGCCGTGGCGGAAAGGCATATGCCGTTCCGCTTGAACATAAAAACGGGTATGCAAAAAACGCGAGTGAATGGACAACTCGCGTTTTTTATTTTTTGAAAGTGGCGGAGAGCATATTTTTGCTTGTCCGCCACTTATCATATTTTTTACATTTTGTTTATATTCGGTCTTTCATATGCTGACGGTAAACAGAGGGAGAATATCCTGTTTGCTTTTTTATAAATCGACTGAAATAATTTATGTTATTAAATCCGCATATTTCCGATATTTCTTCTATGGTATAGTAATCGGAACGAAGCAATTCGTCGGCATGCTTCATACGAAGTTGATTTATATATTTCAGCGGAGTCGTGTCAAAAATGGAGAGAAAGATCTTTCTGAAGTATGTATCACTCATTCCGCAAGACTGCGCAAGATATTCCACTGTGAGCGAATGATCGGTGAAGTGGTCGTGTATGTATTCTACGGCTTCTGAGATCTTATCGTTTGTGGAGAGAATTTTTTGATCATTCCAATCACATTCCATTTTGAATATGATCTTATATAGCTTGGATTTACATTCATATATGTATCCCTGTTGTTTTTTTGACCAAGCCTCATAAATATCCGCAAATAAGCGTTCAAAGCTCTCGGGACGCTTTGGGCTGAGCTTTTTTATTTCGGTTTCGGTTATTTGATCGCAGGTAAAATGAATAACGTAAAGCTCCTCTTGAAGAGCCTTTTGTCTGTATAGGTGCATGGCAGGTACAAAAGCAATGTCGTTGGTTTTGAATTGGATCTGTGAGCCATCTAATGAGATCATCGTGGAATTTCCGCGAATACGGAATGAAAGAGCATGAAACGGACGAGAGCGAGAGCATTTATCTCTCTTATACCAATTAAGCTTAAAAACGCCGAGTATGTTGATGGACATATCTTCACAATTAAAAAACATCTTAGTTTGTCGAGATAAGCACCTCGATCTCCTTTCATTGATCATGGAAAGAAAAGTCTTGTGTTTTATGTATATATGATTTTGTTTTGTGCATGTAATTTTTTTGAATCAGGATTTTGTGAGAATAATTACGCTTTGCGGTGCTCGCTTAAGTGCTTGCAATATCAAGCTATACCGATTGTATCACGAATTTGTATATTTGTCAAGGCGGTGTTCGGAAAAGTGTAAATAACGATTGGAAATGTGCATTAACTAATTCATTTAATCGTGGTATAATTCAACCAAGCCAAATTCTAAAATGGCTGATCTAATAAATGCAAGGAGGATATGATATGTCCATCAAACACACGGCGGTAAGCTACTACGGCTTTAATTATGTGGAACACGCAGAAAAAGATTTTACGGAAATGAAGGAGCACGGATGCGACACTGTTATTCTTGCAATAACCGAGTTCGATATGGATTTTTGGTTTCCAAACATCAACAATATCGTAAAAACCGCCCACAAGGTAGGACTTCGTTGTATTGCGGATATGTGGGGGATCGGTAAATATTTCGGCGGAGAGCAGGTGAGCTTATTTCTTCAAAACAATATCCATCACAGACAGGTATCCGCTTATACAGGTGAGGTACTGAATGCCGCTTGCTTTAATACCAATGCTTTCCGTGACTACTTCACAAATATTTGCCTGAAGCTTGCAAGAGAGACCGAGGTCGACGGATTTTTCTGGGATGAGCCTCACTACGCCTATCCCAAGGCATATGCTTCGATAACGGGTGGTGCGGGTGACGATTGGGCATGCAGATGTCCCGAATGTATGAAAAAATTCGAGGAATATTACGGATATGAAATGCCAAAATTCATGAACGACGACGTTAAGCAGTTCAGATGGCGCGAGGCACTCAAGACTCTTGCGGATTGCTCCAAGGCACTCAAGGAGGTAGATCCCAATCTTGAGATAACCTGTTGTGTACACGCTACAAAGAATACATATTATGTTACCGAGCTTCGCGGCTACGACAACTGGGAGATGGTTGCAGCTTGTCCGTACTTTGACGTATTTTCAACCACCATAATAAATTGGTCGCTACCCGAAAGCTTCTTTAAGGAGATCAGCGAAAGAACAGTGCGGATCGCGAAAAAATACGGAAAGCAGTCCGAGCGTTGGCTCATGGGCTACAATGCTCAGCCCGAGGATTTTTCGCAGATAGATAGGACAGTAGACCTGTACGAGAGTATGGGTGTTGACAGACTTGCAACGTGGACCTACCGGGGCGGTCTCGGAACGAGCGTACAGGCTCCCGATCCTATCAAGCTATGGGATAGAATTGGCGAGAACTACAAGAGAGTTCTGAAAAAATAAAATTTATGGAGGACGGAAATGGATAGAACGTATTTTAATAAGATCATTGATAATTTAGAAAAGGTAAATCAAACGCAAGGCGAAAACATAAAGAAAGCTGCGAGCCTTATGGCAGACGCGATAGAGCAGGATAGACTTATAAACGTGTACGGAGGCGGCGGACATACCACGCTTTGTATGGGAGAGATGTTTTTCCGAGCGGGAGGTCTTGCAAATATCAATCCTATCGCGGAAAACGGACTGACTGTATTCAATCAGGCATTGAAATATCTTGAGCTTGAAAGAACGGTAAACTACGGCTCGGCAATTATGAAATACTATAAGCTTAAGAAGGACGATCTTCTTATCGTGTTCCACAATATCGGCATAAATCCCGCCACGATAGATGCCGTTATGGAGGCTAAGAAGGCGGGGGCAAAAATAGTTGCGGTGTCCTCAAGCTATTGGCAAAATGAAATGCCCGAGGATCACTTTATACGCCACCCAAACAAGACAAATCTGTTTGATTATGCGGACGTTTGTATTGACGACTTCAATCCCGTAGGAGATGCGGTTATCGAGGTGGAAGGCTTTGAAACACCAATAGCGCCCATATCAAACATAGTGGATTTTTACATTGCGCATATGATGGAGATCGAGTGTGTTAAGGAATGTCAGCGCCGTGGCATCAAGGCGCCTTGCTGGTCAAGCGCAAATACACCGGGCGGAGACCAAAAGAATGCGGCGTATTTAGAGAAATACAGTCCAAGAATTAAAATGCTATAAGGAGATAAAAATGCAAAAAGGATTAGATCTGCTTTTGAAAAAATATTCTGTTTCTGCAAAGGCAGTGTTGACAGAAAAGGGAGAAACGGTCACCGTTGACGGAAAGAATATTCCCGTTTTGCCTTGGGAGAGCGACAGGCGTATTATTGAGCTTCGCAATCTCGTTGTAACAGGCAGACTCGGAAATATGTGTACCTATCGTATAGGACATACCGCTAAAAAAGGAAGCGACCTGTTTGCGCTTCTTGCCCGAGAGATAGGAATTTTGGAGTTTACGGTAAACTCTACTGTAAAAGAGATATTCGCTATTGCGGGAAAAAACACCATGAACTGTATTGCTGAAACAGAAAACGGCTGCGTATGTACCATCGAGCTTGGCTCAACGCTGGATGACGGTCAGCGGGATATTGACAAGCACGAGATAATTACAGACAACGGTGTGGGTTGCGACAGAGTTGTTGATACTCAGATGCCTCAGGATTCTATTTACGTATTCGGCAAAAAGGAACAGGCATTTATGGATACGGATGCGGAGCTGTATGGCTATTCCGAAATCGAGATAAATACTATAAGAAACGCATTTGCTGTGGCTAAGAATGTTGATGTTCAGAAATCAAATGCAAACAAATGGATACATATACAGAAGGTAGTAGCTGCCGCAAAGGCTTCTCTTGAAACCATGGAAAACGTAAAGGTGGAGGCATAAAATGAAAAGACTGAAAATTGCTATGATGAGTATGACACACGGTCATACGAGAAAATATTATGACGTTCTTAAGAACAACCCCAAGCTCGAATGGATAGCCGTTTCCACAGCGAATGAAGATGTTAAGGAAATATTCCTCAGAAGCGTGCAGGGAATACCGTGTTATGACTCCGACGAGGCAATGCTTGACGCCCATCCCGAAATAGAAGCGGTAGTCCTTGCAAGTGAGAACTCCGAGCATCTCAGACAGGTAAAGCTCTGTGCCGAGAGAAAGATAAACGTTCTTTCCATGAAGATACCCACCTTCGATATGGCTGAATATGCGGAGATGGAAAGACTTGTCTCGGAAAGTGGAATTACATTCCAGATCGAGCTTGAGCTTCACTACAATCCTGTTGTCATGCGTATGAAGGAGCTTATAAAGAATAAGGCAGTCGGAGATACAGACGCCTTTAATGCGACGAATATCACCCTTTCTCCCGTATGGGCATTCCCGTGGCAGGGTGTTCCCGAAAAGAGCTACGGCAAACGTGTCCCTATCAAGAAAGGACATGAGAAGTTCCGTGGCGGTGCGCTTTGTGACCACCCTCATATTTTTGATATGATAAGAGAAGTAACAAATAGCGAATTTGATGTTATATTCGCAAAGGTAGCGCCAAATATGCGTCATGATATCGAGGAGGAGGATATGCTTGCCGTTGTGGGAAGAATGAAGAATGGCGTCATATTCTCACTTGACCCAAGCTGGTCAAGAGCGGAAAACAGAATTAAAGTTCCCGCGCCAGGCTGGGAAGTGTTCCCCAAGAGAATGGAGGTAAACCTTGTGATACACGGAGACGAGGGCAGTATGTTTACCGACTGCTTCGGACCTAATACCTATCATAACGGTTCTCCCGAAAATAAATATACGGTACAGTACGCCTATTTTGATGAATGGGTGGGACTTATCGACGAATTTGTTGAAAATATAGAGACAAAGCGCCTGCCCAAGATAAATATAGGCTGGCACAAAAATACCATCAAGGCTATGAACGCCGTATATGAGAGTATTTCTACGGGTAAGGCTGTAAAATTGTAATAGGTTGGAGGAACGATGTGATGAATGTTGTAGCAGTTTATCCTGCAGCAGCTCACAGTGCTTATAAAATTGCGGCAAAGACGTTTGCGTCTCTGGCAAAGCAGGTTGCAGGTGTAAGCGTACAGACAGTGACTGATGATGAGTACTCAAATTATAAGGTTGTGGCAGATCTTACGGTCTTGATAGGAAACGACGCAGTCAATTCGGTGACTGCAAAAATTTATCTTGAAAACCGAACGGAAGGCTTTGGTATTCGTTACTGTACCGACGATTACTGTATAAGAACAGTAAATATAGACGGAAGATGCTTTACATTTCTTGTTGGCGGTCGACCGCGCGCAACGATATATGCAGTCTACCGTTATTTTGATTTGTTTTGTGGGTGTCGGTGGTTCTGGGACGGTGACCGAATTGAGAAAACAGAGCTTCCTCGGAGTGGTATAAATATTGTTGAATCTCCAAGATTTGATTATAGAGGCATACGGTATTTTGCACACCGTTCTTTACATAGGTTTCAGGCAGAGCACTGGAGCTTTGAGGATTGGACGCGAGAAATTGATTGGTTGCTGAAAAAGAGACTTAATCTTTTTATGCTCCGTATTGGAATGGACGATCTTTTCCAAAAGGCTTTTCCCGACATTGTTTCTTATCCTGACAGAGACCAAAGACTTCCCGAAGCAGGTCAGGGATTTAATGACAGGACGTTGTTCTGGTCGTTGGAATACCGCGGAGAGCTAAGGAAAAAGATATTGCAGTACGCGTTTGAACGTGATCTTATTCACCCGGAAGACTGCGGAACTATGTCCCATTGGTATTCACGCACACCGCTTGATTTTATCAACAAGGCAAAACCGAATTTTCTGCCTCAAAGCAATGACTACTACAGAGATCTTACGGGCTTTGTGTGGGACGTGCGTAACAGAAAGGATTTTGACAATTATTGCAAGCTTACCGATACCCATATCAAGGAGTATGGAAGCTCTGAAATGTTCCATACCATAGGGCTTGGCGAGCGCTTATATTCCGATGACCGTGAGCTAAACAGGAGAATGAAGCTATACGTTTATCGAAAAATTGCCACATATGTAAAAGAGAATTATCCTAACTCGCCTTTGCTGATCTCGAGCTGGGATCTGTGGAAGCACTATTCTCCTGAGGAGGTACGGGATCTTGTTTTGGAATTAGATCCAAGCCAGTCAATAATATTAGACTACACGTCTGATACTACTAAGGACAATAACTTCACAAATTGGGGGGTACTGAACAAATTTCCGTGGATGTTTGGTATGTTCGTCGGCTATGAGCCTGACTCGGAGATCCGTGGATTTTACGAGTTGACAAACGAGCGTCTAAAGCTTGCAAAGGACGATCCGATGTGTAAGGGAATGATCATATGGCCTGAACTATCTCACAGTGATACTTTTGCACTTGAATACTTTGCTTATAACGCATGGGAACGAGAAACGCCGAGCCTTGAAGAGCAAGTTGACCGCTATTGCCGTGACCGATATCCCTCAGAGCTTGTGGCGGAAATTTCTGATATATGGCATAGCTTTTTGCCGATCGTTCAGCTCGCAGCATGGAGTATTGACGAGGAACGTCAGCAGACGACCCACGATATTTTTACCGATATTATTGAAAGGGCAAATTTTGAAAATGATAAAGCAGGAGAATACAAGGGCAAAGCAGCACTGGCGGCTAAATATAAGGATACGGCGGCACACATACTGATCCGTTTGTCAAAACTTACAGTGGTAGATAAAATGACCGAGCGAGATATGTACGATATAGCGAGGACTATAATTGCGCGTTATATCAATACCGCGATTCTTTATGTGGAATATCTGTATGCCGCAGGAGCTCAGACAGAAGAGCTTGATGGTGTTATGCGTATCAGCGAGAGACTTTTGGGGCTTTTGACAGACCTTCTTGGTACGCACGATGATTATTCCATGTTTGCCTCGCTTGCTAAACTGCGCGATGTGACAGAAACCAATCCAAACTTTGAGCAAACCTTAAAGGAAAATTCAGAGTGTTATTACTGTCGTTCGGGTATTTATGAGAACGCAAAATGCTTATATATTCCCGAGATGAAATTATTGTATTCCGAAGTAAAAAAATCTGTAGAGAACAATGAGCTTTTAGATAAGAAAGTAATCATTGAGGGAAAGGCAGAGATTCGACGGAGGTACTTTAATACTCCTCTCGCCACGGTCGAGAAACCGACAGCAACGTTCTCAGATATTCTCGTTAAAGCTGCCAAAGTAATAGGAAATATTAATATTTAAGCAAGGAACTGACATCACTTTTTAAGAGGTGTCAGTTTTGTTTATTTAAAAGATCGTTTCTTGGATAAAATGCACAAAAACAAAGCACATATTTCTACATGTGCCATTGAAAAAATACAAGAAAACTGCTTGAAAAAATAAACAAAATATTGTATAATAAATATAATATTTTTAATATTTTGGACAGATATACAGCATATACCGTCCTATAATATAAAATAAAAAGTTATTTCCGCAAAAGTGCGGAGAAGGAGGAAAGCCAATGGCTATGGTAGAAACCAAAAAGATCAGAAACGTTGCGTTGCTCGGACACGGGGGAAGCGGAAAGACCTCTCTTTCTGAGGCAATGCTTTATATAACGGGAGTAACAGACCGTCTCGGAAAGATCGTTGACGGAAATACCGTATCGGACTTTGACGCGGAAGAGGTCAAGCGCGGATTTTCACTTTCGGCGTCCGTTATGAATATGACCTGGAAGGATACTAAGATAAATCTTCTTGATACCCCGGGATATCTTGATTTCGTCGGTGAGACCTGTCAGGCGCTACGCGTTGCTGATAGCGCTATTATCGTGGTTGACGGTAAGGCGGGAATTGAAGTAGGTACAGAGCTTGCATGGGATTACGCAGATGCAGCGGGACTTCCCAGAGCATTCTTTATCAATAAGTTTGACGATAACGACGCACGATTTGCTCGTGTTCTCGACGACCTGCACGTTACCTTTGGTAAGCATATCTGTCCTATAACCATTCCTATGGTAAAGGACGGAGTCGTAACCGGTTGTATCGACCTGATAGACGAGTCTGCCCACGTATTTGACGCTAACGGCCGTCATAGCGTTGAGCTTATCCCCAACGAGTCTAAGGAAGCTGTCGTAAAGTATCGCGATATGCTTATGGAAGCGGTAGCAAGCACCAATGAGGATCTCATGATGAAGTACTTCGAGGGCGAGGAGATAACCCATATGGAGGCTATCAACGCAGTCCATGAGGGTATAATCCACGGCGAGATCGTTCCCGTGTTCTGCGGAGCGGCTACAAAGCTTTGGGGCGTTTGGACTATGCTCGATAAGATCACCGAGTCATTCCCCCGTCATACGGCAAAGAAGGAAGAGACGCTTGAGGACGGAAGCAAGTCCGAGATCGTTCCCGAAGGCGAGCCCGCATTGTTCGTGTTCAAGACCGTTGCCGATCCCTTTGTTGGAAAGATGTCTTATTTCAAGGTTATCAACGGAACGGTAAAGCGCGATCTCCTTATGAAGAACAATACTACAGGTGACAGTGAAAAGCTTGCGCATATCTACGTTATGAACGGTAAAAAGCAGACCGAGGTCGATGAGCTCTGCTGCGGAGACATCGGAATGGTCGCAAAGCTTACCAGTACGAACACCAACGATACACTGACATGGAATAAGGAGCTTAAGTTCGCTCCCATTACATATCCCGACGCATATTATACAAAGGCAATGGTGCCCGCGACGGCAAAAGACGAGGGCAAGATATCCCAGAGCATCGTAAAGATGATTGAGGAGGATCTTTCTCTTAAGTACGAAAACAATTCCGAAACAAAGCAGATGCTTGTATCGGGACTTGGCGAGATGCACCTGGCAGTTCTTGCGGCTAAGCTCAAGAACAGATTCGGCGTAAGCGTAAACTTCAACGATCCGAAGATAGCTTACCGCGAGAAGATAACCAAGAGAGTTGACGTTGAAGGTAAGCATAAAAAGCAGAACGGAGGCTCGGGTCAGTACGGACACGTTAAGATCCGCTTTGCTCCCGCTGAGAGTGAGGGACTTACGTTTACTGTTTCCGTCGTCGGCGGAACTGTTCCAAAGAACTTCTATCCTGCAGTTGAAAAGGGACTTCAGGACGCAATGGTAAAGGGCATAGCCGGCTTCCCGATGGTAGGTCTTGCAGCTGACCTTTACGATGGTTCATATCACGACGTTGACTCCGATGAAATTTCCTTCAAGACAGCGGCAAGCATCGCTTATAAGAAGTGTCTTGAGCAGGCGGCTCCCGTTCTTCTTGAGCCTGTTGGTGACCTTGATATCACTGTTCCCGATTCTCTCGTGGGTGATGTAATGGGCGATCTTAACAAGAGAAGAGGCGCGGTAATGGGCATGGATCCCGCTGAGGATAAGAAGGGATACACGGTAGTTCACGCTATCGCTCCCAAGGCAGAGCTGGTTGACTATCCTATAGCGTTGCGAGCAATGACACAGGGCAGAGCAAGCTTCGCGTACACTGTAAACGGATACGATACAGTTCCCGCCAATATTGCGGCAAAGATAGTTGAAAACTACAATAAAGCTAACGCGTAAAAAATACGGCGACCCCCAGCTGGGGTTCGCCGTATTTTATTTTTTGCTTAAATAGTTCCAGTAATAACGTATTCGACTACACCGGGAGTTACGGATACCTCTCCCGTTACCGCATCGCGTGTGAAGGTAGCGGCGGGAACTGTATCTCCGTCCGTGCCCTCTGCGGGAACAGTAAGCGTGCCGTCAACATAATTGTAGTCGGTAGCTACGAGTGTCACACCGTTACGAGAGACAGTAATATTTTGGGGAGCGGGAGAGAAGATATCCGAAAGGCGGACATCCTCCGCATCAATATTGCCATAGTTGTATATGCGAATGGTATAGGTTATCGTTTCGCCGCACACAACGGGATTAGGACACATTGACTTGACGACCTCAATATCAGCTTCCTCTTCTATACATACTGTTGCCGTGGCATAGCCGTTGCCGCATTCTGAGCAGCTTGTGAGTGTGGCTCTGTTGGTTATGCAAGAGTTTGAGTCAAGAGGCGCGAATTCATTGGGAAGCGCATTGTAAATGATATTTGCTGTTGCGCCGGGTGCCAGAGTGGGAAAAGAGAAGGTCAAGCTTCCAGGAACGGAGGTGTCAACAGTCAGCTGAGCCGTAGCGTCCTGACCGTTAATGAGAAGCAATGCAGGCTCAATAAAGGTTAGGGGAGTGAGCTCTGTCGTGTCCTCCGTGAAGGTTCCGAGATCATCGGTGATACGTATGTTGGAAAATGCCGTACCAGATTCATTTGATGCGGAAAGAATGTAGGTAATTGGGGTATTAGCGGTATATGTAGTACCCAAAGTAATTTTTGAAAATTGCAAAGATGATTCAAGCTCGATCTCTGCAACATTTGAGGTCTTTGTAGCAGCTACACCGCCTGAGGTGTAGCTTACAGTTGCAAAATTTTCTATAGTTGCCATAATTTCTCCTTAGTTGATATTGAGGGAATATCCCCTCCTTCTAAGGATATGTGACAACATGGGGAAATGTCAAAGAATGTCGTGTGGAATTGTCAGCTCACACATCTCAATATCAAAAAGCTTTGCGGCACACGTGGAATAGACCGCTACTCTGTCGGGGGCTTTGCCGAACAGAACGGACACGGCTTTTGCGTAATACGATAGCTGCGAGCCGTGGAGCTTGTTCATTTTCTCGGTGGCAAGTGCGTCATTTGCAAGCTCTGCTTTTGATAGTCTGTCTGTCTTGTAATCGTAAAGACAAAGTCTGCCGTCACTGTCAATAACGATAAGGTCAATAACTCCTTGAATGGCGATCTTTTCATCGGCGATCCTTTCCCTCAGCTTATCGTCTTGGGTAAAGCTTGCGGTTGGCAAGAGAATATTGAAGCGCTGCTCTCTGATGATACGCTTTGCGGAAAGTACCTGAGAGGCAAGCTCGCTTTTCATAAGCTTTTCAAGATCTTCCTTGTATATGAGATCTGCTATTTCTCTTGTTATAAACCTTTTTTCAGTAAGCATATCCACAGTTTGTGCTATACCGTGCTTTGCGGCAAACTCAAAGTCGCAGAACTGAAGGAACAGGTGCGTTGCCGTTCCGCGCTCTGTAGCACTGCTTTTTTGAAGCGACGGCAGGAAAAAATCGGGGACAGGAGTAGGTCTGTTTTGCTCAAAGATATCAACGGACGAGTCGTTTTCGTCAAGCACATCGGGCGAAAGTCTGGATACTGATAGCTTAGCGGGAACTCTTTTCAACAACTTGTATGGATACTCAAAGGCGAATTTTTCCTTAAGAGTCTCAAAAAATTCGGCGTTTTTTTCTTCGGACACGGTCTCTTCGTATTCCTGTATTTCCTCGATAAGTGGGGCTGAATAAGCCGTATCGAAGGGAAGTATTTCAGCGCAGCCGTTTTTGTCATCGGCTTTTGTTGACGAAAGTATCCAATCAAGATAACACGAGGCTGACATTACAGAATAACGGCAGTTAAAACGTGAGTCAAAGCTTGCCGCTTCAAGTATATTTGGCATGGTCCGTCTTGAGTAGCTTCCCGTGACGTATAATTTTTCCTTTGCTCTTGTAAGCGCCACGTATAATACGCGCATCTCCTCCTCAACTGACCTTTGTCGATAATTAAGCTCGAGTATTTTTTTGAGGGGTGACAGATAATGAGCAAAACCCGTCTCGTCGGATAGATCCATAGCGATTCCAACACCGTACTCAAATGAGAGGTCCGACGAAAGATTTCTGTTCATATCCGAAGCCGAGTTGCAAACGAAGCAAACGGGAAATTCAAGTCCCTTTGACTTATGTATGGTGGTAAGCGTTACGCAGTCGGGAGAGATGTCGTTGCCGCCCGACTCAAGAGTCGTACCGTTTTCAATAATATTGTTTATAAACTCAATGAAATTGTAAAGTCCTTTGAAGGAGCCTGCCTCAAATGTGCGGGCGTATTCATAGAGCCGCTGCAGGTTTCCGCCCTCGCCAGAGGAATTCTTTTCACAGAAAAGTCCCGATGCGACAAAGGCTTCGCTTGTAAATAGCTTGCGCAGAAATTTGTCTATAGGAAGAGATGCAGAGATGCTTCTCCAAGAGGTCAGCGTATCGTTGAATTGACGGCATCGAGCTCCTATTTCCGAATCGGTGTCGGCGGCAATGCACAGCTTGTCATAAAGTGAATCAGCACTGCAGCCGCACTTGTTGATGAGTAGAATATCATCAAGGGTAAAGCCAAATATAGGCGAGCGGAGAGCTCCGGCAAGATAGATATCTCTCTGGGGATTGTCTACTGCATTGAGGATACACAGAGTCATAAGAACGTCGGGGTTCTGAAAATACTGTGTAGATTCCGTTGCCGTGCACTTTATGCCAAGCTCCTTGAGGGCGCGAGATATGTATATGCTTGATCGCTTATTTCGGAAGAGGATCGCGATATCACATGGAAGGATAGGCTCTCCGTTTTGCTTTTTGCCACACGCGAGAAGCTTTTGTATCTCATGCGCGATATATTTAGCCTCGGATTCGGCGCAGCTGAGCTCCATAGAGCCATCAGACGGCGCTTCGTCCTTTGACTTTGGCTGCTTTGCAAAAAAAGCAACAGTAACCTTTGGCGGCAGAGGAGCGCCCTCGGGATCGATCTTGGCGCATACCAAATCGTCCTCCTTGGTATATCCTATGCTTTCGCCGCAGGCGGAAAAAATATTGGAGCAGACGAGATTTGTAAAATCTATGATAGGTCTTGCGCAACGGAAATTTTCCGACATGAATATGGTGCTACAGTCAGAATTTTCGGCATCTTCTGAGGTGTGCGAGGGGAACGCGGCGCGGTAGTGCGCAAATAATGACGGCTCGGCTCCGCGGAAGCTATAAATGCTTTGCTTTATATCTCCTACCATAAATCGGTTGCGCGGGGTAGAAAGACATCGGAATATAAGATCCTGAACGGGGTCAACGTCCTGATATTCGTCAATGTAAATATCGGTAAATTGCTCGGAATAGCTTTTTGCTACGTCAGTGGGCGTTCCGTCATCATTTGCAAACAATTTGAGTGCATAGCGCTTTACGTCGGTAAGCTCAAGTATATTTCTGCGCTTTTTCTCCTCAAAATATCGTTTCTCAAATTCCGAAAGGACAGAATACAGGATATCAAGGTTTTTTGCCGTATATTGAAAAAATTTTGATAGATCGTTGGGAGAATACTCAAAAAATTCATCCTTTAGCTTTTTTACGGAGTCCTTGAACGAGCCTCTGAGCTGCTTTAAGAAAAGACTGTCCTCTGTTGCAAACTGAGAGCGTAGCGCACCCATCTTAAGGAACTCATGCTCCGAGAGAAGCGTTGCCGCATCTGAATAGGAGGTGGAATCGCTCTTTCCCTCCAAGGCATTAAGCATTTCCACGCAGAATATTCTGTCGTGATCGCAAGCATCATAATATGCCTTGTATGCCTTTTCGTCGCTTGATATGGCAAAAAGCGCCTCTTCAAAATGCTTCAGGTAGTCGGAAAACATGCCGATAGCATAGCGTCTCAGTATATCTCCGAAAGTAGTTTCAAACAGATCCTTATCTTTATCCGCAAGAGCGAATTTGGCGCATTTAAGCAGATAGTCCACGCCCTCGGGCGTGTGCAGACAGTCGGTGTAAAGCCCAAGGAGCACCGATTCCATAACGTCTTCAGTATCTCTTATCCCCTCAAAGCATTCACAAAGAGCAGGGAAGGCTTCTACGTTGTCATAGAAATACTCGACCACGTCATTCATTACCGACTTTGCCAAAAGGTCTGTTTCCGCATTGTCGGCGATCCTGAATGACGAGGAAAGTCCAAGGGAGGCAAAATTTTTCTTTACCGCGTCAAGATAGAATGAGTCTATGGTGGATATCCTTGCGCTTCCAAGCTTAATGAGCTGTCTTGTAAGGTGTTTGTTTGAGGGATCCTTGGCAAGAGCGTTACTTAAGGCTGTAAATATCTTTGTTTTAAGATCGGTAGCGGAGGCTCTGGTAAAGGTAACGATGAGCATGTCTGAGATGTCCGACGGGGAGTCTTTGTCTGTGATTGAGCGAATTATTCTTTCCGTAAGTGTTGACGTCTTTCCCGAGCCCGCGGCAGCACTCAGCAAAAGCGTTTTGTTTTTTGTTTCTATAGCCGCACATTGAGCGGCTGTCCATTTTGTTGCCATGGCTGCCTCCTTAATTAAAATCGTTTTTTCTGCATATGGGCTTTACTGAGCAATATTTGCACGGATCTATGCCGCCGTAGTCTATAGGCTCGCGGTCGGCAATGCCCTCGTAGATACGGTTTCCGATATCCTTGAGAGTATCTTCTATCTGCCCGTAAAGCTCCTCAAAGCGCTCCGCACTGATAAGTGATCTTCCAACGTATTCGTCGTTCTTGTTTTTTGAAATGCCAAGCAATAGCTCAGGTGAGCCTGAGTGGCTTATTGCGTTGATGATCTTTTCGCTTTCAAGTATTATACCGCTCCTTGAGAGCTTTTCCTCGGTCATGGAAAGTATCTCCTCATCTGTAGCGCTATAATCCTTGAGCTGAGTTGTGGGAAGTGCGGAGGAAAGATATACTATTCCCGCCGGTATGGGCAGGCGGTCGTTTTCAAGTCCTGCGCTTATACGAAGCTTGCTTCCCGGATCCTTACAAACGGAAAAGAGATATAGAAGCATCTGCGTGTTTAGTCCCTGCGCCACGTCGGAAAGACTGAAATCCTTGCTTCCAGTTTTGTAGTCAACTATTCTGACGTAGACCTCGTTGCCGTCCTTCCACAGATCGACTCGGTCGATATATCCCTTGAGCACAACCTGAGCACCGTTTGACAGTGGGATACTGAGTGGGCGCGGATTACCGTCCGCACCGTCGGTGTGTAGCTCAAAGAATGCGGGGCGGAAATCACTGTCCGCAAACTCCTTTACCGTATTCTCGATAAGCAGAAGCGAAAGCTTTTTCAGCTTGGAGTAGAGGTGGGTCATGCGCTTGGTCTTTAGTGCCTCATCGGGGGCGATGAGCTTTATGTAGCTTTCTACCACCTCCGACGTCCGGTTGACGATATCCTCATGACTTGGCACTACACAGTCGCTTCCGTCGGGAATGGCGTAACGGATCAGTTGCTCAAGAACATAGTGAACGAAGCTTCCGAAGTTGTTGGCGCGGAAGCTGCCGTATTTGGTCTCTCTGAGCGAGAGCATATATCCCGCATAATAGCTGAAGGGACATTTTACGTATTTTTCAAGGCTTGTCGGTGAGACGTATATCTTGTCTCCGATAAGCTCCTTGATAAGCTGTGGGTCGATGCGGCACTTGGCTGACGAGGTTGGCTTGTTTGATAGCTCCTTGACCATAGGCAGATATTCGGCAACGGCATCGGTAGCCGCCACCTTGTCGGACACTGACTTGATATTTCTCAGATGTGCCGCCGCGCTTTTCGGAGAGCCGCAAAGGAAGGACAGGTCGTTTGCCACAAATTTATGCGGCTTTACGTCGGGGAAAAGAGCCTGTATCCTTCTGAAGGGCAGAGCCGGCGTGCGGTTATCTCCTCTTACGCTTGAAGTAGATGTAAAGAGATAAAGCCTCTCACGGGGAGCGGAAAAGGCATTCTTGACAAACATCAGCTCGTCAGACGAGCGTGTGTCCGTATCGCCTCCAAGTTCAACTCCAAGCTCGGAGAGCACGCCTCTGTCCATTGACGTGAATATGCCCGTATCGTCAACGGCAGCGGGAAATTCACCCTCACAAAGTCCCATAACGAACACGTAAAGGGGATTTGAAGATCGGATCATAGAGGCAGAGCCTATAGTTACCTCATCGATGGAGGTGGGAATGGTTCCGATGTTTGTCTGATCGAAAACAGTCTTGAGTATTGAGGAAAACTCATCTACCGATACAGAAAGATCGGGAAGTGCCTCTGCGATATCCGCAAGGGAGCGCAGAATTATTCCATATGCTGAGGAAAGCTCCTCGGCGGCTTTAATATTTCCTTCGGCACGCTCACGCTGGGCAAGCATAGATAGCTTGTCCTCAAGACCTATGTCCTTGGTATAGCTGTAAATAGCACGGCACATGTCGGGAACGTTCTCGGCGGCATCAAGAAGCACGAAGAGCCGTTCAAGAGGCTGGCAGAGAGCGCACCGTATCTCGTTTGCCGTTTTAAGTATGACCTTTCCTCTGTCGGACATTCTTTCGGTATATCCGTCGGGATTCATAGTCCAATCGTCACCTGTAAAGCGTGCACCCGAAATATTCCAAGTATTTATATATTCCTCAAAAAGGTCGGCACTGCGAAGCGGAAAATCGCAAAGACCTGTCTTTATATGCGAAATGACGTCATTCTTACGCCAATTATACTGACGTATCCTCAGCGCGGTAAGCAAAAGCTTTATGGGAGCAAGCGAGCAAAGATCGGTCTTTTCGGAGAAAAAGTATGGAATATCCGCCGCATCAAGAGCAGGCTCGATAATGCCTCTGTATTTTTCAGCATCGCGCATTATAATTACTATATCCTTGCACCTTGCGCCGTTTCTCATAAGCTCGAGAATATGTGAAGCTACTGCTTCCGCCTCGGAGTACGAAGTGTCGCATATCTCCATGACTATATGTCCGTCCGCTGCGGGAGCGTCCGTTCCATTATCGTTTAGCCTCCAGAGATTGTCCGTAAGATAACTCAGTGAAGGGTGAGCGTTCCTTTTTTCACCGTTAAGTATAATATCCTTGTGTCCGCCCCAACGGTTTGCCGATTTCTTCAATAATTTCAGTGATGCTTCTATGCTTGCGGTGCTTATGTCGGTGTATTGTGGGTGCGACAAAGGAACGGATACGGTAGTATTATCAGCCGTGGCGAATATCCTTTCGATAATTCTGTGTTCAATTGCGGTAAACGAAGTAAAGGAATCTATATAAACATTTTTGCCCTTAAAGAAATCATGCTCCTCAAGAATGTTACATAGCTTGGAAAGATCGTCAGCGGCATCTGAATACTTGGAGCTCACGAGACAGTCGTAGGCTGAATATATAAGCGTTATGTCCTCAAGTCTTGATGAAAGCTTGCCGTGCGTTTCGCGGCAGCTATTCGCGGCGTTTTCAAGCTCTTCGGGGGATATACCGCAGCGCTTAAGCTCTCCGACGGCACCGAGAACTGTTTTTACAAAAGCGGGGTCGTCCGCGGCATTAGCGGCGTATTCCTTGAGCATTGGTGCGGTCTGCCTGAGGCAATGCCACATCATAAGATGCTCGATCGGCTTGGTTATATAAGAATAGCAAAGACCGCCGTATTCTCTGCATACTCGGTTATACAAACGGGAAAAATTCAATACCTCAAGAGAAAGCTGAGCCGAGGGAGGTAATTTTTCCAGTGTCATTCTCTCCGCAAGCACCGCCTCCTGCTCGGGGACGATAAGAATCGACGGAGTACCGTTCTCGGCATCATTTCTTAGCATTTCGAGTATTTCGGAGGTCTTTCCGCTTCCGTTATTACCAAATAAAAATTTTATCATGCTAACGTCCTTTCAAGGTGAGGAGTATCAGAAAATTTCTGTGACAGACTTTGCAAGTGGGTCGATTATATTCCTTCTGAGTGAGAAATAATAATGCCTGCGCACAAGAATAATATTATTACCGTCGCTACGGGAGTTGTAATATTTTTTGTGGCTGTGATGAAGCCCCTGTGAGCTTATGGAATAGGGAGATACTATTATGGAAACGTTATCATTACCGCTTGCCGTGTCACAAACGAAGCCCGAAAAATATGAATCGTATTCAAAGGCTCTGCCCTTTGGGGGAAACAATACGGTAACGTTTTTATTCTTTATAAGCTCTTTGTTGCGGTCATCGCATTTCTTTTTGTTGAAGAGAGTAAAGATTATCAGAACGTGAGATGCCAGCAGTGTTATGACAAGTGATATGATGAACGCCGAGGTTGATACCACCAGAATAACACTGGCTTCAATGAATACGAAGATGAAGGATATGACTTTAAGGGAAGTGGTAATAAAGGTATATCTTCTGATAACGTCTATTATACGCTTATATATCTTAAATATCGACGTGCGGCGTATGGTGGAGTAGATATAAGAAAAATAATTCTTTTTTGAAAAAAGGAATTCGTTTGACGTTCCGTGCTCAAAGTTACTGTGGTATCGGTCAACAGCGCTTTTTTTGCTTCGTCTTCCTTCCAATGCGTCAAGCTCCTTTTTGATAAGGTCAAGCTCTCTGTTGAGCCTTCTGTTTTCGGCGTAAAGCTTTTTTATTATCATACGGTCATGCGGATTAGAGGGGGTATGCCGTTTTTTGCTATTAGTCATATTTTGAGCCTCCCTCGGTAAAAATATATAAACTATCATACACCAATATTTTATCACAATTTGTGTGTCAAAACAAGGACAATTATCTTTTTTGACTATATAAATATGAATATTTTACTTTAATTCAATAACTATTACAAATTTCTTCAAAAAACTGTCACATTATCATTTTATAATGTTTATAGTACATACAGAACGTATGGTTGGAGGTAATTTATGAACAATAATTACGATAATGAAAATCTGAAGAATATGAATAACGGCGAAGGAGTGACCGACAATGATAATAAAGCTTCACAGGATATCGAAGAAAGCAAAAAAGAAAGTGATCAAGTCGGTCAAAGCAAAGAAGAAGTCATTGCAGAAAAAGGAGAAGATACTGCTTCAAAAGAAAAAGCAGTTGCGGAAGAAGCAAAAACAACTGCTGAAGAAGAAAAAGCTTCTGGAGAAAAATGGCAAGCTGATCAAAGCCAAGGGGGAACAGATAGAACAGGCGGCGAAAGAGGCAGTGTAAATAATACTCCCCGATATACGGCAAACTATACTCCCCCATATTACGTTCCGAATTTTACCGTGGCAACAGGAGCGGCACCTAAGGTAAAGAAGGAAAAGAAAAAGGTTGGCGTGGTATTCGTGGCGGTGCTATGTGCCGTGTGTATATTATTTACTGTGGCGGCTTTTGCCTTTATAGGTCTTTTGATCTACGACGGAAGCTTTTTTGGTGTGTCGGATGGCTCGGGATATAATGGCGAAGAGATCAATATCATCAAGAGTGACAGAGAGATCACCGTCAGCGAATTTCCCGGAAATATGGGATATACCGACCTTACGGTAGCACAGGTGGCAGCGCTTGTTGGAGAGAGCGTTGTGGAGATAACGACTACGCACGTTCAGATAGGGCAGTATATCACAAGCGGAGCGGGAAGCGGGGTCATTTTTGACCAGACTGAGAAGTACGGATATATAGTTACTAATTATCACGTTGTTGTCGGAGCAAGTGATATAAGTGTCAGAGTAAAGGATGGGGACAGTTATAAGGATTATAAGGCAACTTATATCGCGGGAGATGAGGCAGAGGATATAGCCGTGATAAGTATTCCCGTGGAGAGTAACGAGAAATTCACTCTTGCCGTATTTGCCGATAGTGATAAGATACAGGTTGGTGAAGAAGTCGTGGCAATAGGAAATCCTCTCGGTAAGCTTGGCGGAACTGTTACCAATGGAATAATCAGCGCGCTTGACCGTGAGATAATAATCGAAGATAACACCATGACGCTTCTTCAAACAAACGCGGCAATAAATCCCGGAAACTCGGGAGGCGGACTTTTCAACATGGCTGGAGAGCTTGTAGGTATTGTAAACGCAAAGCAGTCAAGCACGGGTATCGAGGGACTTGGATTTGCTATTCCGTCCAATAAGGTAGCCGATGATATAGAAGAGCTTTTGGAGCTCGGATATATTTCGGGAAGAGCTACGCTTGGAATTACGGTTCAATACGGATCACCGGGGATTTGGTATCCCAACGGACTTTACGTGGTCGATACGGTCAATTCCGATTTTAAGAAATACGACCAGATAGTAGCTATCAATAATGTAAAGGTATCCTCGCTGAGCGAATACAATGCGGCTGTCAAAAATTTGAAGATAGGGGACAGTGTAACAGTGAAGGTCGTAAGAAATAACAGTTATGTAGATATTACCGTTACGGTAACTGAAAATACCGCAAAGACCTGATAATCAACTTATAAAGGAGAATTGACCAATGTATCATTTGCTTGTTGTAGATGATGAGGTGAGAATACGTTCGATCATAAAAAAATATGCTGAGTTTGAGGGACACACCGTTACCGAGGCGGCAGACGGAATGGAAGCGGTGCATCTCTCGAGGACAACGGAGTTCGATCTGATAATCATGGATATCATGATGCCCGAGCTTGACGGATTTTCGGCGTGCAGAGAGATACGTAAAAATTCTGATGTGCCAATAATAATGCTATCCGCAAGAGGCGAGGAGTATGATAAGATAAACGGCTTTGAGCTTGGTATCGACGATTACGTCGTAAAGCCGTTCTCACCTAAGGAGCTTATGCTAAGAATAGAGGCAGTCCTTAAGAGAATCAAAAACAGGAGCGCGGCAAACGCTAAAAAAGAAAACTTGGTGATATCTCTCGACGGCGGAGGACTACGCGCTGACGTTACCGCAAGGATAGTTTATATAGACGATGAAAGAGTGGATATGTCACCCAAGGAATACGATCTGTTTTTCTATATGCTTGAAAACAGAAACATAGCACTTTCACGCGAAAAGCTTATAAGCGACGTATGGGGGTATGATTTCTTTGGTGACGTAAGAACGCTGGATACACATATCAAGCTTCTGAGAAAGAGCCTTGGAAGATACGCAAGAATGATAGTTACGCTCAGAGGAGTAGGATATCGATTTGAGGGATAGTCTGTTATCGTGACTGTAAGGGAGTGAGGTGGCTTTGTGAACGCAATGGAAAAGACGGATATGGCGTCAAAAAAATACGCACTTAAGTCAAAATGGCAGATAGGCATAAAATGGAAGATGTTCGCCATACTTGTGGTGTTTATCGTTTGCGTACTCGTCAGCATTTGGTTTTTTCAGGTTCAGATGCTTAACTTCTTCTATCAGAACGCAAAGTTTTATGAGCTTGAGCAATCTGCCAATGCTATAATAGAATCCCTTGGCGATCATGAAAATGCAAAAAACAACGTGATGTTTTACTCGGAGGAGTATTATTTTGATATCTGGCTACTTGAGATAAGGGGAGAGAGGGCAGAGTGGATAGCAAATGCCAATGGCTCCGAGACTTCGTTTCTGCCATTTTTGACGCATAAGCTTGAGGCATTGTATTCTCAGGCGGTGAAGAACGAAGGGAAATATATTGCTACAGTGCCTATGGATAAATTCGTAAACGGATTTTCCTTGGAGGTGCTTGAGGATAATTTTGGAGACAAGGATTCTTACCCCGACGTAACAAAATACGGCGAGGCGGTGGGAACACTGTACGTGAGGATAGAGGAAGTAGACGGAAAAACGTACATGCTGGTTCAGCACGCAAATCTGACTCCTTTGCAGACTACCGTTTCCACTTTGAAATATCAGTTTATCTTTATTGGTATAGCCATGGTGCTGATGTCTATGATATTGGCAGCCCTTATATCAAAGCTGATAACAAAGCCGTTTGTAAAGATGAATGAAGCCGCAAAGAAATTGGCTGAGGGGAATTACGATGCCGATTTTTCGGGTAAGGGATACAGGGAGATAAATGAGCTTGCGATGACGCTAAATTACGCCTCCCGTGAACTTTCAAAGACCAATGATCTTCAAAAGGAGCTTATTTCAAACATATCTCACGATCTTCGCACTCCTCTTACTATGATAAAGGGATATAGCGAAGTAATGAGAGATATTCCCGGAGAAAATACTCCCGAGAACGTTCAGGTCATAATCGACGAGACCACAAGGCTTTCGGAGCTTGTAAACGACATGCTCGATCTATCAAAGCTTCAAGCGGGAACGAGAAAGCCCGATCTTGAGCGATTCAGTATTACTGATACTGTAAAGGACACACTTACAAGATACGAAAAGCTTATAAGACAGGACGGTTATCGAATAGATTTTATTTCTGAGCGTGATGCGGCAATCATCGCCGACAGAGGTATGATATTGCAGGTGATTTACAATCTTATCAATAACGCCGTAAATTATACCGGTAAGGACAAGTATGTGGCGGTAAAGCAGTATTGCACTAACGCGTCCGTAAGGATCAGCGTTACAGATACGGGAGAGGGTATCGCGGAGCAGGATATAAAGCAGATATGGGAGCGCTACTATAGAGTGGATAAGGTTCATAAGAGGGCGACCATTGGGACGGGACTCGGTCTGTCGATAGTTAAGGAGATATTGGAGGTACATCATGCCTCGTTCGGAGTGGAAAGTGTTCTCGGGGAGGGATCTACTTTTTGGTTTGAATTGGAGCTGGCGGATATACCTGAAATAATAGATGCGGAATATGACAGCTTAGGTGAAGAAAAAATATGAGAATATTAAACGATAAAAAAATACTGAGTGTACTCAGATGTCCGATATGTGGAAGCGAAATGTCCATTTGCCAAAACGGCGGAGCAAGCATGGTGTGCGGTGGGCCACGCACTCACTGCTTCGATCTGTCGTCAAGCGGATATGTTAATTTATGCGCCCCGAAGCAAAGCGGAGGCGGGGACTCCAAGCAAGCCGTTAGAGCAAGAAGTGAGTTCCTGGACATGGAATATTACAGGCCCGTTGCAGATGCGCTTTGCGATACGGTCAATGAGTACTGCGATAAAGGCAGCGTTGTGCTGGACGCGGGTTGCGGAGAGGGATATTATTCACTGTTTCCTGCAAGAAACGGCTTTTCGGTATTGGGAGCAGATCTTTCAAAATTTGCCGTAGAGGCTGCCTCCAAGCGGGCTTCCCGTGAAAGTCTTGAAAATACCTTTTTTACAACTGCAAGCGTATTTGAGTTGCCTGTTAATGACTCATCTGTAGGAGCGATCATTAATATATTTGCTCCGTGTGCCGAACCCGAGTTTTCAAGAGCTATGAAAGATGACGGCTTGCTTATCGTAGCGTGGGCAGGCGAGCGTCATTTAATGGGCTTGAAGCAAACTATATATAATACCGCGCACATTAATTCAGAGAGAGCCGATCTTCCCAAAAGCATGGAAGTACTGCACGAGCGCAGAGTGAGCTATACTATAGACGTGGATAGTAATGAGAGCATAATGAGTCTATTTGCAATGACTCCGTATTATTGGCGTACGTCCCAAACTGACGGAGAAAAATTAAAGGATCTGTCGTCTCTCACAACAGAGGTTGATATAATTATCTCGGTGTATAGAAACAATAAAAGTAATTGACTCAAAAAGAGGGAAAAATGAAAATAAGCTTAATAATTCCCATGTATAATGAAAGCAAGATAATAGAAGATACGGCAAAATGCCTGTCCGACTACATGAGTAGTAATTTTGATAACTATGAGATATTGTTTTCGGATGACGGCTCAAAGGATAACTCAGCGAAGCTTGTGGAGTCACTGGATCTTCCATGTGTAAGAGTCGTTGGATATCAGGATAACAGAGGAAAGGGAAGTGCAGTAAGACATGCTATGTTACATACAGACGGTGACATACGTATATTTACGGACGCCGATCTTGCTTACGGACTTGATGTAATAAAAAGAGCTATAAGCATGCTGACGGAAAATGAAGGAGCAAGTATACTTATCGGTTCGAGAAATCTTGGGAAAGACGGATATGAAGGTTATACGTTTATTCGAAAGCTGATGTCCAAGATATACATAAAGGTGTTGTGCTTTGCTGGCAGATTTAAGCTCAGTGATTCACAGTGCGGATTTAAGGCGTTTCGAGGAGAGGCTGCCAATAGGATATTTTCAAAATGCAAAATAAACGGGTTTGCTTTTGATTTTGAAGCCATAATGTGGGCGACAAGGCTGGGTGAGACTATAATAGAAATGCCTGTAAAGATAATCAATCATCGCGATTCTACGGTAAGACCCATAAATGACGCAATAGCTATGCTTAAGGACGTAAGAAGGATTAGAAAGAGTATAAAATCAAATAAAAACTGATACTGGAGCTGAGTCACTGACTCGGCTCCTTTTCTTATATAAAAGAAATCCCTCCGTTATTATTATACGGGGGATTTCTTTGAAGATCAATGCGTATTTAAAAAGCTTTCTCTGTATTTTTGAGGAGACATATTATATTTTGCTCTGAACGCTCTGGAATAATAATTTGGATCGTTGAATCCGCATTTTGATGAAATTTCGTTGATAGTCAGAGATGTTTCAAGGAGATATATTGAGCTCAGCTCTAAGCGCTTTTGTAAGATAAAAGCATTGGGCGGTATATTGTATCCCTTTTTGAACTGATTGATTATGTGCTGCTTACTATAACCGAAATAAGAAGAAATATCGGAAAGATCTATTGGTTTGATAAAATTTTCAACGATATATTGATGTATTTTAGACGCAAGATCATCTTTGTTACGAATGTCGTAATCGTAAGAAATACAATTAAGCGCGTTTAAAAGAGATATGTTTATGCGCATCTTTGATACCGTTAAGTTGGAATTTATATCGTCTATAATGGAATGAAGATGTAAAACAAGCTTTTTGGTTGCTTTTCCAACCTCGGGAACTATAAAGCAGGTGTCCAAGGAAATATCCTGAGGAAGAGCCACACTGCTCAGATCATCGGTTGATAAAACGTGTCCTACGTATTCACCGAAAAAGTTAAAATAACAGTATTGGCAGAAGGTTTCTGTATATGGCTTATAAAACACGCCCTTCGGTATTATTATGTAGGAGTTCTTTTCTAATTGGTATTTATTTTCATTCACGAAAAAGGTACACTCGCCTTCTTCCACGTAGACCAAAATGTTTATGTTATGTTTTCTCCCATTGTGAGTCCAACCGTTTTTTACGAGAAATCGATTTCCTTTCATTAAAAGGTTTAAATTTGTAATTGATATAATATACACAGCGCATTTTCTCCTTGGCGTTTATGCAATTTTACTTAAGTATATCACAAATGCTTAAATATGTCAATACTTTAATATAATGCTATAATTGTAATATATAGTCTCTTTTCAATATATCCATAAAGTGATATAATTAAAGTGTCGGCGAATTACTTGAGTATTGACCTTCCTGTCATTTGCAAGGAATATCCCCAAAAATAACAAAGGAAGCAGAACTTGGCTGCGACAGTTTACTTGTTATAATCATAAAGGAAACGATCACTTTAAAATTAAAAAGGAGTATAGCATGAAAAGTATTTGCAAATTTATGAGTCTTGTCCTCACTATTATTATGTGTATTGCTTGCTTTAGCTGTCACAAGAAGGAAGATGGCTCCGAAGAAACGCCCGATTTACTCAAGGATTACAGAATAGTCTATTCCTCGGATGCTCAGTATTCCAAGGAATCTTCCCATGCGATCAATCTGCAAAAGCAGATCAAGACAAAATACGGCTTGGAGCTTAGCATTGATACAGATAGCCTCGAGCAGGGCGGTACGTACGATAGTGAGAGCAAGGAAATACTTGTTGGACATACTAAATACTCAGAAAGTCAGAGCGCGGCAGAAAAGGTTACTCGCCTTGATCATCTCGTTACCAAAAACGGCAACAAAATAATTCTCATAGCGGGTGGCGCGGAAGCACTTGGAGAAGCGGTAAGCTATTTTCTTGAAAACTACATAGAGTCGGTTGACGGAGAGATCAAGCTCAAGAACATCGAAGAGCATTTAGAGCTTTATGAGTATGCGCATGAAGAGACCTCTGCAAGAATAATGAGTCTCAATCTGAGATACGCGTATAGCGCAACGATGAACAACCAAGGCATCAGAGAGCCGAGAATAACCGATTTTGTAAAGACCAACATGCCCGACAGTCTTGGCGTGCAGGAATGCGAAAGCTTTTGGTACAAGAGACTTAAAGCCACCATCGGTACGTTAGGCTACGTTCCTGTTCAGGAGGAAGCATACGCCGGCAGCGACTATGCGTTCAAAAATTTTATATGGTATAATCCAAATAAAGTAAAGCTTGTTGACTGCGGCAGAATGTGGTTGTCTGAAACTCCCGATACTCCCTCGAAGGGCTTTGGCGCGGCGCACTACATATCAATGGGATGGGCGATATTGGAGAATAAGGAAACAGGCGCCAAGTACGTTCACGTAAATACACATCTTTCCTCTGAAAATGAGGAGCTGAGAGATAGGGAGCTTGACGTACTTCTTCCTAAAATCGAAAGCTTCAAGGCGCAGGGATATAAGGTGTTCGTTACAGGAGATTTCAATTCCGAAATGACCTCGCCGATATATACTCAAATGATCGAGAACCTCCGTGACACGCGAAAGACCGCTAAGGAGACTACCGAGCTGTATACCTTCAGCGCATATAGCAGAGAAGGTGTGGATATCCCACAAAATAAGTACAAATGTATAGATTACTGCTTCTATACCGAGGACACGAACGTATGTATAGAAAAATTTGATGTAATCGATAAGTGGAAGGGCGGTTATATGTCCGACCATAATGCACTTGTTATAGATGTAACATTATATAAGAGGTAAAAATGAAAACAAATAAAACCTTCAAGGCGTTTACCGTTGCATCGCTCAATCTGCTTAATAACAATAACCACGGAATAGAGGGTAATTTCATTGCAGGCAGGATGCCCCGCATCGTAAGCTTTATAAATACCGAGAAGCCAGACTCCATAGGAGTACAGGAATGTGATATGGGAAAAGATCGTGGCAATATGAGAACTGCGGTGAATGAAGGTATTGCCCCAAGCGGATATGTTTGCGCTCAAGAGGAGCAGTGGGACGGAACGACCTATGCCTTTAAAAATTTCATATGGTACAATTCAAACACCACAGAGTGCTCCGATAGCGGACAGATGTGGCTTTCGGAAACACCCGACATACCATCAAAAGGCTTTGGCGCAAAGCACTATATCTCAATGGGCTGGGCGGTGCTTAAGAATAAATTGACGGGCATGAGCTATCTTCACGTAAATACTCACCTGTACGCCATAGGCGCTTACACGGAAACACCTGAGGAGAGAGCAGCTATAAGACTTAAAGAGGCAGATGCGCTGCTGGCTCATATAGGCGCGCTTTGGGATAAGTATAAGGTAAGTAGCGTTTTTCTGACGGGAGACATGAATGAAGCAGAGGGCGGCGCGGTATATAAAAAGCTAACCGAGTGGCTTGAGGATACGCGGTATCTGGCAAAGGACACCACCAACCGTATTACCTTTCACTGCTTTGGCTCTCGCTCAAGCGTTATAGATTTCTGTCTGTGCTCAATAGATAAAAGTGTTGTTAATATCGACCGATTTGACGTTGTGGAAGAATATGAGGGCAAGCTGATATCCGACCATAGCGCTTTGTTGGTAGATGTGAGCATAAAAAATTAAAAACGGAGGAACAAAATGAAACTACTGAAAAGAAGCTTATGCTTGCTTCTTTCTCTGCTTACCGCAGTGACGTTCATCGCGTGCAAGAAAGATGACGAGGGCAGCGGTACAGTAGGCGAAAGCGTAAATGCCGGAGATTACGAAATCGATTTTTCCGACAAGAACTATGAGGGTCACGAATTTAAGGTTCTCAGAGTAGATGCGGAAACTCAGCACGGCATAGCGGGTCATCCCAATGACATCTATATTGAACAAATGGGAGAGGATAGCCTTGCGAATACCGTGTATCAGAGAAACCAAGAGCTTTCACGTATGCTCAACGTCAACATAAGTATGTCGATGGATAAGAACGGACCTCAAACGGTTAATTTGCTCAGCACAAATGTTCTTTCGGGAGACGACTGCTATGATCTCGTTATACAGGAGCTGGAGTTTTTCCCAAGTCTCGTAAATCAAGGACTTATCAAGGACATGAAGGAGTTGTCGCTTGATACCTCATACTCATGGTGGGACAGAGCCGCAGAAAATTCTCTACGCTTTGAGGATAAGCAGTACGGAATGATATCCGATGCAATCTATCTTGATAAGCTTTCTACCGTCGGCGTATTCTACAATACTGTAATGGCAGAAAAGCTACACCTGCCAAATATTTACGAAATGGTAGAGAAGGGCGAATGGACGTATGAGAAGATGAAGGAATATGCCGTTATGGCAACGGAGTCAGGCGAGGATATTTACGGTATGTCCTGCCAGAACGACGCTTCATATTATTTTCTTCATTCCGCAAATATAAAGACTGTTATCAGAAATACAGCGGGAGAGCTTAAATACAATCTTGCCAATAACAGAGCAGTAAACACGCTTGGCGAAATATTTACGTTGATGAATCTAAATTATTTCTTCAACAGACAGAGTGAGGGACTTGATGTTGATTCTACAGTAAAAATGTTCGACATGCAAACGCTGTTCTTGGTGCGCCCTCTCCAGACCTTCTATTACATCAAGAACTACAACGACACCTATGGTATTCTTCCAATGCCTAAGTTTGACGACGTGGTTACCGATTATTATTCAGCTATAAACCATCATGTGGCGACATTTATTGCCGTTCCCGCAAACAATTCGGCTAACGAGCGTACCACAGACGTGCTTCAGGCTTGGAGTATGATATCGAACAAGATAGTTATGCCCGAGCTTTACGACAGAATACTTTCCACAAGAATGGTCAGCGACCTCAACAGCTCAAAGATGATAGACATCATTTTGAAGAACAGAGTTTACGACATAGGATTTATTTGGAACTTCGGTTCAATTGAAAGCACGCTTGTTCTGTCAAACAAGGTAGCCATAGAAAGAGCTCCCACGACCATCGGCTCTGTCGTGGCGACAGCTAAGACTGCTGTTGAAAACAGCATCAAGAGCTATACGGAAAAAATCAATTAAATTAATTGATAAAAAATTTTTTAGGAGGAACTAAAAATGAAAAAAAGCAATCTCAAAAAAATGCTCGCGATAGTTCTTTGCTTGATGATATGCGCGTCGGCAATGACACTGTTCGCCAGCGCAGACACAGCAACCGCCCCCACATTTGCCAAGACCGTTTACGTGTCGTCCACAGGTAACGACGACAACGACGGACTTACCGAGCAGACGGCTGTAAAATCCATTGATGTAGCAACTCTCAAGCTTGAAATGCTCGGCGGTGAGATCATTGTTCTTGATGACGTTACCTATACTTCGACGCGACCACGGGAGGTCACTATTGGTATTACCTTGCCGTAAACAATAAGACAGTGTACATTCACGGTAAGAAGCAGGCAGACAATACCTATCCCAGAATTAATTTCCAAACGACAAACCAGAATCTTATCATGGATCTTTCCTCGCCTCTTGCTATTTACGATCTTGAGCTTGAGGTAACCATGGGTAAGGGATTGGTATTTTCCGGTAACGGATATCCTCTCACTATCGGTGAAAACATTACTTGTGTAAATGCAGGCTCGGCAGCGGAAGCAACCGCAGGTACTCATTCCAAGTTTATGTTGTTTGGCGGTCAGTTCAACGCAGGCTCATCTGCTCCTATGAACCTTCAGCCTAAGGCAATGGTAAACATAATGAGCGGGGATTGGGAAAACGTGTATGGTGACGGTAACGCTGCGGGTACGCTCGTAAATACCGAGATCAACCTGCTCGGCGGTCACGTTTACAACCTTATGAGCATGCACCCCGAAAAGGGAACCACGGGTAACGGAGTTTGCAACATTTACGGCGGTATTGTTGACACATATAAGGGTCACGCTATAAGAGATAATCAGTTTGACATAGCTAATTTTTACAATGGCGCTGAAAGCGGAGTTACCTCTATGACCAACTCCTTTGCCGAAAACGCAACCTTTGTAAATGCGGGAGTTATCAATAAGCTGACAGGCACAGCTCCCACATTGTTCCAGCTTGCAGATTACGATTTCACTCCTGAGCCTCCCACGTTTGATGACGAGAACGGCGAGAACGGTGATGACGGAGAGTTTGAAGAGGAAGAGATTCCGAGCGGCAGCAATACCGAGAAGCCCGAGACAAACACTCCCGAAACAAATGCACCTGCAACGAATGCTCCCGAGACAAACACTGATACTACCGAGGAAAGCGGATGCGGCTCTGTTATCGGCGCAGGCGCGCTCGTTATTGCGGCAGTACTTGGAACGGCAGTAGCTGTCGGCAAGAAGAAAGAGCAGTAAGGTTAAGAGAAAAATTAACAGTGAAAGGTGAATAGGTAGTACTATCCCCCCATAAGCACTCATATATTTTCCGTTCACTTTTATCTCTTACTTTAACATACCCCCATATATTTTTGACCCCAAAGCCTCGGCATATTTTTTGCCGAGGCTGCGGGGCTAAAAGCGACTTTTGATAAAACAACTATTTGACTATAACAAAATAAAAATGGAGGAAATTATGAAAAAATTACTTACTTTATTCATTGTGGTATGTATGATTTTTTCCGCAATTCCTATGATCGTCTTAGCGAGTGACCACGTTGAGACACCCAATGCCTCAACTATTCCCGCGGCTCCCGTTGCCGATCCAAGCAATCCGACAGTGTACGTATCGGGTACAGGAGAAGATACCAATAGCGGAACAGAAGCTTCCCCTGTAAAAACTCTTACCAAGGCGTATGAGTTAGCAACGGTTGATGCAAACAACGGCAAAGACGTAAATATCTGTGTTAAAGATGATACCACAATGACAGGAGATCTTGATTTTGGCGACCATGACGGCACAGTATATATATACGGCTTGAAAAACGCGAGTACGGATAAATATCCTACTGTCAGGGGAAATGGAAATACTACGGTGTTTCTTGTTTGTGGTGCAGATACCGTGCTATATAATATTAGATTTGACGAATATGGAGCAGACCTTTCATCGCCTAAATCTTTCGTTATAAACGCTGCATTTCATAAGTTAATCATAGGAGAAAATTTTTCAGGCGGAGGTCGTTGTCAGGTAACAGGAGCTGTTTGGACTTACGCTACGTCAGGTATTCATTATGATAATGTTCATAAAGACGAAAATAATCTTCCCACAAACGGAGCATATGTAAGCATTTACAGTGGCACTTATTATACTGCTTTTGCTACTTGGCGTGACAGTCTTACTATTGCAAATGCTGCGACGATTAACCATGAAAGCGTATTGAATATATACGGCAACGTTACGGTGACTAATCTTAAGGACGTATCTACAACAACTACGGCAAATCAGAAGGTCTCTACCTTGGTGAAGGCTCCGATAATAATAAATATTTACGACGGAACTATGACCTTTAACGCGACTGCGACAAGTGATGGAGTGAAATATACGACGTTGAATATTTCCGACAGTGCTAATGTTACGAAAGCAGGCGGTCTGAGTGGTTTGAAGAGCGAGCGTAAGCTCTTTACCGAAGGCGAGGCTAAATACTGCGGAATACAGACAGGCACGTATGAGGGCAAGAACGCGGTACGCTTCGTTGGTACGGTTGATTCCCTTGACTACGATTCGGTAGGCTTGCAGATAATTACGGGCGATGGCTATGATTTTACCACGAGCTGTAAGACTGTATATACGAAGATATTGGGCGAAGATAACAGCAACGATTACGAATATACCACCGACGATCTCGGCGGTGAGGGTATCTTCGCGGTGATCATCAAGGGAATTCCCTCGGGAACAGTTACCTTTGACGTAAGACCCTTTTACACCCAAGACGGCGTTGATTATTACGGCTTAAGATACACTGTAACGATTAAAGACGGTGCGTTTGTATCAAGCGTAATTAACTGAGAAGGGGTAGTGGTATGAAAAACTATCAGACACCCGAGCTTAATATTATAAAAGTAGCAAAGATCGGTGACGTTATCACCTATTCGAGACAAACCGAGGGCTACGGAGATATAAGAGATTGGGAAACTCCAAATCCGACCGACATAGCCTGACACATATTGAGAGTTGTTTTGCCCAACAAACAAGTCTTGGGCAAAACAACTCATAGACCATTCAAGGCTTGACGCTTTTGCATTTGCAGAGTGTAAAAGCATGAGGTCTTGACCGAAATTTCAAATGATATGTTTTACAACTCTAAATTTGACAATTGAAAGGGAACTGCATGAAAGCTTCGATAAAAAGAGATAATGGAATGTTAAAGGTAGACATTAACGGAACGTTGTACGCTCCGCTATCCTTTAAATCCTTCAGACCCAATCCAAAAAATATTTCCGAGTTTTACGCTGCGGGCGTGCGTCTTTTCAGCGTGCTTTCGAGCGGTATAATTTCCGCACTTGGCGTACCGTATTCCCATTTCGGCGAGTCGTGGGTAGGCGAGAATAAATATGATTTCTCGGTTGTGGATAAGCAAATGGACATGTTTATTGAGAATGCGCCCGACGGTTATTTTGCTCCCATGTTTCAGGTGGACACACGCTCATGGTATCTCGAAACACACCCGGAAGTACCCAATTCCTTTACTCACCTGTCTCAGATAGCTCATGACGAAGAATGGAGACGGGCTGCCGCAGAATACCTCAAAGCTGTAATAACACACTGTGAGGAAAAATACGGAGACCGAATATACGGATACTTTTTACTCGGCGGAACGACGACAGAATGGTTTTCCGACCACGACAAGGAAGCGCCACATCCCATAAAGCAAGCCGCATATAGAAGATATCTGAATGATAGCAGTGCGTCACTTCCCACAAAGGAAGAGCTGGACTGTGACGGAAGAGTATTTCTTGACAAAGAAGAGACAAACGTGCTTAGCGCCCGCCGCTTCCATGCAGATACTATTGCCGATCTGGTGCTGTACTTTGCTTCCGAAGCTCAAAGTGTTATCAAGCACAAAAAGCTTCTCGGACTCTATTACGGTTATCTCATGCACTTAGGTGCTCCGAGACTTTATAACGCGGGACATCTTGGTTACGAAAAGGTATTCTTTTCCGACAATATAGATATGATATCGAGTCCTTCAGATTACAAATACAGATTGCTCACAGACCCCAGCGCCTTTATGGTAACGCAGAAAACGCTTGATGTGCACGGAAAGCTTTATTTCCTTGAATTTGACCACATTACTCATGTTGCTCCTTCAATGGTAAAAGAACCGTGCGCCGATCCAAACGGAAACCAAAGCCTAAAAATGATACCGGGCGCGGAAAAACGATGCAAGACCGAGCTGGAATCATTGAATCTTATGTACCGTGATTTCTTGCTCTGTTACGCAAACGGCGCGGCGCTTTGGTGGTTTGATATGTTTGATGGCTGGTTCCGATCTGACGGCATGATGAATGCTGTGCGCAAAATGATCTCCCTTCACGGTGAGCTGAGCGAGATACCAAAGCACAGTATTGCAGAGATCGCAGTATATGCTGAGGGAGAGTCTCTTTACCACGTACGTAAAACTCAAAAGCTTGCGAATGAAAGCCTTTCCAATATGCTTCGGACGCTTGCGGAGATTGGCGTGCCTTATGACGTTTTTTCTATTGGTGATATTGATAACTGCTCGTCCGAGCGCTATCGCATGATAATATTACTTGACGCGTTTGATATTCCCGAGGCGCGAATGGCAACAATACGCAAGCTTCAGCGCGAGGGCGTAACGGTCGTGTGGTTTTATGCTCCCGATTATGCGCACAACGCCCAAAATGACGTAAGCCGCATAGCCGACGCTACGGGTATATGTGTACGTGAGTCCGAAAGCTCTCACGGCGGATTGGTATATAATGAAAAGATTACTAAAAGCGTGCTTGCGGCCCCGTATTTCTGCGTCGACGATGAAAAAGCCGTGCCTCTTGCATATTTTGAGGACGGCGCGCTTGCCGTGGCAAGCACTGAGGATAGGCTTTCAGTATATTCGGCAGCTACGTTTCTTCCCTCTGATCTGCTTTGCGATATCGTTTCTCAAAAGGGAATATTTCGTTATAGCACTGAGCCGCACGTATATACATACGTAAACGCAGGCGCAATAGGCGTATATAACGCTACAGATGCGGCAGCTGAAATACTGGTACGTGAGAACGGAGAATACGTTGATAAACTGACAGGCGAACAATTTTATGCGGTTAACGGGAAAATAACGCTTCCTTTCCGTGACTTCCGTGCTTATTTGATTATTAAGAAAAGTAAATGATGACACAATTGATAGTTGGTTAACATATGAAGGATATAGAAATTTTTGAATATGATGGTGCGGGATATAACCGCACTATGAGTTTTGAGTCGTGGCGGGTTGCCATAGCAAACTTTGGAGAGCATTTTGACAGGGAGAGATATAATTATCTTGAGCGTCACACGCTTACCGATGAGGTGTTTGTGCTTTTGTCGGGGAGAGCAGCGCTTGTTACAGGTAAGGAGTTTTGCGAAACTCCACTTTTACCACATAAAGTATACAATGTAAAAAAAGGAGCGTGGCATGCGCTGCTTATGGAAAAAGATGCGAAGGTGCTGATAGTGGAAAATCATAATACCTCGCCCCAAAACAGTGAATATTATTATTTTCGCTGATACATAAATTTGTTTCACAAATCTTGATAAACAGGAGTTAATATGATTTATCTGATATCACCAGACAAAAAGCAGTATAAAGCAAATCTTCACTCTCACAGTACGATGTCTGACGGATATAGGACACCGAATGAGCTTAAGGAAATGTATAAGTCTGAGGGATATAGCATACTTGCCATTACCGATCATGAGCGTCCCATGCAGCATCAGTACCTTTCGGATGACGATTTTATTATGATTACAGGCTATGAGGGATACGTGCGTACCACAGCCGATGCCTCTTATGACGTGTATTCCAAGGAAATACATTTGAATTTTTTTGCTCGCGATCCGATGAACGAGAAATTGATATGCTTCAATCCCAGCTATAGCCGATATCTCATAAGAGATAACGTTTTGGACAAAACAGAACGCGTCGGCTCTGAGAAGCGGCGTGAATACTGCAGAGAGTACATAAACGAATATATACGAACGGCAAGAGAAAACGGATATCTTGTGGCGTATAATCATCCATATTGGTCCATGGAGGACGAAGCGGACATTCTTTCGTATGAAGGAATTTTCAGTGTAGAAATGTGTAACTACGGATCGTATCTGTCAAGCGGACTTGAATATAACGGTGCATTGTATGATAAGATACTTCGCTCTGGGAAAAAAATGTTTTGTCATGCGGCGGACGACAACCATAACGCGTATCCAATAGATCATGTGCGCTCAGACTCTTTCGGAGCCTTTACCATGATTATCCCCGAGAAATTTACCTATGAAAGCGTGATAAACGCGATGGAAAAAGGCGAGATGTATTCATCGATGGGACCTGTTTTTTACGAAATTTCCGTTGATGGAGATAGGATACACATCGAATGTTCAGACGTATCGTGCATCATAGTATACACCGGAAGTAAGGTGCCGTGCTTTTTACGTGCAAAAGAAGGAGATCATATTTGCTCAGCCGATTTCAAGATAGATGAAAAGGCAAGCTATTTGCGTATTTCCATACAGGACGAGCGTGGGCGTTGGGCGGATACCAGAGGATTCTTTTTTGAAGAGATGTTTGGAGAGCAGATAGAAAATTAAGAAAGGAACAAAAATGCTTCAAATGTAATATGTGTTAAGCATGAGAGTGCCGAACGCTAAAATAGACTACAAATAAAATAAAAAACATAAAAAGGCTGCCTCATATGCAAATTCCAAGCATTTGAAGCAGCCTTAAGATTTTTAATACGTGTATTTATTGCAAATGCTCAGTTTTTATCTCCGAATATTTTTTTAAGACCGCCAATTAATTAAAAACTATTGAAATTATTTGTGTTTTTGTGTATAATTTCATTGTACGAGTTATGAAAGGAGACGTTATGAAAAACATTATTGAAATATCGGGGCTTAATAAAAGCTTTGGGGATATAAAAGCAGTAAAAGAACTCAGCTTTTGCGTAAAGCAGGGAGAGCTATTCGCTTTTCTTGGTGTTAACGGTGCGGGAAAATCAACGACTATCTCCATAATTTGCGGTCAGCTCAAAAAGGATAGCGGAACCGTCATGATCAACGGAATGTCTCTTGAAGATCATTCTGACACAATAAAAAGAGAATTGGGTGTGGTTTTTCAAAATTCCGTGTTGGATATTTCTTTAACAGTGCGCGACAATCTTCAGAGCAGAGCCGCACTGTACGGAATACACGGTCAGAAATTTAAGGAGCGAATAAAAGAGCTTGATGCGTTACTTGATATAAAAGAACTGCTTGGCAGGACCGTGGGCAAGCTTTCAGGTGGTCAGCGCAGAAGAGTAGATATAGCGAGAGCTCTTATTCACGATCCTAAAATATTGATACTCGATGAGCCTACCACGGGACTTGATCCTCAAACGCGGCAGAAGCTTTGGGATGTTATATCTTCTTTGAGAAGAGAAAAGGGAATGACCGTATTTTTGACCACTCATTATATGGAGGAGGCTGCCGATGCTGACTATGTGATCATACTCGATAACGGAAGTATATCCGCTCAAGGTACTCCCCATGACTTAAAGAATAGATATACGGGAGATTTTATAACATTATACGGAGTTACCGAAGAGCAGGTGTTGTCATTGGGAAGAGGCTATAAAAAGCTAAAGGACGCATTTAGGATCACAGTGGCTGATACCGCTGAGGCCACGTCCTTGATAGTTAAGTTCCCCGAGATGTTTTTTGATTATGAAATAACAAAGGGAAGAATGGACGATGTGTTTTTATCGGTGACGGGCAAGCTTCCCGAAAACGGTAATAATGACAGTGACGGAAAGGAGAGAAAAAAGAAATGACAGGACTCGGTGCTCTGATAAAACGAAATACAAAGTTATTTTTCAAAGACAAAGGAATGTTTTTTACATCACTTATAACGCCATTAATACTTCTGGTCCTGTATGCGACTTTTCTTGCCGACGTATATAGAGATAGCTTTGGAATGGCGCTTCCCGCGGGATTTGAAATAGACGCTGAGTTGCTTGACGGAACCGTTGCCGCTCAACTGTTTTCCTCTCTGTTGGCGGTGTGCTGTGTTACGGTCTCATTCTGCTCAAATATGCTTATGGTACAGGATAAGGTGAGCGGAGCAAAACGGGATCTTGTTATCACCCCTGTTAAGGGTTCTGTAATGGCAATAGGATATTATGTTGCTACTATGCTTACAACGCTTATAATATGCTACATCGCAATGGGGGTATGCTTGATATATACTGCGTGCGTGGGTTGGTACATGACGTTTATAGATGTGCTTGCGTTGGTTCTTGATATTTTTCTTTTGGTGTTGTTCGGAACGGCACTGTCTTCTATCATAAATTTTTTCCTGTCGTCTCAGGGGCAGATATCGGCAGTGGGAACGATCATAAGCGCTGGATACGGCTTTATATGTGGTGCTTATATGCCAATATCACAGTTCGGTGAAGGACTTCAGAAGGTGATATCTTTTCTGCCCGGAACGTACGGGACATCTTTACTTCGAAATCACGCGATGAGAGGTGTATTTGATGAAATGCACAGTATAGGCTTTCCATCAGAGGTAATAGAGAGCATTAAGGATTCGGTGGACTGCAATCTGTATTTCTTTGATAAGCAAGTGGAATCTCCTGTAATGTACGCCATACTTGGAGGAAGTGTGATCTTACTGATGGCAGTATACATAGCGGTCAATATTATTGGCGGAAAAAGAGTAAAATGATTACTAAATTGGTTAACTCATTGACAAGTTAACGTATTTGTGATATAATTCTGTCAAGAAAAGAGGCAGGTGTATATTATGAAAACGGTTATTCTCGATACATGTACGGTGACAAAGGGTGATGTTGACCTATCTGCGCTTGAGCAATTTGGACGCACAGAGTATTATGATATACTGTCAAAGGAACAGATCATTAGCGTGCTTGGAGATGCTGATGCGGTTATCTGCAATAAATCAGTAATAGACAGAGATGTTATTGAGGCTACAAATTTAAAATTTATTGGCGTGTTTGCTACGGGATACAATAATATTGATATTGAGTGTGCAAAAGAGAAGGGGATAGTTGTTTGTAACGTTCCTGGGTATTCTACCGATTCTGTAGTTCAAGTTACATTTTCATTGTTGCTTGAGCTTGCATCGAATACATCAAAGTATACTCACTCTGTTGCAGATGGAGATTGGCAGAGGGCAAAGCAGTTCTCATATTTCAGCTTTCCCATAAGCGAGATATCGGGAAAGGTATTGGGTATATACGGTCTTGGTACTATTGGTATGGCAGTGGCAAAAGTTGCGCTTGCCTTTGGCATGAGAGTCGTTGCCTATACGCGCACACCCAAAGTGGTAGATGGCATTGAGATTGTAAGTGAAGAGTGTCTGTTTTCCGAAAGTGATTTCATTAGCTTCCACTGTCCTCTTACGAAAAAAACTGCCAAGATAGTAAATGAAAGAACGCTTTCGCTTATGAAGTCCACTGCGTTTATTATAAATACGGCGAGAGGTGGCGTTATAGACGAATATGCTCTCGCAGATGCTTTGAACGGTGACCGTATTGCGGGTGCGGCGTTAGATGTCCTGACATATGAGCCTATGGCAGTAGATTGTCCGCTTATGGGAGCGAAAAATTGTATCATAACCCCTCATATAGCTTGGGCGGCTATTGAATCAAGGACACGTCTGATAAAAAAAGTGTCAGACAATATTGCGGCATTTGTTAAAGGTTCTCCTATAAACGTTGTCAACAAATAAAAAACAGGACACAGTCAGACTGTGTCCTGTTTGATAATTCAATCAGAGTGACTTTACGATAGCGGCGGTATCCTTAGCGATGACTAGTTCTTCGTTTGTGGGGATAACGTATACCGTAACCTTAGAAGCGTCAGTTGATAGCTTTACCGCATTGGAAACGTGAACTGCGTTCTTGTTAGCCTCAACGTCAAATTCAATTCCGAGATATTCCATGTCGGAGCAAACGAGCTCTCTGAGATTTGCATTGTTTTCGCCGATACCTGCGGTGAATACTACGGCGTCAAGTCCGTTCATTGCAGCAGCGTATCCTCCGATATACTTTTTGATTTGGTGCTTAAGTATATTTACAGCAAGCTTTGCGCGCTCATAGTGTTCATCGGACTCGCCGTTGTTAATTGCGGTCTCGAGGTCGCGGGAGTCAGAGGAGAAGCCCGAAATTCCGAGGAATCCGGATTTTTTGTTCATCAAGTCGTTGATCTGGTCTGTGTTAAGACCTTCATTGTCCATGATATACGTTACGATAGCAGGGTCAATATCTCCGCAACGAGTTCCCATTTCTACACCTGCAAGAGGTGTAAAGCCCATAGACGTATCAATAACCTTACCGCCCTTTACAGCAGTTATGGAAGAGCCGTTTCCTATATGGCAGGTAACGATCTTTGTCTCTTCGATAGGCTTGCCGAGAAGCTTTGCCATTTCAGCGCTTACGTAGCGGTGAGACGTTCCGTGCATTCCGTAACGTCTGATGCCGTACTTTTCGTAGTATTCGTAAGGAAGTGCGTAAATATATGCCTCAGGTTCCATGGTCTGGTGGAACGCCGTGTCAAATACAAGCACCTGGGGCTTGTTAGGCATAGTGTCAAGACAACCCTTGATTCCCATCAGATGGGCAACAGTGTGGAGAGGCGCAAATGCCTTGCACTTTTCAAGCTTTGCAAGAACATCCTCAGTCATGAGGATAGAGCCGGAGAAGAATGCGCCTCCGTGAACTACACGGTGACCGATAGCCTGTATCTCGTTCATATCCTTGATACAACCGTATTCGGAATCAGTAAGATACTTAACGACGAGCTTCATAGCGTCAGCATGGTCATTCATAGGAGACGCGATCTTAACCTTAAGTCCCTTGACGAGCTGCTTGTGCTCGATAAGAGAGCCCTCCATTCCGATCCTTTCACAGATACCCTTTGCGCCAACTTCGTTGGTATCGGTATCGATGAGCTGATACTTGAGAGAGCTTGAACCTGCATTAACAACAAGTATGTTCATTTTTTACAATTTCCTCCAAAATAATATTTATTGATATAATTATACTACAAATAAAAAAGCTTTTCAATAGTAAAAACACAATTTTTAAATTTTTTAATTATTTTTTGCAATTAAGGAGAGGTTTTATGGCTGGCTTCTGTATCGTTTGTGAATATAATCCTTTGCACAACGGTCATGTTTATCTCATAGAACGCGCAAGAGAGCTGGGAGCGGATACCGTTACGTGTATTATGAGCGGTAACGCAACACAACGTGGTGAGCTTTCGATAACAGATAAATACCTGCGTGCCGAGGCGGCAATAAAATGCGGCGCTGATCTTGTTCTTGAGCTGCCCTATCCGTGGTGCGCATCAAGTGCGGATTATTTTGCCACGGCGGCTTTAAGTCTTGTTTCACCTTTCGGTGAAAAACTGATATTCGGCTCTGAATGCGGAGATGTAAATGCTTTGGTGAAAGCGGCTGAATTTTGCGAAAGTAAGGAATTTAAAGATGAGTTTGAAGCGATGTCCGAGTTTGGCTTGGGGGCGGCGGAAGCATATTTAAAATGTCTTGAGGATAAAGGCTTTAGAGAGTTTTCTTCCAACGATTTGTTAGGTATTTCATATGTCAGAGCTATCAAACGTATGAATCTTAACATATCCCCAATAGCGATAAAAAGGCTGGGGGCAGCATTTAATTGCAAGGACACTGTCGATGGCGATATTCAATCGGCAACTGCGTTGAGAAAATATATCGAAGACGGAAAAACAGAAGATATTCGAGAATATGTTCCTTTTACGATGCTAAAAATTTTGGAAGAGCAGATTAAAAAAGGTAATGTTACCGACATTAAGGAGATAGACGCGGCTGTCGTGTCGTTTTTCAGGCTTGCATCAGCAGAAAGTCTGGGTGATATAGCTGAGGCGAGCGGAGGTCTTGCAAATAGGATATGTTCGATGTCACACGTTAGCAATACCTATGCTGAGTTGTTTGAAAGATCAAGGACAAAAAGATACACAGATGCAAAGATACGCAGAGCTATGCTATTTTGTATGACAGGCGTAAAACGGGACAGTATCTCAGTGCTTCCAGAATATACGGTGCTTTTGGGGGCAAATGAAAGGGGAAGAGAACTTTTGTCTGAAAACAGAAGAAATCCCAAAATCAATGTGATAACCAAGCCCGCCGATGCACCACAAAACACGGAACAATATAGGTTATCGCAGCGTCTTGAGGCATTGTATGGATTAGCTCGGAAAAATAAGCTTATTACAGATAGCTTTATGAAGAAAATGGCGTATATTGAAAAATAATTAAAAAATAAAGTGAGTATTTTTGCTCTTCTCTTGACAAATATAAGGTATTATGATATAATACTAAAGAATATACGCTTGTAAAAAATAATGAGAGGTGAATATCGAAGTGGCTGAAGAAAAGAGAGAAACGGTCGGCGGAAAATATCTTGAGTATAAAGGAAAGCCGCTGGTCAGAGAAGGCGATACCATTTGCTATGGAGATATGGAGGACAAGTGCATACTTATCCTTGAGATAATGTCCCATAAAAAAACAGAAAACGGTGAGTTACCTGACAAAATACTCATTCAGGTAGTCGATCCTAAGGATCAGGCTAAGATATTGAGACAGGGATCAAAGGACGGACTTTATGAGGCGTTCAATCTGGGACTCGTTTGGCTTGAGCACGAGTTGAAAAAGAGCAACGACTGAAAAAAACGGACGGTTGGCGGCACGAATTTTTTGTTGCCAAACCGTCCTTTTTGTTTTTTATTCTCTTGAAAATTTTGCAAAAATGTAAATTTTAAAAAAATCTTTGTTTTTTTTTATTTTGCTCTTGAAATTTTGAATTATTATGATACAATATAAGAGGTGACTGCCTTGCGGAGAAATAGGTAGTCCCTGTAATAAACATTTAAAACGGAGGTATCTATCATGGCATACAAAATTTCCGATGATTGCATCGCTTGCGGTGCTTGTGCAGACGCTTGTCCTGTAAATGCTATTTCAGAGGGCGATTGCAAGTATGAAATCAACGCTGATGAGTGCATCGAGTGCGGTGCTTGTGCTGAGGCATGTCCTGTTTCTGCACCTGCAGCTGAATGATTTCATATTATCCAAAGAACATAAGGATAGCAAACGGGCTGTTGCGGTTGCAACAGCCCATTGGCTTTAATTTGAGTAAGGAGGCAGACATATGCCTGATACGGTGGTAATGTCGGATGAACGATTGGATACAGTAAATGAGCAGATAAAGCTCATACAAAAAAAAGACGGACTTACGTTTGGAACTGACGCGTTCCTCCTTGCTGCTTTTATCAAGCAACAAAAATATTCTTATGCTATCGAGCTTGGAGCGGGAACGGGAATAATATCGTTGTTATGTGCCTCGGCTGAAAAATTCAAAAAGATAGATTGCTTTGAGATCCAAAAGGATTTTTGTGATGTAACAAAAAGAAATATAGAATACAACGGTTTGTGCGAAAAAGTAAAAGTGTTTAACGAGGATATCCGCAATATATCCTCCTCTTTGCTGGAAAGCGAAGCAGACGTGGTCTTTTCAAATCCGCCGTATATGCGAACTGACAGCGGTAAAAGGAACGAGTCGGACAGAAAGTATATTGCACGTCATGAAGTGTGCGGCGATATAAACGATTTTTGTGCGGCTGCATACCGTGTGCTCAAGCATGGAGGAAAATTTTACTGTGTTTGGCGTCCCGATAGGCTCGTCGGATTGCTTGCGTCAATGCGTGCAAACCGCCTTGAACCCAAGACTATGGTGTCCGTTCACGGTGATGTTGATAATGAACCGTCAATGGTTCTTGTTTCTTCCGTAAAAGGCGGGGCAGAAGGTATGAAAATACTACCTCCGTTGTTTTTGTATGAGGTGAGTGATCCAATCAATAAAGTGAGGATCATGACGGAGCAGGCGAAAAAAATATATGAAACTATGAATTTTTGAAAGGAAACGCAGATGGAGGGAATGAAAAGGATCCTCAGCTATGTGAGGCGTGCCGTTGATGACTATCGGATGATAAAAGAGGGAGATAAGATAGCTATAGGTGTTTCGGCAGGAAAGGATTCGCTGACCTTGCTTACGGCAATGGCAGAGCTCAGACGCTTTTATCCTCAAAAATTTGAATTGTGTGCAATAACCGTTGATATGGGATTTGAAGGATCGGATTTCAGCGGTATAAATGAGTTTTGTCAAGGACTCGGAGTGGAGTATCACATTGTTCCAACACAAATATCAAAAATAATTTTTGATGTTAGAAAAGAAAAAAATCCATGCTCGCTTTGCGCAAAGATGAGACGCGGAGCACTATATAACTATGCTAAGGAGATAGGATGCGCCTCGGTCGCTCTGGGACATCATTTTGATGATGTCGTAGAGACGTTTATGCTCAATCTTTTTTATGAGGGACGGCTCGGATGTTTTCAGCCCGTTACCTATCTTTCAAATACGGATATAACTTTAATAAGACCGATGATATATATGCCTGAAAAGGACGTTCGCTATTTTGCGTCAAAAAACATTCTTCCAATAGTAAAATCACCGTGTCCCGCTGACGGAAACACTGAGCGCGAGCAAATGAAGAAGCTGCTTCACAACCTTGAAAAAGAAAATAAGGGGTTGAGATATCGCATTTTCGGTGCGATACAAAGAGGAGAAATAGACGGCTTTAAGCAAATTGGAAGAATGCAGGGAATAAAAGATTATATTGATGATTGATAGAACCGTAATAACGGTATTTTGATGGAATATTTTTCAGAACCTCTTGTAAAACATAGAGATATTTGTTATAATATATATTGAATTTTGTTAAAATGCCGAGGTGGTAAAATGCTGATAAAAAATGCAATGATCTATAATAACGCCATAAGAGACTTTTTGCGAGCCGATATGCGTATTGATAACGGTATTATTACAGAGATCGGTAAAGAAGTAGCTTTAGGCTCTGATGATGCTTTTGACGCAAATGGCTTGGCAATGGTTCCGGGACTTGTAGACGTGCATACACATGGGCGGGCAGGATGTGATTTTGTCGATGTGCCTTCGGATAAGCTGAGTGTGGTTGCCAAGGATTATGCAAGACACGGTATAACTACCGTAATGCCTACTATAGCGTCTGCTCCTTTTGAGCAGATGTGTGCGGCAGCAGAACGGATCAATATGTTTTCTCCTCAGCAGGACGGAGCTGATCTTTGCGGCGTACATCTTGAGGGAAGGTATCTTAATCCCAAAAGAAAGGGAGCACATGCGGACGCTCTCATTTGTAGCTTAAATGCAGAGGAATTGGATACAGATGTGTTTCGAATGTGTAGTTCGCTTCATATAAGCGCGGCATATGAATTGGACAGTGACGGTAGCTTTGCGTCAAAGGCACTTCAAATGGGTGCCACGCTCGCACTGGGACATACTGACGCTACATATGCTCAGGCAAAGACCGCGGAAAAAAGAGGTGTAACTGCATACACACATCTGTTTAATGCTATGCCGCCACTTCATCACAGAGACGGTGGTGCGGTATGTGCCGCTTTAAACGGAGACAGATTTGCTGAGCTCATATGTGACGGAATACATATTTCCCCCGAAATGATACGCTTGGCGTATTCTTGTCTCGGATATAAAAGAACCGTTCTTGTGTCCGATTCTATGGAAGCGACAGGCTGTGACGACGGGGAATATTCAATAGCGGGAAATCCCGTAACGGTAAAGGACGGAAGAGCATATACGCATGAGGGGGCGTTGGCGGGAAGCACGCTCACACTTGATAAAGCGGTGAACAATCTTATCGATTTTTGCGATATTCCTCTGAGTGATGCTATTTTATGTGCTACTGAAAATCCGTCAAGGGAAATAGGAGTATTTGATACTCGAGGCTCGCTTGAGGTTGGAAAAAGAGCGGATCTTTTACTTATAAACGGAACGAAAAAACTTGACATCCGTAGAGTAATGGTAAACGGAAATTTTTTGGAAATATAAAGATGATTTAAAGTGAGGACAGTGAAATGAGAGAAAAGTTCTATATAACGACGGCTATTCCATACGCTTCGGGCAAACCCCATTTTGGAAATACCTACGAGGTAATTGCTACCGATGCAATGGCAAGATATAAGAGAGCTCGCGGATACGACGTGTTCTTTTGTACGGGAACGGACGAGCACGGTCAGAAAATAGAGACGCTTGCGGCACAAAACGGCGTTACTCCTCAGGAATATGCAAACGGGATTTCTTCTAAGATACAACAGATATGGGATCAAATGGGATCTACCTATGATTGGTTTATCCATACTACCGACGATTATCATGTAAAAGCAGTGGAGAAAATGTTCAAGCGCTTTTACGATCAGGGAGATATTTATAAGGGATATTACGAGGGTTGGTACTGTACTCCGTGTGAATCATTCTTTACCGAGTCGCAGGTGACGGACGGAAAATGTCCCGATTGCGGAAGATCTCTTGAAAAGGGCAAGGAAGAGGCGTATTTCTTTAAAATGAGTAAATATGCCGACAGGCTTATTGAGCATATTGAGAAAAATCCCGAGTTTATTCAGCCCGAATCCCGAAAGAAGGAGATGGTAAACAATTTCCTTAAGGTAGAGGGCGGACTTCAGGATCTTTGTGTTACCCGTACAAATACAAAATGGGGTGTTCACACCTTTGACCCCAACCACGTTATATATGTATGGCTTGATGCACTGTCAAATTATATAACGGCGCTTGGTTACGATCCTGATAAGAGCTTTGAAGAGCAGAGTGAGCATTTCAAAAAATATTGGCCATGCGACGTTCACGTTATAGGTAAGGATGTTCTACGTTTCCATACCATATACTGGCCTATATTCCTTATGGCTCTCGATCTTCCGCTTCCCAAGCAGATATTCGGACATCCTTGGTTCAACTTTGGCGTTGATAAAATGTCTAAGTCCCGCGGAAACGTTATATACGCCGACGAGCTTGCTGAGAGATTTGGCGTGGACGGAGTAAGATATTATGCTCTCGCAGAGATGCCATTTGCTTCTGACGGAAGCATTACCTATGAATCTGTAATCAAGAGATTTAATACCGACCTTGTCAATAATCTTGGAAATCTTGTCAAGAGAACTCTTGACATGCAGAAAAAGTATTTTGATAAGGTGGTACAGGCTCCCTGTGAAAAGGAAGCGCTTGACGATGAGCTTATAGCAAGTGCGGTAAGGGCATACGATAGCCTTATTAAAAACATGGACACGTTCCATGTGGCAGATGCCGTTGAGGATATTTTTGAGATGCTCAGCCGTGCCAATAAGTATATAGATGAAACTACACCTTGGACTTTAGCTAAGGATGAGAGCAAGCGTGCACGCCTTGGAACTGTTTTGTATAATCTTTTGGAGACTATCCGTTGGGGGGCGGTAATGTTGACTCCCTTTATCCCCGACACGGCAGAGGAAATACTTGCTCAGCTTGGCACTGATAAGGTAACTTATGACACAATCGGTACGAAAGCGCAATTTGGCGGCATGGAAAGTGGAAATGCAGTAGGCGACTCAAAGGTTTTGTTTGCGAGAATAGATGAAGCAAAGCTTCTCGCTGAGCTTGAGGCAGCAATGGCGGCAAAAATGGCTGAGGCTGAAGCAAAGGCAAAAGCGGCACAAGCACCAGAGAAGCCTGAGGGGTGTGCGCTTATCGGAATTGAAGACTTCATGAATGTTGAACTCAGAAGTGCGCAGATAGTTGCATGCGAGAGAGTTCAAAAGGCAAAGAAGCTTCTTAAGCTTGAAATAGATCTTGGGTATGAAAAGAGACAGGTCGTTTCGGGAATAGCAAAATTCTACGCCCCGGAGGATCTTATCGGTAAAAAGATAATTGTAGTGGCAAATCTTAAGCCTGCTACTCTTTGCGGCATAGAGTCTCAGGGAATGATTCTTGCAAGTGGCGAAGAGCAGGTAAGAGTAGTATTCCTTGCTGAGGATACGCCTCTTGGAGAAAGAATAAGATAAACAAAATAAGGGATTGTCAATACAAGGCAATCCCTATTTTTAAGGAGATAATATGAAAATTACCGTTGTTGGTTGCGGAAGATGGGGCTCTCTTATAACATGGTATCTCGATAAGCAGGGACACTATGTTACGCTTTACGGAAGAGAAGGTTCTCAGAATATGGAGAGATTTTTGAGGGAAAGAAGGAACGATCTTTTGGAGTTGCCTCAAAGTGTGACGCTTTCCACAAGCCTTAACTCACTCATAGACGCTGAGGTGATAGTAATATCTATAGCATCTCAGGCATTGCGCGGATTTATGTCGGAGATATCACATCTTGAACTGAAAAATAAGATATTTGTCTTGTGTATGAAGGGTATTGAGACGAGTACGGGAAAAAGGCTTTCTGAAATTGCGTGTGAAAATACAGATACATCAAATACCGTTGCCGTTTGGTTGGGACCAGGTCACGTTCAGGAGTTTTTTGCGGGTATCCCAAACTGTATGGTCATAGACAGTGCTGATGAAAATGTGAAAAAGCTCTTAGTTGATAATTTTTCAAGTGAGCTTATTCGCTTTTATTACGGTGCCGATCTTATCGGAAATGAGATAGGGGCGGCAGCAAAGAACGTCATAGGAATTGCTGCGGGCGTTTTGGACGGACTCGGTCTTTCCACACTTAAGGGTGCTCTTATGTCCCGTGGGACAAGAGAGATAGCACGACTTATCAAAGCTATGGGTGGAAATGAGTTGTCGGCTTACGGTCTATGCCATCTCGGAGATTATGAGGCAACGGTGTTCTCTAAATACAGCCATAACAGACAGTTCGGAGAATCCATAGTAAAGGGAGAAAAATATACTCTTCTTGCTGAGGGATACTATACTACAAAAGCCTTGATCGAGCTTTCGGAAAAATATTCAGTGGAGCTACCTATTTGCAGAGCAGTCTATAATTTCCTCTGGGACGGCGCAGATATTGAAGAAGAAATAAAGGATCTTTTCAAAAGAAGCCTTAAACAGGAGTTTTGACATATGGCAGAAAAAGATCTATCAGAGCTTATGCTTACAGACGATCACCTTGACGGGTTATTTGATTCACATGCGCATTATTTTGACAGGCGCTTTTCCGAGGAGACGGAAGGCGCAGACCATATACTTAAGAATGAGGTGTTCGGCAAGGGAATAGATGGCGTTATAAACATTGGAACAAATAGCAGAACATCTGCTCTTTGTATAGAGCAAGCTACGAGATACCCTAAAATGTACGCAACTGTAGGTTTGCACCCCGAGGATATCGCATATTGCAGCGACAGTGTCAGTGATGAATTACTTCGCATAGAAGGGCTTTTGAAGAACAAATGTGAGAACAAGATAGTTGCTATCGGTGAGATCGGACTTGATTATCATTACGAAGGCTTTGATAAGACGCTCCAGATCAAGTGCTTTGAGGATCAGCTTGACTTGGCAAAACAACTTGATATGCCCGTGGTGATACACGATCGAGAGGCGCACGGAGATTGCTTTGACGTCATACTTCGCCACGGCGGTGTAAGAGGTGTTTTTCATAGCTTTAGCGGAAGCGCTGAAATGGCTATAGAGCTTGTAAAGCGCGGTTGGTATATTTCCTTTTCGGGTGTTCTTACATTCAAAAATGCGAGAAAAGCCGTTGAGGCTGCGGAAGCTATTCCTCTCGATAAAATACTTATTGAGACTGATTGTCCATATCTTGCTCCGCACCCGTTCAGAGGCAGGATAAACCATTCGGGGCTTATGTGTTATACCGCACAAAAATTAGCTGAGATAAAGAATACTTCCTACAGAGAGGCGGTAAGCGCCACACGGAAGAATGTTTATGAGCTATTTGGAGTGTAATATAAAAAACTATTATTTAAATAGTTGGAGGGATATAAATGAAAAAGAATTTGTACTATTGTATAATGATCATTGCAAATATTGTATTGGCTGTGATTTTTTACAGGAACATAAATATTACAATTCTATCTTTTGTGCCAATATTTTTAATTGCTTTAATCGTGTTTCAGGTGAAATATTTTAAAAATGAAAAGGTTGAAAATGATTTTCGCACAACGTATGGTTCAAACCTTACCGAAGATGAAGAAACCAGTATGTTTGAGTATATTTCCAAAGCCCTTATTGCAATAATTCCATGGATGATTCCGTTTGTTATATTTTTTCTTCTTTGATTAAAGCACTTTCCATATTTGTCTATGTTTTTGGGTTTATTAGTGGAGCCTTGATGTATAGATTAAGAAACAGAGATAAGGTACTGAGCAGAATCAAATTTGAAGAGAAAGAACGTGAAGAGCAAGAAAAGAAAGAGCAGCTTGGTAAATGGAAATAGTAATTTGCCACGCCTTGCGTGGGGCTTTGCTATTTTGAAGTTATTGATACATTAAAAAATACATTTACAAAGCGATTTTACATTGTTTTGATAAACACTCAAATTCATTCATGATAAGCTAAACTTCTTGACAGTAAAAAACGTTTATTGTATAATTAAAACAACATATTTATACTTTAGGAGTTTAAAAGATGAATGTAACTGAATTGTTAGAAGGAAAGCCTGAATGTAGCTGTGGAAAGGCACACGTATGTCCTATAGATAGCGTTATTATAGGTAAAAATGCGTGTGATGGATTAACCGAGCTTTGCAGAGAATATGCCAATATTTTGCTTGTTGCCGATACTAATACCTATGCTTGCGGCGGAGAGAAGGTAAAAAGAATTATCGGAGATAAAATAGCGGATATCCTTGTGTTTAATACTGTTGGTGTGCTTGTACCCGATGAAAAAGCGCTTTCGGCAATCGAAGCGCGTATTACTCCTAAAACCGACCTTATCATAGGAATTGGATCTGGAGTCATAAATGATCTTTGCAAGCATGTAAGCTTTAATGCGGGGCTCAGATACTATATAGTTGCCACTGCTCCTTCTATGGACGGTTACGCTTCAAAGGGAGCCGCCCTCATTCTTGACGGAATGAAGGTTACGACAAATGCTGATGTTCCCAAGGCTATTATCGGAGACGTGGATATTCTTAAGGACGCCCCATTTGAAATGATACAGGCAGGTTACGGTGACATAATCGGAAAATATTCTTGTCTTAACGATTGGAAGCTGAGCAATCTGGTAAATGGAGAGTATATCTGCAATGAAGTGCTGGAAGCTACTTATGAGGAGGTCGAAAAGACTGTAAGACTTGCCGACGGACTTGTAAAAAGGGAAGAGAATGCAATAGTTGCACTTATGGAAGCCTTGGTTGCAGTCGGAATACTTATGGCGTATGTAGGTAACTCCCGCCCTGCGTCGGGAAGCGAGCATCATTTCTCCCATTATTTTGAGATCGTTGGAATAGTAAAAGGGGAAGAGTATCTGCCGCATGGAATTGACGTATGCTATTCCGCCATTGAGACGGCAAAGATAAGAGAAAAGCTTATAGCTATTGATGATATCTCTGACTACAGATATAGCTTTGATAAAGACGCATATGAGAGTAGTATACGGAGAGTATACGGAAAGCTTGCCGACGAGGTGCTTACATTACAGAATATACTTGGTTGGTATTCTCACGACAGAATATCTGTTTACCGTGAAAAATGGCAGGATATCCGCAAGCTTCTTTCGGATTGTCCCAGTTCAGAGCAAATGCGCGCACTGACAGAGAAGGTAGGACTGTCTTACGATAGCTTTACTGATTTTTACGGCAAAGAAAAGATTGCAGACGCATACCTTTACGCTAAGGATTTAAAGGATAGATATACTGTTCTTTGGCTATATTACGATCTGTTTGCTAATAAATAAAACAAAAATAACTCCCGAGACTTGAGTCTTGGGAGTTATTTTTGTTATTGATCAAGCTTGTATCCGTAAACGTGTGTACCTGATGTCAGCTTGCCAAACAGATATTTCATGCTTGCTGATTCGTTCATAATATAGACTATTCCACTGTCGTATATTATTTCTTCAGCCATGGGAGGTGCTACGATATCGTGGGTAAGACAATCACTGTCCAGATATATCAAAGGAATCTTAACTCCGTTAATATCAAAACCGTCATTATCAACGGTTGCCTTGTCTATATCGTAGACGAAAAGGTGGCTTTTAGCAAAACCGTATGATGTTGATATTATCATTCTTCCGTCATCGGTGAATGTCATTCCTTGAGCGAGTCCCGCGGTGGAATATACGTAATCAGGGATTGAACCGTATGGCTTGCCAGTGTCGGAGTTGAGCTTGTATGCAGAGATTATTGCTGTGTTTTTGTCACCTGCAGGGGTTGTGAGCCTGTGGCTTTCGGGAGTTTCGTAATTACCCTCACGGTAAAACGAGCCAACGTAAAGCATGTTGCCGTTTATAACGCAATACGCAGGATCGTTTATTGTGGCAACAGAATCTTTTTGAATAGCACTTCCGTCTCCATCAAGAATGTCACTCAAGCTGAATATATCACAGCCTGTTTTAGCAGTTATGTAAACATTGTCACCGTAGACGGAAATTCCACCGGTGTGTCCCGTATAATTACTTCCGTCAGCTTTTTTCATGCTTACAAATACAGGATCGTTTATACCGGAAGTTACATAAATTCGAGAGGCTTCACCGTTTGACATATATCCGCAGGAAAGTCTTGTGCTGGAGTCGAGCACGGTATATCCCTGAGGAATGTATCCTTCCCAAAGTCCGGGTATCGGCTCATGTCGTTCTGAGTTATGATAAAAGTTCCAAAAAACAAATCTTTCTCCGATTGAGAAGACACCCAGAACTGTAAAAATAAGTAAAACAATAGCGAGCAATACACGGAGTACGATCTTTAATATTTTATTTTTCATTATTCGTTCCTTTCTTTTCCTTTACGTCGGAAGCTCTCAGCAGCTTCAGAAGATCATATACATTTTTGATAGGAATTATTTTAATTCCGCCTATCTTCTTTGATATGCTACCGTTATGTATCGGAACTATTGCCGTAGTAAATCCAAGGCGAGCTGCTTCCTTGACTCTGAGCTCAATATTAGCAACACCTCTGCATTCACCTGCAAGACCCAACTCGCCGATAGCAATGAGGTCGTCGGGGATTACGGTATCGGTAAGTGAGGATATAAGCGAAAGCGCTATCCCAAGATCTGAAGCGGGCTCGTTTATTTGCAATCCGCCAATAACGTTGATATAAACGTCGTGGTTGGAAAAACGCAATCCAAGCCGTTTTTCAAGAACAGCAAGTATAAGATAAGTTCTGTTGTAATCTATACCGTTTGAGGTACGGCGCGGAGCAGGGAACACTGTGGGAGTTGCCAAAGCTTGTATTTCAGCCACGATAGGTCTTGTGCCCTCCATGGTACATATAGCGCAGTTTCCCGATGCGTCCGCAGGACGGTCTGCAAGCAGCATTTCCGACGGATTTTCAACCTCTCTGAGTCCTGTATCGGTCATCTCAAAAACGCCTATTTCGTTTGTTGAGCCATACCTGTTTTTATTGGCTCTTATAATACGGTAGATCTGCTTTTTGTCGCCCTCAAAGCTGAGAACGGCATCTACCATGTGCTCAAGCACCTTTGGTCCCGCAATGCTTCCTTCTTTGTTTATGTGGCCAACCAATATCACAGAAATTCCGTCACTTTTAGCTTTTGAAATAAACGCCATAGCCACTTCTTTGACGTTGGAAATGCTTCCCGGTGCGGAATTTATTCGATCTGAATACATTGTCTGTACAGAGTCCGCAATTATAACATCTGGTTTTATTTTATCCGCCTCTGAGAGTATATTTTCAATATTTGTTTCTGTAAGAATAAACAGATTGTTTCCCTGAACGTTTAGACGTGCGGCACGGAGCTTGAGCTGCCCTGAGGATTCCTCTCCGGAAACGTAAAGAACAGATCTGTTTTGCCCGAGACAATCGCATATTTGTAACAGAAGCGTTGATTTTCCTATTCCCGGCTCACCCGAAAGAAGCACTACGGATCCTGTTACCAATCCTCCGCCAAGAACACGGTCGAGCTCATTGAGACCTGTTGTGGAACGGATATACTGAGGAGCGCTAAGCTCGGAAAACTTTGAAGCGCGATTATTTCCTGAGTTTATTACGGACGTCCTTCTTGGAGTGGTGGCAGAAGCCGAGGGCTGTTTTTCTACCACGTCTTCAACAAAGCTATTCCAAGAACCGCATTTGGGACATTTCCCAAGCCACTTAGGACTTTCATATTCACAATCAGAGCAAATATATACGGTTTTTATTCCTTTCATTTGATCTTCCTTTCATTTTTACATCCATAAACATTATACATCAAAGTTATGTCAAAATCAAGTGTTATTGCTCGTATTGTTGGGTAAGCTATCAAAATAATTCATTATTGCACTGTATATGACCAAGGATAATTTTTGCTGATATTCCTCCGTGCAAAGGAGAGCGCATTCCTGGGGATTTGAGAGAAACCCGCATTCGATAAGTATTGACGGGTGTGAAATCATTTTCAAAAGATAAATATTATCTCCCGAAGGCTTTATCTTTCTTGTATTATTGGCTTGAAGATTTTTTACCACAGTATCCTGTACCGTCTGTGCGAGCTTTACGGACAGTTCCGAATTTTCTGAATAATACACCTGAAGTCCGCTATATTTTTCTTGGGAAAAGGAATTCATATGTATGCTTATGAAAATGGCATCGGTATATTCATTCGCTGTTGAAAGCCGAGCCGCCATATCTTGTTCTTTTTTGTGTCCTTGATAATCGGAATTTTTATCGTATAGCAATATATCTTCAGAACGGGTAAGCTTGGTTTTAAGTCCTGCTGATTGTAATAATTGATCAAGCTCAAGTGCTATTTTCAGATTAAGATCCTTTTCCAATACGCCGTTGATTCCGATAGCTCCGCCGTCTTCACCTCCGTGACCTGCATCAATTATAACGATAGGATAATTTTTTGGTTGATTGTCAGGAAGTGTCGGTGGCGGATCGTCAAATGAATTTTTTTTGCTGCATGAAAATGTACAAAGTGCTGAAAATAATAAAATAGCCAAACAAATGATAATTGCAAAAAAATGACGGATATTCATATGCCTCATAATAAACTCCTAAGTATCTGCCTAAGATTTGAATAACAGTTTGTTGTAACATAATTCCGAGTGCGATAGTGTTTTATCTTGACTTTTTGAAAGTTAAATGATATACTATAATATGAATGTTTATGAAAATTTATAAGATGTTTATGTAGTTACTTTGGGGGATATTTATGAAAAAGATGTTGGTTATTGACGGAAACAGTATCTTGAACAGAGCATATTACGGAATTCGTCCGCTTACGAATAAGAATGGTCTGTACACTCATGCAGTATATGGAATGATAACCATAATTTCAAGATATGTTGAGTCAATAACACCTGATTACTGTGTCGTTGCTTTTGATTTGAAGGCGCCAACGTTCAGACATAAAATGTATGGCGAATACAAGGCTAACCGAAAGGGAATGCCTGATGAGCTGGCAGTTCAGCTTCCATATGCCAAAAAATGTATGTCATGTCTTGGATATCATGTAATGACATGCGAGGGCTACGAGGCTGATGATATACTCGGTACTGTTTCAAAATATGCGGCTGATAACGGTGTTCATGCCTATGTGCTTACGGGAGACAGAGATTCTCTTCAGCTTATCGACGATAAGGTTTCCGTTTTGCTGGTTAAGACTAAGGAAACGATAGAATTTAACAGTGATGTTTTCTATCAGACTTATGGTATCTCCCCGTCCTGCTTTGTTGACGTTAAGGCGTTAATGGGCGATTCTTCCGATAATATCCCCGGAGTTGCGGGAATAGGCGAAAAGACAGCGTTTAAGCTTATATCCGATTTTAAAAGTATTGACAGGCTTTATGAGGAGTATCAAGATTCGCCTCTTACCAATTCGGTAAAGCAAAAGCTTGCCGCGGGCAAAGAAATGGCATATCTTTCAAGAAAGCTGGCACTGATAGATAAGGACGCGCCTATAGATAAGGACATGTCTCTTTATGCCTATAAAGGCCCCGATAAGCAAGCTCTTTACGATCTTTTTACTGAGCTTGAATTTGTTGCTTTGATAAAAAAGTTCGGTCTTGATGATATGGCAGAAAGTGTTGTTGCCGCAAAAAACACCGAAGAGCATGTCGGCGACACTAAATGTGCGATTATTACTGAAGAAATTGCCATGGCGCACTTTGAAGGAAAGAAAACTGCGGTGGCATATACTGACGGAACAGTATATCTTTTTGACGGCGAGGTGATTGGCAAAATTGAATTGTCGAAAGATCTCTCAGAGAAAAAGTTAAAGCTTTTGAGCAGTATATCCGTTATATGTCATGATTACAAGCATGTTTATAAAGCGCTGAAAAAGTATGGAATATCGCCGGGAAAGTGTCGCTTTGATACGATGTTAGCGGCATATGTTCTCAATTCCAATCGAAGCAAGTATAATTCAGAGGATATACAGATTAGTTATCTTGGATTGGCAGACGGAAGCTATGGCGGAGTGATTGCGGTATATAAGTTGTATCAATGTCTTGAGCCACTTGTCGCGGAGCAGAAGTGCGAGCCGCTTCTCTATGATATAGAGATACCGTTAGCAAAGGTTCTTGCAGATATGGAGATGACGGGATTCTGTATAGATACTGAGGGTATAATCGAGTACGGCAAGGAATTGGGTGAGACCGCTGAGCAGCTTAAGATGAGAATATACAGTCTTGCGGGAGAGGAATTTAATATTAATTCTCCAAAGCAGCTCGGGGAAATCCTTTTTGAAAAAATGGGGCTTCCTGCTTCCAAAAAGACCAAAACGGGATATTCGACTGATGCGGAAACGCTTCAAAAGCTTATTTCAAAGCATGAGATAATAGAAGATATTCTTGATTACCGTCAGGTCACAAAGCTAAAATCCACGTATGCCGATGGGCTTGCTAAGGCGGCAGATGAAAATGGACGTATCCATAGCGTATTTAATCAGACGGGAACCGCTACGGGCAGACTTTCATCGGCGGAGCCCAATCTTCAGAATATTCCCGTTCGGACAAAAATGGGAAGGCGTTTCAGAAAATATTTTGTTCCTCAAAACAATGATTATGTTATAGTAGGAGCCGATTATTCCCAGATCGAGCTGAGATTGCTTGCGCATATTTCCGGAGATGAGGTTATGCAGGAGGCGTTTTTATCAGGTGAGGATATTCATGCTAAGACGGCTGCCGCCGTTTTTGGCGTCGATCCGTCGCAGGTTACGTCAGAGCTTAGAAAACGGGCTAAAGCGGTAAATTTCGGTATCGTATACGGCATTGGGGAGCATTCGCTCTCCGAGGACCTTCATATTTCCCGAGCTGAAGCGAAGCAGTATATCCAAAGCTATCTTAACGGATTTCCTAAGGTGTCTGAATATCTTGACTCCATTAAGCAAAGAGCGAAAAGAGACGGATACGTAATGACGGAATTCGGGAGGAAAAGATATATTCCCGAATTGTCGGCAACAAACAAGAATATTCAGCATTTCGGCGAGCGCGTTGCCATGAACAGTCCGATACAGGGAACTGCGGCGGATATAATAAAAATTGCGATGATAGAGGTGGCAAATAGGCTTGAGCAAACGGGCATAGATGCTCGCCTTATATTGCAGGTCCACGATGAGCTTTTATTGGAGGCGCATCGTTCATGCGCTGAGAAGGCGAAAAATATTTTAATAGAGTGTATGGAAAATGCAGTTGAATTTTCTATTCCTCTGAGCGTAGAAGCCAATATTGGAAAAACTTGGTTCGAAGCAAAGTGAAAAAATTCTAAGAAAAACAAAATTTTTTATGTTTTTGCGGCGAAAAAATGCAAAAAGCATATGGACATTTTGACATTTATATAGTATAATATATATGTATTCGTGTAAAATGCGCTATTTGCGTGTCGCGGTGGGAGGCAATGTATGAAAATTAGTACTATTATCGATTTACTTCACGCAAGGGTACTTTGCGGAGAAGACAAACTTGATGGCGTTGTCAATTCGGCTTGCGGATGTGATATGATGAGTGATGTTCTTGCATTTGTAAAGGAACAGGCAGTTCTTTTGACAGGTCTGTGCAATCCTCAGGTCGTAAGAACAGCAGTAATGATGGATATGCGTTGCATAGTATTTGTCAGAGGTAAATTGCCGCCTGAAGATGTTATAACACTTGCCAAGGAGGCGGGGCTTGTCGTCCTTGCGACTGATGAGAGAATGTACACTGCTTGCGGTAAGCTTTATATTAACGGACTCGCCGGAGGTGAGGTCGGAAATGAGTGAACGTGTTAATTTCCATTTTGAGATAGACGGAGAAAATTTCACTTCTGCCGGAGAGGCTTCCGTAAGGATCAAAAAGCATCTGAGAGATATGGGTTTTTCTCCGGATACCATAAGGAGAGTCTCTGTTGCCATGTACGAGGGTGAAATAAATATGGTAATACACGCTAACGGCGGTAGCGCAGATGTTGACGTTTACGTTGACAGAATAGAGATAACTCTTGCGGATAAAGGTCCTGGTATTTCAAATATTGAGCTTGCAATGCAAGAGGGATATTCGACAGCACCTGACAATATACGCTCGCTTGGATTTGGAGCAGGTATGGGTCTGCCGAATATGAAGAGATATACTGATAACATGAAAATTGAATCAGAGGTTGGAAAGGGTACGACGATATATATGACAGTCAATGTCTGATCCGCCTTGGAAAAGAGGTAGCAATGTCGAGTTATAAGCATTCTGTTACGCTTGATGTATCAAAGTGCAAAGGATGTACAAACTGCATTAAAAGATGTCCGACAGAGGCTATTCGTGTTCGCGACGGACACGCGATAATAAAAGAAGATAAGTGCATAGATTGCGGCGAGTGCATTCGTGTTTGCCCGTATCAAGCAAAAAAAGCGATCTTCGATAAATTCGAGGATTTTGCCGATTATAAATACAAGATCGCATTGCCTGCTCCTGCGTTATATGGGCAGTTTGAGGAGCTTGATGATGTTGATTATATATTGACAGCATTGCTTGAATGTGGCTTTGATGCGGTGTTTGAGGTGTCGAGAGCTGCCGAGCTTGTGACTGAGTACACAAGACGATATATGAAGCGGGAGGGAATAGAAAAGCCTGTTATCAGCTCAGCTTGTCCTGCGATAGTCAGACTTATCGCTCTCAGATTTCCGTATCTTGCGGATAATCTTTTGCCGCTTGTACCACCTATTGAATATGCGGCCATGCTGGCACGCAAGGAGGCGCTTGAGGCGCATCCTGAGCTTAATGATGATGATATTTGTGTTATGTTCCTCTCGCCTTGTCCCGCAAAGATCAGTTATGTAAAGAATCCTTTGGGTGTAAAAAAGAGCGCGGTCACAGGCTCTTTGGCTATAAATGATTTTTATTTCAAAATCCGCGCCAAACGTAAGGAGATCAAAACACCGTTGCAGTTGTCAAAGACGGGTATAATCGGTCTTAACTGGGCGGGAACCGGTGGTGAGGCAACTTCATTGTTTTCTGACAGATATCTCGCGGCTGATGGAATAGAAAACTGTATACACGTCCTTGACGAAATAGAAAACGGAACTATCCATAATCTTGAGTTCGTTGAGCTTAATGCCTGTAACGGCGGTTGCGTAGGAGGCACTCTGAATGTTGAGAATCCTTATATTGCTAAAGCGAGACTAAGGTCTCTCAGAAAGTACCTGCCTATTTCAAGAAATCATCCACAGTCTGAAGCTCCGCTCCCGGAAGACATTTTTCTTGACGATTTTGATAAGATCCTTTCGGGTGTGGGAAAATCCGCGCTTTCCGAGGACCGCATGATGGCAATTGCAAAGATGTCAGAGGTCGAGAGTATATATAAAGCACTTCCTCATCTTGATTGCGGCTCGTGTGGTGCACCTAACTGTCACGCTCTTGCTGAGGATATCATAAAAGGCGAGGCTGATGAAGGCGATTGCCTTATAAAGCTACGAGAAAATTACGGTAAACGTGATTGATTTTGATCGGAGGTTTTCGATATGACTGTTAAGGAACTTGCAAGTGCGCTTGATTGTAAGATTGCTTGTATGCCTGATGAAAGCAGAGAGATAACGGGCGGATATGCCGGAGATCTTCTCAGTTGGGTCATGGGCAGGGCAAGTTCTGGAGACGCTTGGGTGACCATAATGTCAAACATAAATATCGTGGCGGTCGCGTCTCTGGCAGATACTGCTTGTATTATACTTTCGGAGGGTGTTATACCTGATGACGGAGTGGTTGAAAAAGCTACTGAGGTTGGCGTAAATATTCTTATGAGCCAGCTTGATACATATGCGTTGTGTGCGAGCATTTTTAAGCTGATATGACACCGTATTATTACGACCTTCATATTCACTCCTGTTTATCCCCTTGCGCTGACGACGACATGACACCGAATAATATCGCGGGGATGGCTGCGCTGAAAGGATTACAGGTGCTTGCTTTGACGGATCATAATTCCTGCAAAAACTGTCCCGCATTTTTTGAGGCGTGTAAGCGGCAGGGAATAATACCCATAGCAGGTATGGAGCTTTCGACTGCCGAGGATATACATATCGTATGTTTGTTTGAGCAATTAGAGGACGCGATGCGATTTGACGAGGTTGTTTCGGGGCATTTGATGAATAATCAGAATAAGCCCGAAATATTTGGAGGGCAGTTGATATTAAACGGAAACGACGAGCAGATAGGCACCGAAGCGAAATTGCTTATTTCGGCGACAGATCTGTGGATATCAGACGCAATAGAGCTTGCGCGGTCATTTGGCGCACACGTTCATCCAGCCCATATAGATAGGGAATCGAACGGAATAATAGCTATTTTAGGCGATGTTCCGAATGAGTATGGCTTCGATTGTCTTGAATTTAACGATCTTGATAATATTGCGCCGTTAAAAGGTAAATATCCGCATATTTCTGAGAAAAAACACATTGTTTCATCTGATGCGCACCATTTGTGGGATATAAGCGAAGCGGATAACTTTATTATGATCGACGATGAGTTGTATAGTTCTTCGTTGGTAAGAAAAAGACTGTTTGAGTATTTAAACGGTCAAAATTAATTTTTGGATTTATTTAAAATAATAAATAAATTAAATAAAAACGGAGGAAATTTTTCGTATGAAAAAAAATTTGACCACAGTAATGTTTCGCGGAACAAAGGCTCAAGAAGAGCAGCTTATTGCTGTAATTGAAAAGTATCGCGGAACAAAGGGCGCATTAATGCCTGTACTGCAGGAGGCACAGGAGATCTACGGATATCTGCCTATTGAAGTACAGAAGATTATTGCTGTAAGAATGGGAATTTCCCTTGAGGAAGTTTACGGCGTGTCTACTTTCTATTCCCAGTTTGTTCTCAATCCTAAGGGCGATATCTCTATCGCTGTTTGCCTGGGAACCGCTTGCTACGTGAAGGGTAGCGGAGATATCCTTGATAAGATTACTCAGATCCTCGGACTTCCCGCAGGTTCTACCACTCCTGATGGTAAGTACTCTCTTGAGGCAACCAGATGTATCGGCGCTTGCGGACTCGCTCCCGTATTGACTGTCAATAATGAAGTTTACGGTAAGCTTGGTGTCGGCGACGTTGAGGGGATCCTTGCAAAATATAAATAATTTTATAAATGAAAGAACTGTCATTAAATATTCTTGATGTTGCCAAAAATTCGGTCGCTGCCGGAGCGGAGAATATTGACATATCTCTCGTTACGGGGTGCGACGGAATGTTGAAGCTTACCATAAAGGACGACGGGTGCGGTATGTCGGAGGAGACGGTACAAAATGTTACCAATCCTTTCTATACCACACGAAAGACGCGTAAGGTTGGGTTGGGATTGCCCTTGCTCAAGCTTGCTGCCGAGCAGACAGGCGGATATTTAAGGCTTACATCATCGAAGGATACTCACGATCACGGAACTACTGTGGAGGCTTTATTTGACACTAAAAGCATAGATTTTATGCCGATAGGAGATATTATCTCAACGATATGTATATTGATAGCGGGGAGTCCTGAAATAGATTTTTACTTTTCGGATATATCTGAAAATCGAAGGGTCGTTTTAAATACGCGAGATCTTAGAGAGGTGATTGGCGACGGTATTTCGCTTGCTGAACCCGAGATCCAGATGTGGATCGGAGAATATTTGAAGGAACAGTATGAACAAGCGTAAATAATTAATGTAATAAAAAACGGAGGAATTATTATGAAATCTTTGGCGGAGCTTGCTGCTATCAGAGAAAAGATGCAGAACAAGGTTGTAATTCGCGAGGGTGCAGCTTCAACGAGAGTTGTTATAGGGATGGCAACTTGCGGAATTGCTGCAGGAGCAAGACCTGTGCTTAACGCGTTTGTCCAAGGTGTTGCTGATGCAAATCTTTCTGACAAGGTCACGGTTACTCAGACCGGTTGCATTGGTATTTGCCAGTATGAGCCTGTTGTAGAGGTGTTTGAGGAAGGTAAGGAAAAGGTTACCTATGTTAAGCTTGATGCTGCTAAGGCTGCAGAGATAATTGAAAAGCATCTCAAGGGCGGCAAGGTTGTGGAAGAATACACCATTGGTGCCGTTAAAAACTGATTTTGACTAAACGAAAGGATAAAAAATATGATTAGAACACATGTTTTGATATGCGGCGGTACAGGTTGTACATCTTCCAACAGTCTTAAGATTCAGGAAGCAATGAACGCTGAACTTGCTGCTCGCGGACTTGAGAACGAGGTTAAGGTCGTTTTGACAGGTTGCTTTGGCCTTTGCGCTCTCGGTCCTATTATGATCGTTTATCCCGAGGGAACATTCTACAGTTGTGTTAAGCCTGAAGATGTGCCCGAGATAGTTGAGGAGCATTTCCTCAAGGGACGTCCTGTTGAAAGACTTATATATCATGAGGCTAAGACCGAGGACATTCATCATGCTACGTCGTTGTCTGAAACTGCATTCTATAAGAAACAGAAGAGAGTTGCACTTCGTAATTGCGGAGTTATCGACCCTGAAAACATAGAAGAGTACATAGCAATGGATGGTTATCAGGCACTCGGTAAGGTTCTTACCGAGATGACTCCCGATGACGTTATTCAGACGATTCTTGATTCCGGACTCCGTGGACGTGGAGGCGGTGGATTCCCCACAGGTCTTAAGTGGAAGTTCGCTTCCAGCAACAGAGGGCAGGTAAAGAAGTACGTAGCTTGTAACGCAGACGAGGGTGACCCCGGTGCGTTTATGGACCGTTCTATACTTGAGGG
>JAGAPH010000126.1 GCA_017623375.1 Clostridia bacterium | reverse complement strand
TCCGGGAGGGAGCTGTCAGCGAAGCTGACTGAGGGAGAGTGCGTCAAAACATAATGAAATCTTAACCGTTATGCACGCAGGCTCCTCCACCCGCTACGCGGGAGCCCCCTCTCGGAGGGAGCCTTATGTGAGCGCGAACATAGATTGTAAACTCCCCGATAAATCAAAATTTGACTTTACTTTGCGTTGCTTTGAGGTTGGAAAATTTATGCTTTTTTAATTATTTTCCCAACCGACAAAATATTACTTGCATTTTTGGCGCTTTGAGTGTATAATATAAGATGAGATGTTATTATTTCCCTTAAAAGGGGGTACAGATGTTTAATTTTAAAGGCAAAAAAATGCTTTCCAAGGATATCGGTATCGACCTGGGTACTGCCTCTGTTATCGTTTGCGTGGACGGTAAGGGTATTGTCCTTCGTGAGCCCTCCGTGGTGGCGGTGGATACCAATACCGATACTATCGTTAAGATAGGTAAGGACGCTCAGGCTATGCTTGGTCGAAATCCCGATCATATAAATGTTATAAGACCGCTTAAGGAAGGCGTTATCAGCTGCTATGATGTCACTCAGCGCATGATACAGTACTTTATCCGCCGTGCCTGCGGTAACGCCGTGCTGCCTCCGCGTATTGTTATTTGCGTCCCTACGGGCGTTACGGAGGTGGAGACTCGCGCGGTCATCGACGCGGGTACTCAGGCAGGAGCGAGAAAAACTTATCTTGTGGAAGAGCCTGTGGCGGCGGCTATCGGCGCGGGCATTGATATCAACAGCCCCGTGGGCAACATGATCGTCGATATAGGCGGCGGTACTACCGACGTGGCGGTCATATCCCTCGGCGGCGTGGTTGTCTCCGAGTCGAAAAAGATAGCGGGCGACAAGTTTGACGAGGCTATCATGCGATACGTCAGACGTAAGTATAATATTACCATCGGCGAGAGAACTGCCGAGCAGATAAAGATAAAGATAGGCGCGGTGTACGAGCACGGCGAGGCGAGGACCATGGAGGTCAAGGGAAGATGTCTCGTTCAGGGACTGCCAAAGGTGGTCACTCTTTCCTCAAAGGAAATGCTGGAGGCTATGATGGAGCCTATCTCTGCGATACTTGATACCATTTGCTCGGTCATCGAGCGCACGCCCCCCGATCTTGTGGGCGATATACTCAAGCACGGTATAGTTATGACGGGCGGTGGCAGCCAGCTTTACGGTCTTGACAGGCTTATAGAGGACGTGACGGGCATTAAGACCCGTGTGGCGAAGGACCCCGTGCTGTGCGTGGCGCTCGGAACGGGAGAGATACTTAAGGTGCTGGACGATATGCCCGACAACAGGATCGATCTTTCCAAGAGGCGCAGACAGCGCATTTAAAATTTAGCCATTAGAGAGTCGAACACATAAGCCCTACGACGATAAATTTTTGTGTCTTTCGCCGTAGCTCACCTTGAAAAGTCCACACTTTTCTTCGGCTCGCTTCATCAAAATACCCTAAAAATTTATTCGCCATAGGGTGCGAGCAGCTTTCATCGAGCAAATATTCGAAAGAGACAAGGTAAAAATTTGAAGTAATATGCGAATATTACAAGAATTTTTGCCGCAGTATCTACGAATAGTTGCCGACGAAAGCCTTATGCGTTCGACTCTCTAATGGCAACAGATAAGAGGATAACTATGTTAAGTAACGGTTTTGCCTATGAAGGCTTGATGAAATATTTTGAGGAGATCTCGGCGATCCCGAGAGCCTCGTACCATGAGGAGAGGATAGCGGACTATCTCTGTGATTTCGCTAAGAAGCGCTCTCTTGAATATTACCGCGACAGCACTAATAACGTGCTGATAAACGCTCCCGCCACGGCGGGCTATGAGGACCGCCCCGCAATTCTTTTGCAGGGACATACCGATATGGTGTGCGAGAAGAATGAGGGGGTTGAGCACGATTTCGATACCGAGGGACTTGACCTCTATGAGGAGGACGGCTGGATAAGGGCGAGGGGAACTACTCTGGGAGCTGACAACGGAGTTGCCGTTGCCGTTATGCTCTACGTTCTTGACGGGGGCGTGGACGGTCACGGACCTGTCCAGTGCCTGTTTACCGCCAGCGAGGAGGTCGGACTTGACGGAGTCAAGGCGTTTGATTACAGCCGCGTTTACGCGCGCAGAATGATAAACATGGATAGTGCCGACGAGAGGCAGATCATTGCGGGCTGCGCGGGCGGTCAGCGCTCGTCTGTGACGTTCCCCGCGGTGGGAGAGAGCCTGCTTGCCGAAAGCCTTGCCAAGATCACCGTCAAGGGACTTGCGGGCGGTCACTCGGGCGAGGATATAAACAAGGGCAGGGCAAACGCCAATAAGCTTATGGGACGCATACTTCACCGCGTGCTTGCCGATACGGACGCAAGACTTGTGTCTGTGAGGGGCGGAACTAAGGATAACGCCATTCCACGCGAATGTGAGGCGGTGGTGGCAGTGAGCGATCTTGAGGCGCTCAAGGGCGTTGTTGACAGAGAAAGAGACGTTCTCAGGTGCGGACTTTGCGCCGAGGACAAGGGGCTTTCTGTGGAGTGCGCCCTTGTGGGTACGGGGCAGTCTGTCACGGCTGTTGACCGCGAGACAGCTAAAAAGCTGGTGTTCCTCATGCACTGCGTGAGCAACGGCGTATTTGAAATGAACCGTAACGTAGAGGGCATCGTGGAATGGTCGAGAAATCTCGGCATCGTGTCCTGTGACGCAGAGGGCTGCAAGGCGGTGTTCTCGGCACGCTCCTCATTTGAGTCAAGGATAGACGCGTCAGAGGCAGAGCTTGACGCTTACGCGGACATTCTCGGGGCGTCCGTCCGCCACTACAACAGATACCCAGGCTGGAATTTCGCTGAGGTGTCGCCGCTGAGAGACGCTTACGTCAAGGCTTACGGCGACGTTTGCGGCGGAGAGCCTGAGATAACGGTAATACACGCGGGACTTGAGTGCGGCTTTATAAGCGAGGCGGTGCCCGACATGGACATCATCTCCTGCGGACCCGTTATACTTGACCTTCACTCGCCCGACGAGAGAATGAACAAGGCTTCTTTCGAGAGATTTTATACCATCATCAAAAATGTTATCCAAGCATAAAACTGAACCGCAACGTAAGATCATAGCAGAAATACGTTGATATCAGTCCACGGAAAGTCGAGCGCACGCGCTCGACTTTCTTTTGTGCGGCTATTGACAAAGGGGGAGAAATATGATATACTGAGCCTGTCTGTAAGGGACGAAAAGAAAACGGTGTGATATCTGTTTTCTTATATTTTCAAAGAAATTGTAAGCGCTTACATAACGGAGACGGTCATGAGAACTCACAGAATATTGATACGCAACGGAAGGATATGGGACGGAGAAAGATTTTTCGAGGGAAGCGTTGCGGTAAAGGACGGAAAAATAGCGGCGCTGGGGGATACGGCAGACTTTGAATGCTCCTATACCTACGACGCTGACGGCGATATAATTTGCGCGGGACTTGTGGATATACACACCCATCTGAGGTATCTTTCCGAGCAGTTTTACGAGGTGGACGGAGAGCCGATGTGCTTTTCCTGCGGGGTTACCGCGGCGGCAGACGGAGGAACGGTATTCGCCTCAGCCGCTCTTGAGTACAGTGCCTTGAAAACACGGGTGTTTATTCCCGTCAGCATACGGGACGGCGAGCCCGACTTTTCCCTTGCCGACAGGCTCGTGCCCTATTATGGGCAAAGGGCGGTAGGACTTAAGGTGTATTTCGACAAAGGGGTGTCGGGGGACTGCGGAGCGGCTCCCCTCAAGGCTATATGTGAGCGGGCACGTAAAATGGGACTTAAGGTAATGGTGCACTGCACAAATCCACCCACGTCTATGATGGAGATGCTATCCTGCATGAGCGAGGGGGATATATGCACCCACGCTTATCACGGCAGAGGTCACACGGCGGCGGAGGACGGATTTGAGTGCCTGAGATACGCCAAGGAGAAGGGAATTATTCTCGATCTCGGCTTGGCTCAGGGGTATCACGCGGATATTAATATTTTGTCCGAGGCGGTAAGTCTTGGACTTGCCCCCGACACCATAAGCACCGATCTTACCTGTGACGTGCGCATTGGCGCTTGCTCCTACGGCATGAGGCAGGCGATGGATCTTTTGAGAGCCGTGGGAATGGACGAGGAGTCGGTTTTGCGCGCCGTTACCTCCAACGCCGCGGCGGCGGTGGATATGGAGGACGGAGTCGGGCATTTGACGGTGGGCGGAAACGCCGACATCGCGGTGCTGCGCTACGGAAGCACAGAGGGAAGAGTGACCGATAAAAATAAGAACACGCTTGACATTAAAGAGGGATATACATGTATGCTGACGGTGTCAGACGGCGTGGTGGTCTACCGCTCGGATAGAAAATGATATTAAATTGGATTTGGCGGGATGTTTGGTGTGTTTGATAATATGCGGCTTACTCTCTAACGAGCGTAGGGGAGGGGCTTGCTCCTCCCGCTTGTTTGCACAGATCTATCTTAATAAAATGGTGTAAATTCAATAGTGTTAAAGCAATAAAAGGCTATTTTACATTGTCTTAAAAACGGGAGGAGCAAGCCCCTCCCCTACCACAAAATAAGTGCGAACATGGACTGTAAACACCCACATAGGCGTACACCCGAATACATTGTAGAGGCGACCATTGGTCGTCCGTTCCCACCAACCTCACCGACAAATCAAAATTACATTATAAAAATGGAGAAAAGCAATGGAAGAAAAGCAATACGTGGAATATGACAAAAATATGATAACCGAGGCGTCTATCGGCAACGTGGACGTGGTGATGTACGACGTGAGAAACGAGCCCTTTGAGGTCTACGGCTTTTACGATTACAAGGAGCAGCCGTGGTTCGTAAGAATGCCCGACGAGGTGGCGGCTGAGGTCAGCGACGGCGTGCGCTACGCCTGCCGTGAGAGTGCGGGCGGGTGCGTGCGCTTTTCCACCGACTCCCGTTGTATCGCCATAAAGGCTGAAATGGGCGCGGTGGGCTACAATTCAAGGCTTACCCTGCTTGAGACGGGCGGCTTTGACCTGTACGTTGACGGTGAGCAGACCAGCCGATTTGAAGCGCCCTTTACGCCCGTTTACGGCATGAAGGAGGGCTACGAGCAGATAATGAAATTCCGCACGTCCGAGATGCGCAACATAACCATAAATTTCCCTATCCACTCTAAGGTCAAAAGCCTGCTTATCGGCATCGCGCCCGGGGCGGCGCTTGGAAAGGGAAAGCCATACAGAAACCAAAAGCCCGTGGTGTGCTACGGCTCGTCCATAACCCACGGCACGGCTGCCTCCCGACCGGGACTTATCTATCCCCACATGCTTTCAAGAGCGCTAAATCTGAAGATGTATAATCTGGGCTTCTCGGGACACTGCAAGGGAGAGCCGAGAATGGCGGAGTACGTGGCGGGGCTTGAAATGTCGGCGTTTATCATGGACTACGATGAGAACGGAGGCAACGCCGAATATCTCAATTCCACACACGGTCCGTTTTTCGATACGGTACGTGCCGCGCACCCCGATCTGCCCGTGATCATGCTTTCCCGTCCGTCTATTTTCCCCGAGTCCGAGACCCACAACTCCATGCGAGAGGTGGTAAGGGCGACCTATCTGCGGGCAAAGGAGAGCGGAGACGAGAACGTGTATTTTATAGACGGCGGAGAATATCTTAAGAAATACGGCTACGACGACTGCATTCTTGACAGGATACACCCCAACGACTTGGGCTTCAAGGCAATGTCCGAGGCAATACTTGAGTATCTTCGTCCGATAGTTGAGAACGGAAAGGATTTTAACTGATGAGAAAATGGTACGTTGTATATGAAAGCGCCCTTGACGATGAGGTCAAGGAGGGCTACGCTCATAACGGGGTCGATGCCGAGGTAGGGGCTTGTAAGAGAATAGCCGAGTGGCTGGGAGACGAGAGTCAGGCGGTGAGAGACTCGGAGACGCACGAGCATGAGATACTTGTGGGAAATACCGCGAGAGAGCAGACCCGTAGGGCGCTTGAACAGCTTGGCTTCAACCAGTACGGCATCTTTTGCCATGACAAGAGTATTGTGGTTTGCGGACACTGCGCGGCGGCAACGCTCAAGGCTTGCGAGGAGCTGATGAAGTGTGATATGTCCGAGCTGACGGAGGGCTTTTATCGGATATTCACCAATGATAAGTGGATAGTGGATATTCCCATGCCTCAGTGCGGACGCTACGTGGGAATGACCGACTGTATATTTGACAGTGTCCGCCTTGTATGGGAGCAGATAAGCCCCGCGGAGCTTGAGGAATACTGCGGTCTTGTTGCCGCTGAGGGATATAGCCTCATATATTCAAACGCTATCGAGAAGAATATATTCAGGAGATACGAGCGTGACGGACGCTTTTTGCACGTTACCTACCGCGAGGCGGGCGGAAGTGTTGCCGTTATAAGCGGCGAGTGCTCCAAAAGCCCTGCCATAAGCGACATTATCTGTGAGGACGCCTTGCGCGGTAAGGTCAGGCTGACGCAGATGACTCTTGAGTATTTCTGCGGCTCGTTCGGAATGTGCTACATTCTGACCCTTGCCGACGGCTCGTTCGTTATTATAGACGGCGGACAAGTGAGGGTGAAGAACGGATACCCCAAGACCTACGATTACTTAAGGCTGTACACGCTTCTCAAGGAGCTTAACACCCGCGAGGACGGCGAGATAATTATCCGCGCTTGGTTTATGACGCACGACCATGCCGACCACTTCAACGTGTTCTATTGGTTCTGTAAGGAATACGGAGCGCAGGTGACCGTTGAGAGGTACTATGCCTGCCCCTGCTCGGAGACGGTGGCTTACAACTCGAAAAATCCCGATTTTGCGTCTACCAACGGCAGACTTGAAAGGGCGCGCCAGTGGGCAGGCGGCTTTGATATCATAAGGCTTTTCCCCGGGGACAGGCTGAACGTAGGCGGTATCAGCTTCGACGTGCTTTATACCGTTGACGAGCTTTATCCCGAAAGATTGAGGTATTTCAACGACTCGTCATTTGTATGCGCCATGACCTTTGAGGGACAGAGGACCATGTGGCTTGGCGATATATGCACCGCTCCGTCCCGCTTCCTCAGGAAGCACTATACAGAGGAGACGCTTAAGAGCGACATAGTGCAGCTTGCGCATCACGGTCTTAACGGCGCGGAGCAGGAGCTTTACGATATGATAGACGGAAGAGTGCTTTTGTGGTCCTTGAGAAACAGGCTGGTGAATAATCTTTTTGACGGCGAGCCGATAGAGGAGCATAAGAAGGTGGCGCGCCATTTGCGCGACGAGATGCGGGTGGAGCAGATATTCACCCATACCAAGGATAACGTGACGTTTGATCTGCCCTACGATCCCAAGGAGGGCACACCTACGTTGATGTAAGAGTAAAAAAGGGGCTGAGTCATTAGCGCAAGCCCCATAACGAAGTATTTATGTAAGAGGCGGTGTGACCGAAAAGGTCACACTGCCTTTTGCTATTCATACGGCTATCTTTTTGCCTTTGCATCTGCCATGCAGGGCGATGCAATCATCTTCTTTGATAGTAGGCAAATCAATGATGCCAACAGCACTGTAGTAAATTTCAATCTTTTGTTTTCTATGTCCACTGCTCTTATCGGGAGCGTGGACTATTATTTTGTCAACCAAATCATTTAGCAGTTCTGCCGTAAGCTCTTGTGGATCTGTATACTTGCGAACGTTAACAAGAAGCTGCTTGAAGTCCTTTGTTTTCGTTTCGCCGTTTTCAATTAGATCCTCAAGCTCGGCAATCTGTACTTTGAGTTCTTTTTGCTCCAACTCATACTCAGCCGCGAGCAAATCAAAGCGTTCTGCCGTAATACGTCCCGCTACCATATCCTCGTACAATCGCTTGAATAAGGTGTTCAGATCTTCGTTCCTGCGCCGCAACGTCACAACATCGACCTGTGCTTTAGAAATAGATATTTCCATTGCTCTGTCGAGTCGCTCCATTTGGTCGCGCACAAAAGTTTCTTCAAACTGTTGCACATAGATGAGCATTTTCTTAATATGCTTGAAAACCATATTATAGAGCGTTACGTTACGGATATAATGCGCGGAACACGTTCCGAGGTTGCTACGGTAGTTGGCACAGGTAAAGAAATCTTGCCGTTCCTCAAACCCAGTGGTCGTGCAATAGTGAAGCTTAGCGCCGCAATCGGCACAGTACACCTTTCCGGAAAGAACACTCAGCTTTCCCGTTGCGGTAGGTCTGCGGCGGTTTGCACGTATC
>JAGAPH010000125.1 GCA_017623375.1 Clostridia bacterium | reverse complement strand
GGAGAGTGCGTCAAAACATAATGAAATCTTAACCGTTATGCACGCAGGCTCCTCCACCCGCTACGCGGGAGCCCCCTCTCGGAGGGAGCCTTATGTGAGTGCGAACACAGATTGTAAACCCACCGACAAATCAAAATTTGTCATTCACTACCGCTCCCCTTCGAATACCTTACTTTGTACAAAAAAACAGGGCAATACCGAAGTATTGCCCTGTTTTTTGGCACGGCGTAAGGGATTCGAACCCCCGACCTTTTGGTTCGTAGCCAAACACTCTATCCAGCTGAGCTAACGCCGCATGCAACGAGTCAAACTGTTGCCTGCCTCGTGCGTACCCATATATAATACCACAATTTTATTTTTTTGTCAATACCTTTTTTGCTTTTTTCTTAATGATTTCTGGATATTTTTTGTTAAGGATAGCCATTATTTGTTTCTCCACGTAGAGGGAGCAAACAAAAGCAGCATCGGGAACAGCTCAAGTCTGCCCGCCAGCATGTCAAATATAAGCACAAGCTTCGAAAGTGGCGAGAAAAAGGAGAAGTTCTGCGTTGGTCCCGCCAAGGCAAGTCCCGGCCCTATATTATTTACGGTTGCCGCTACCGATGAGAAATTGGTAACAAGATCGTGTCCGTCCAAGGTTATTATCATCATTGACACTAAAAAGATCAGTATATAAAACACCATATAGGAGTTTACAGAGCGAATAACATCATTGTCAACGGGGCGCGAGTCCACAGACACCTTTTTTACCCGCCTTGGATGCAGCAATGTCTTTATCTCGCTTATCATTCCCTTGACAAGTATCATCAGCCTCGACACCTTTATTCCGCCGCCCGTGCTTCCCGCGCACGCACCTATACACATAACGGTAAGTATTATCATGCGCGAAAGCTCAGGCCACAGGTCAAAGTCCACCGTAGCGAAGCCCGTGGTGGATATAATGGACGCGACAGTAAACGCCACGTGCCTTACCGCCTCGCCAAGGCTTGAGAACATATTCCTGACGTTGAGCGTTATAATGACTATAGCACTGACGACGATATACATAAACGTCCTTATCTCAGAGTTGAACGCGTCCTTAAACCTTCCCTTCAGCACAAGATAATATGAGGAAAAGTTGAGTGAAAACAACAGCATGAATACCGTCACCACTATCTGTATATAGGGAGAAAATGAGGCAATGCTGTCATTTTTTACGCCAAAGCCGCCCGTGCCTGCCGTTGCGAAGGCGGTATTCAATGCCTCAAAAACGCTCATTCCGCCGCAAAGCAGCAATATGAACTGTAGCAAGGTAAGCACAAAGTATATAACGTAAAGTATAAGCGCGGTGGTGCGCACACGGGGCACCAGCTTACTGACCGACGGGCCCGGGCTTTCCGCCTTCATTATGTGCATGTTCTGTCCGCCACTCAGGGGCAGGAACGCCATAATAAACACCAGCACCCCCATGCCGCCTACCCAGTGAGTAAAGCTTCTCCACATCAACATAGAGCGCGGGATATCCTCAACACTGCTAAGAATACTTGCTCCCGTGGTGGTAAAGCCCGACACGGTCTCAAAGAGCGCGTCTATAAACGATGGGATAGTCCCCGACAGCATAAACGGGATAGATCCGAACAGGCTGAGGAAGATCCAGCTCAGCGACACTATAACAAAGCCCTCTCTTGCGTAAAGCACACGGCTGCGAGGCTTTCCGATAAACATAAGTCCTGCCGCCGCCACGCATATGAGCATGGATACAGCAAAGCTCCACACCGCCTTCTCCGAATAGATCATTGCCGTTATCAGCGGTATGACAAAGAAGCCCGCCTCAAAGAGCAGTATCCACCCGAGGGTGTATTTTATCATTCTGTAATTCATATCAGGATCACCTCAGCACGTCGCATATATCGTGCAGCGCCATAACTCCCGAAACGATAACCACCGCGTCTCCCGTCTTTATCACATCGTGTCCGCGGGGGATAATGACAGTCTTTCCTCGGAGTATAGCCGCAATAAGCACGTTGTCCTTGAACCTGAGCTGGGACAGGGGCGTATCGGTAATGGGCGAGTTTTCCTTGACTATAAACTCGGACGCCTCCACCTTTCCCTTGATAACATTGTACAAAGTCTCCACATTGCTTCCCACTGTGTTCTTCATGGCGCGCACATACCTCAGTATCATATCCGCCGTTATGCTCTCGGGGTATACAGTGGTATCAAGATCAAGATGACGGATAACGTCATCGTAGTCCACTCTGTTTATACGTGTTATGAGCTTTGCGTCCCCAACGCTCTTGGCGTAAAGGGAGAGAAGAATATTTTCCTCGTCGACCTCGGTCAGCGCCACGAAAGCTCCCACTCGGTCGATGCCCTCCTCAAGAAGTATCTCCTTGTCGGACGTGTCACTGTGTATGACCGCAACGTCACGCCATTTATCAGCTATCTCCTCACAGGTATCGAGGTCGCTCTCGATGACCTTGACGGATATTCCCGACTTCTGCAATATGTCGCACAGATAATGGGTGGTCTCTCCACCACCAGCTATCATAACGGATTTTACCGAATGTGACTTGTAGTCTATCTTCTTGAAGAAATCGGACGCGTTCTTGGGCGAGGCGATAATGGAGATGATGTCCTTTTCCTCAAACACAAAGTCGCCCTTGGCGATATATGCCTCGTCGTCACGCTCGACGGTGCACACAAGTATGTCGCAGTGAAGCTTTGCCACCACGTCCTTGACCGACATTCCGATAAGACGGCTTCCCTCGGGCAGTCTGAATTTCAGAAGCTCTACCCTGCCCTTTGCAAAGGTCTCTATCTTGATAGCCGACGGAAATCTCAATACCCTCGCTATCTCACGGGCAGTGGCGTATTCGGGATTTATTACCATGGCAAGTCCAAGCTCGTCCTTGAGATAGGGCGCCTCGGCACTGTAGACGGGATTCTGGATACGGGCGACCGTCTGGCAGTCACCCTCCTTCTTGGCTATAAGGCAGCAAAGCATATTAAGCTCGTCTGAGCCTGTAACCGCAATGAGAAGATCAGCGCGGTCTATGCCCGCCTCCTGCTGTACCGTATGGGTAGCACCGTTGCCGACCACTCCCATGATGTCGTGCCTTACGGTCAGCTCGTTTACGCTATCGGCGCTGACGTCTACAACGGTTATATTGTTCCCCTCTTCATTAAGCTGCGCCGCGAGAGTTTGCCCCACTCTTCCACAACCAACGATAATTATATTCATTGCGTAATTTCCTTTGTATGATTTAATATATGTCTACTATATATTATACAACATTTTTAAAAAATGTCAAGTATATGCCGCAACAGAGCATACTTTTTATTGACTTGCGGCGTAGGGTGTGATATAATTATACTGTGTTATGTTATTCTATCTGACAGTCGGAGGATATTATATGAGAATAATTACGGTCAGCCGCGAATTTGGCAGCGGAGGAAGAGAGCTTGGCAAAAGGATCGCCGACAATATGGGCATTGCTTACTTCGACAGAGAGATAATCTCCGCCGTAGCCGAGGGCAGCCAATTTGACGAAAGCTACGTGGAGGCAGTGCTGGACAGAGGTATGTTCAGAGATATCCCCGTCACGTTCGGAAGAAGCATCGCAAATATGTCAAACGTGTCCCATACCACACAGAAGATAGTTGCCGAGCAGCACCGCATCATAACTGAGATGGCGTCCCACGGAGATTGCGTTATAGTTGGACGTAACGCCGACGTGCTGCTGCGCGATATGCAGCCGCTGAAGCTCTTCGTGTATGCAGACATGCAGTCCAAGATAAACAGATGCCGCAGCCGTGCGCCCGAGGGAGAGGACCTGACGGACAAGGAAATGGCAAAAATGATAAAGCGGATAGATAAAGCCCGCGCAAGAACACACGCATTCTTCTCCGAGGTGCGCTGGGGCGCAAAGGAAGGCTACCACCTTTGCGTAAACACCACGGATACGGATATAAAGGCGCTGGCGGGTATTCTTGCGGACTACGCCGAGCATTGGTTTTCCAAATAAACGGCTCTTAAAAAAAGAATTTCAAAAAACTATTGCTTTTTTTACCCTTTCATGATATAATAAATAGCGTTGCGGAATATCCGCAACGCTTAAAGTTGTTCAATACGGAGAGATTTTTCGCATTGGGCTATGCTATCGAAGTGGGGACGTTTGCGAGCGCTGCCGGTGGCAGATGAAGCGAGCAATAAGGAGTGGCAGCGGTCAAAATTTGACGAGCGAATGAGAGTGACAAATTTTGGGCACCGCAACAGGACATAACGGGGCGCCCCGCAACAATTAAATTAAATATGCACAGTACGCATCAAGGAGAGATATCTCGCCTACGGCGAGGATACCCGCACCCTGCGCCTGACAAGCAAGCTTGTCGATCTTCGGGTGGGGTATGCGAAGTGGATTCAATGAGCAAGCTCATTGAGCCTCGTCTCATGGGGCTCCATAATTATGATGCACGCTGTTGCATCATAATTATGGAGAGATATCGAAGTGGTCATAACGGGGCTGACTCGAAATCAGTTTGCGGGCAACCGCACGTGGGTTCGAATCCCACCCACTCCGCCAAACAAAAAGCCATCCCTCTGGGATGGTTTTT
>JAGAPH010000124.1 GCA_017623375.1 Clostridia bacterium | reverse complement strand
GCGAAGCTGACTGAGGGAGAGTGCGTCAAAACATAATGAAATCTTAACCGTTATGCACGCAGGCTCCTCCACCCGCTACGCGGGAGCCCCCTCTCGGAGGGAGCCTTATGTGAGTGCGAACACAGATTGTAAACTCTTCGACAAATCAAAATTTGTTTTTTCATAAAAAATTATTTTTCCGTAATATAATTATATTCGTTAAAATGCTCGGTGTTTCCTGTTTTTCACTTGACATGAATGAAAAATTTTGATATAATGTCTATAAGTATGTAATTTTACGTTATTGAGGGGAGATGAGCAGGTGAGACAGTATATGGGAAGCATCGTCGGCAACGAGCGACTCACACAAAAGCTGTGCCTTGACATTCTCGCGGGAAGGCTTGCTCACGCCTTTATAATAGAGGGAAAACGGGGTACAGGAAAGCATACGCTGGCACTGAACACTGCCGCCGCTCTCGCTTGCTCGGCAAAGGACGCCACCGACTCGGACGTTCCCTGCGGGACTTGCCCAGAATGTAAAAAGATATTTGAAGGAAAATCTCCCGATATAATAACTGTCGGTTGTGAGGGAAAGACAACGCTTGGTGTGGACGCCGTCAGATTTCTTAAGGAGGACGTACACACTGCCCCAAACGATCTCGACTTCAAGCTTTATATAATTGAGGACGCGGATAAGATGACCGTACAGGCACAGAACGCTCTGCTGCTTACGCTTGAGGAACCGCCGTCCTTCGTAAGATTTATACTTTTATGCGAAAACGCCGACCTTTTGCTTGAAACCATAAGAAGCCGCGCCCCCGTGCTGAGGACAGAGCCTATCTCCAATGCCGACGTGGACGAGTATATCTGCAAAAACGACAGACGGGCGGCTCAGATGAAGCTGAGCTCCACTCAGGAGTACAACGAGCTTTTAATGGCAGCAAAGAACGGTATAGGCACGGCACTTGAGCTACTTGACCCAAAGACATTCGCACCCATAAGAGAGATGAGAAGGCTTGCCGAGGACGTGGTAGATAACGCCACTGACGGCTCGGGGGCAAGAAGGATATTCCCTCTGCTTTCCCGATTTTCGCAAAAAAGAGACGTGCTTGCAAAGCAGCTTGCCTGTCTTTCGGAGGCGGTAAACGATCTCATACTCATAAAAAAGAGCGACAACGCGCCGCTTTGCTTTTTTGCTGACAGAGACCGCGCCATAGAGCTATGTGACAGATGCTCTATGAGCTTTCTGTATGAGCTTGGCAAGGCAGTGCTCAAGGCTATCGACAACAACGCAAGAAACGCAAACGTGCGTCTTACGCTTATAAAGCTTATGTCGGACGCAAGTCTTATCTGATAATTTATCTGATAAATAATGAAAGGAACCATCATGGAAGAACAGAAAAAGTCTGAAAATAACGGAGGCGCAACGCGATCCAAGCAGAGACCGCCCCGCCGCCACGGATATTTCATAGAGCCGCCCTCCGAAAATAAGGAGCAGGCGAGCACTCCCGCGGCTTCCGCTCCGCAGGGCAACAAAGCCAATTCGGGCGACCGTCAGAAAAATGCGCAGAAGCATAAGAACGACGGTAAGCAAAACCGCAATCAGGATCACGGCACAGACAATACCCGCAATGCAAACCCAAAAGCGACAAACAGCGACGCAGGCGAGCAGAAAAAGCGCGACGGCGCGCAGGCGCACGACGGCAACGCAAAGAAAAATAAAAATTCACACCAGCGAAATAAACATAAAAAAGGCTCTCCTGCCACTACATCTTCCGAGCAAAATACTCAGCCCGTAGTACAGCCCTCGGCAAAGCAGCCTGCTCAGAAGGAGCAAGCACCCGCTCAGGCTCCGAAGAAGAAATTCCCGGGTGACAGGATAAAGAGCACCGATGCACGCACGGCTATTCCCCACTCTGCCGACGACTACGAGGAATACACCCTTACAGTTGACGACGACACCGATAACGCCACGGCAGGTGCCGTTGCCGAGGAGGATATTCCTAAGACCGAGGTGGTGGGAATACGCTTCAAGAGCACGGGAAAGGTATATTATTTCGATCCCAAGGGAAAGAGCTTCAAGAAGGGCATGTCCGCTATAGTGGACACCGCCAGGGGACAGGAGTTTGGCGAGGTAGCCATGTCTAATTCCTTTGTTAGAAGCTCGGATATAGTTCCGCCTCTCCGCCCCGTTATAAGAGCAGCCACCACCGCGGACGTGGAGCATCACAAGGCTAACAAGGCAAAGGAAGAGGAAGCGTTCAGAATATGCAACGAAAAAATATCGGCACACGGTCTTGACATGAAGCTTATCGACGCGCAGTACACCTTTGATAATTCAAAGCTTTTGTTCTACTTCACATCATCCGACCGCGTGGACTTCAGAAATCTCGTAAAGGATTTGGCAGGAGTTTTCAGAACGAGGATAGAGCTAAGACAGATAGGCATACGTGACGAGGCTAAGCTTATGGGTGGTCTTGGAATGTGCGGCAGACCTCTGTGTTGCACGCTCTTCCTCTCCGACTTCGATCAGGTCTCCATAAAAATGGCTAAGGAGCAGAACCTCTCCCTCAATTCAGCCAAAATATCGGGCATCTGCGGCAGACTTATGTGTTGCCTGAGATATGAGCACGAGGCGTATGAGTACGAAATAAAGCGTACTCCTCCCGTTGACTCTCTCGTCCGCACGGAAAACGGCGACGGAGTAGTCACCGAGATAAATCCCTTGGCAAGAACGGTAAAGGTAAGGCTTCTCGCCTCTCCCGAGGTACCGCCCAAGGTATATAAGCGCGATGAGGTCACGATGCTCAGAAAAAAGCAAAGTGGCTCTAACGACGATAAAGCATCTCACTAAATAAAGTTTTTTCAATTTCGCCGCAAAAACAAACGTGGCTGAGTCGAAAACCGACTCAGCCACGTTTGTTTTTATATTTATATCTTCTCAACCGTTACCTTGGCAAGCAGAGCCTGTACGTCCTCTGCCATGGGAGGTCTTGTGCCCTCCGTCATGCAGGCTGCGCTTCCGTAGCATACCGCATACCTGAGCATTTCAGGATAGGAAAGTCCCGCCGCTCTTGCCGCGATAAAGCCGCCTATGGAGCTATCGCCCGCGCCAATGGTGGAAAGCGCGTTTATCTTGGGAGCGTGCGCAACGAAGCAGCCGTCCTCACAGCAAAGCATTGCGCCCTCCCCGCCAAGACTTATCATTACGTTCTCTATTCCCTTTGCCCTCAGAGCCACCGCCGCCTTTGCCGCTGACGCAAAATCCGTTACCGAAGTATCGGCATACATGGCGATCTCCTCCTCATTGGGCTTTATCAGCCAAGGCTTGGACTCGATAAGGTCGTCCTTGCCGAAGGAACGGGAATCTATAACTATCTCAACTCCCCTCGCCTTCAGTCTCTCAAGAAGCGCCTTAGTCGCCCCAAGGCTTACACCCGAGGGATTTCTGCCCGTGAAGGTGAGCACTGTGTTTCCGTCCTCCACAAGTCCGTCAAGCGCCTTCTCCACGCGCTCAAGGAGACTGTCGTCTGCCTCAAAGCCCGCAAAGCTTATTCTTGTTTCGTCAGCACCGCTCGTATGGAGCGTAATATTTTCTCTTATTCTACCTGCCACGGTAATATCGCAGACGGTCATTCCATCAGCCGCAAGACCTCTCTTGAAGGACTCGCCGTTTTCTTCTCCGAGAACAACGAGCGCGGTGTTCTCAACGCCGTTGACAGTCAGAGCACGGGAGATATTTACTCCCTTTCCGCCTGCCTCAGAGGCGGTTATCCTTGCGAGGTTTTCATGATAAGGCTGAAAATTCTCCACAAAGCAATGGATATCAAAGGCGGGATTAAGTGTAAGTGTAATTATTCTCATGGCTTTTCTCCGAATTACGCCTTGGGGCCGTTCTCAAGCAGATACTGCTCTGCCTCGGTACACCACAGGCCGCCGTTTGCCTTGACTATCTTAGCAAGCTCACGGTAAAGCTCGTTGTCCTTTCCAAGCTCCTCAAGATCGTCGATAGCGACGAGAGGAATATCTATACCCGTATAGCAGACCTTCTTTGCTCCGCCGGGCTTCTCCATAGCGAGGATAGTGTCGGCAACAGCACCGAGTCCGAGAATGTGAGAAACAAGAGCGCCTGTGTTCACCTTACCCTCCTCAATGAGGTGAATGGTGTCAACAGTGTCCTCGGGAATACTTCCCGCAGTACCTACAACGTGAATGCCGTCGTAGTGGATACGGTAAAGGTTGATAGAGCCCTGCATATTGTGAACGGCAGGACCTGCGAAGAAGTTTACGCAGCCGTCCTCACGGCAGATCTCCTCAGCCATTGTGAAGAGTGCGGGAACGGGAACCATTACGAATACGTCGTCAAATCCGCCGTCGGACATCTCCCTTAGCACCTCTGCGGCGTTGTCCATACCTCCGCTTTCAAGCTTAAGCGCGGGCTGAATAACTATTCTCTGTCCTACATTCCACTTGTCCTTGATAGCCTCACCGACCTCAACGATCTCTCCGCACAGCTCGTGTCCGATGATAATGGGCTTTTCCGCAATGTCATTGGGAACTCTCTTATGTGCCGTTCCCTGCTTTACCGCCTTATAGGTGGAAGCGCAAAGTGAGTCGGTAACGACCTTGATAAGCACCTCGTCCTTGCCGAGGGCGGGAAGCTCAAATTCCTCAAGTCTCATGTCCATTGCTCAGTAGAGCCTTACTGCCTTGGTCTTCATAATCTTTCCTCCGTTATATTTTTATTGACAAATTGAATTTTCTGTATTATAATTAAAGCATAAATTTATCAAAAAGTCAATTGCCGCCGATAAATTATGTAAATAATCATGTTATAGCGTATTTTTTATCACAAATAATCACAAATGGTCAAATCAAAGGAGAGGAAAGCATATGATGATAAGTGAGCGCCACAAGCGCATAGTAGAGGAGCTTAAGAACGATCCCCACATAAACGTCAAGGAGCTTTCTGAAAAGCTATTCGTCAGTGAGCCTACAGTCAGGCGCGATCTTACAGAGCTTGAGAGCAAAGGAATAATCACGAAAATATACGGCGGAGCAATACTCAACACCGAGGCGGCATACCGCGAGATACCGTTTTTTCTGCGTGAAAACGAAAAAAGCTCCACCAAGAGTGAGATGGGAAGCCGCGCGGCGGAGCTTGTTGAGGACGGAATGGTAGTCATGCTCGACGGCTCGACCAGCGCATATCATTTAGTTCCCTACCTTGCAAGGCGAAAAAATCTTACAGTCATAACCAGCGGAGCAAAGACGGCGGTGGCGCTTGCTGAAGCCAACATACGAACGTTCTGCACGGGCGGTCAGATGATAATACATTCATACTCATACGTTGGAGAGCAGGCAGAGGAATTTGTGAGGAGCATAAACGCGCAAATACTGTTTTTCTCCTGCCACGGGCTTGACGAAAAGGGACGCATGACGGACAACGCCATAGAGGAAGCAAATCTTCGCAAGGTAATGTTTGCGCACAGTAAGAAAAAAATACTGCTATGCGATAGCAGTAAGATAGGAAAAACTTATTTTTACAATATGGGAAACGTATCGCAGATAGACGGGATAATATCTGACGCCACGCTGCCCGAAACGATAACAAGCAAAATAAGATCATAACACAACACTCCCGATGCCAATAAAGCTCAGGTCAAGCCTAAAAAAAGCTTGACCTGAGCTTTATTAATTGGGTGCGGTGGGGTTACTGTTATCTGAGCTTTGTTACCTTGAAGTCGTTGTCCGCAAACATGTAGAAGTGTCCGTCGATCAGCACTCCGCGCTTGGTTTGGTTCTCTCCCATAAGCTCCGTATTGACAACCTCTATCAGATCGTATCCGTCAAAGCCCAAAAGTATATATCTGTCAGGCTTTCCGTTGTGCGCTCCGCTATTGTAATTATATACTCCAAGCCCGATAAGGTCGTTTTCTCTGTCTACAAAATAGGACTTGTAATCCTCCGAAAAGCTTACAAACGACGCCTCGTATTTGCATACCGACACAACTCCGTATGCCGTTTCCTCGTATATCTCCACCTTCAGCGTTCCTCTGTCCTCTCCGTAGCCAATACCGAGAAGATATCCGTCTCCAAGCTGGATAAGAGATGTGGAATAGCCCTCTATCGTTCCCGTATCGGTGTAGGTAATATTGTTCAGATCGCTGAGGTCGAAGAAGAATACAGGATCGGACATGGTCACCTGCAATGCGGTGCAAACGTACGCCGCAGTGCCGTCAAAGCGCACCGAATACACCACCTCTCCGTCGGGCGCAAAATGCTCCTTCTTGGCTATTATGCTTCTGTCGGTAAGGTCTATGCACCAAAGGCTTGCGTTGGTGACCGTTCCCATATTGGTTACTGACACAGTTCCCTCGTTTTCTTTACCGCTTGCATTTGCGTACTTTTCTACGTACCGATTAACGCTTGTGGTAGTGACGACGCGAAGCACGCCCTCGTATTCGTCGAGGCTGTACTGATCCTTAACGTAGCCCTCTATCTGTACTGAGCCTTTATGCTCCATCTTCTCTCCCGAATAGGAAAGAATGGATATCTCCGTCATAGTGCTTTGTGTGATCACGTCAGCGTTCTTGACCTGCTCGGAATATTGACGCATAGCGTAAACGTTATCAAGAGAAACGTATACCTCAGTGGAGTAGGAAAGGAACGCCGCGCTTCCCTCAACGGCAAGCGTCTCCCCGTCCACCTTACACACCACGGTGTAGTGATTTGCCGTCAATACGTCGGGATATACTATATCTTCCATGGGTATGCTTTCTTTTCTTCCCTCGCTCTCTATCTGAGGCACAAAGGTCTCTTCTTTAGAGAAATCGGGAGTTCTTGCGAAGAAACGGCTGAATAACAGTATCTTTCCGTCAACCATACGAGAGGAAAGAAACGCGCCGCTTACAGTAACTCTGTCCTTTTCCTTTACGTTTGCGGGGTCGGTCACGTCAAGAGATATCAGCGATACCTTGGAGGAAAGAGACGCCACCACGGTTACAGTCTCGCAATCCTCGGAAAGGTATATCTGCCAATCACGCATATAGTATTGTGAATAATTTCCCGTACCCTTAATCGTATATTGGCCCACAAGCACCGAGTCAAGCCCCTCTATGGAGTATATCTTAAGCGTAGCGCCCGACATGTAGTATATATACCTGTCGCTTCGCTTTATAAGATCGCTCTCGATAACGCCCTGTACCTGATTGTCTGTAACCTCCCTATATTGCTGCGGCGCAGCTGAGCCTATTTCCTCCGCGACTCCGTCCATAGCTTCGGCATCATTCTTATATGAAAACATTCCGCCAAAGAAATTACCAACCACGGAAACGTACTTGTGGAAATTATTCTTATAGGCAGGCTTGACGTAAGTGACCGCGTTAAGCCTTTCGATTATCGAATAATACTCACTGTCCCGATATTCCGATATATCGGGGGGATCGGTATTAAACGGAACGAAAAGCCAGAGGTTTGCCGCCGTTATAACGCAGCAAATACATGCCGCCAGCAATCCAAGCCTGAGCCGAATATTTTTAGATCTGTGCGCCTTTTTATTGGGATCTGCCTCCGCTATATATTTTTCGTCGATGCCCCCTATGGCGCGAAGCATTTTTTCCTTTTTCATATTACTATACCCTCTTTCTCAAGATAGCTCTTGAACCTTTGCCTTGTTCTGAGTAAAAGCACCTTTACGTTGCTCTCACTCATATCGAGGTCGCACGCGATATCCTTTACCGTGCTCAGATACCAATACCTGCGAACGAATACTTTTCTTGTGCGCACGGGGAGTGACGCAAGAAATCCGTTTGTCGCGTCTCTGAGCACAATCTCGTCCGCTACCGACAGCCCGCCGCGTACGTCGGGAATACATTCCTCAAGCTCGCTAAGAGCCACCTCAACGTTCGATGAACGCTTCTGCGCCCTTGAGCGGTCGTATCTGTCAAGAGCCAAATTCCGTGTGATCTTACCGAGGAATGCGGACAGTCTCTCGGGTCTGTGCGGCGGCATGGAGTCCCACGCCCTCAGATATGTATCGTTCACACACTCCTCCGAGTCCTCGTTTGAATATAAAATATTGTACGCAATGTAGTGGCAATATCTGCCGTACTTATTCTGAGTTTCCGCAATAGCGGTCTGTGAGCGCTCCCAGTACAGCTCTACTATTTTATTATCCTCCATGTTGTCACCTCCATTGAAAGGGCCTTTCACCCTAATACACGGAAATTTTTGAGATTTGGTTACAGTAATAGGAATATTTTTTCAAATTTTGATTTATAGGTGGGTTTGCACAAACCAATTCAAGAAAGTTTTTGATAAAACTTTTTTTAAAAAGTTTTCGCAGTCAAGGCGCGTAGCCTTGCCGACCTCCGCAGAGGTCGGAACTCCTTTATCGTGTAAGAAAATGCAGGAAAGGTGAATTCCCAAAGCCTCGGCTTTGGGAAGAGGGGAACCCACATGAGGGGTTCCCCTCAATGTAACATAATGTATCTACAAGGAGAAAACCCTCATGTGGTTTTCTCCTCTTTTCATCTGCAAGCAGATGAAAATTCACCTCTTTCTGCATTATCTATACGATGAGGAAGTTTCGCCGTCTGCGGACGGCGACTCATGGCGCTGCCCTGAGAACCCGCAAGCCTTTAAAAAGGCTTGACCTAAACTTTAAGAGTGGGGTGGTGCGAACACATCAACCTCCCCGATAAATCCCGATTTGTCGTCGTTATCTTCTTTTTTCTTAATTATATCACATATTGGTGTTTAAAACAAGTTTCGAGTAGCCAAAAAATAACAAATTGTAATTATTTACTATTGCATTTTTCGAGATATTGTGATATAATATACTTGAACTATAAGGTTTAGATATTAAGAAAGGACGGAATTGGCATGAAAAAGGTAATTTGTAAGGTTGAATACGATACCGAAAGCTCTGAGCTTATTGCGAAGAAGGTATTTGGCAATTTCGGCGATGCTGACGGATACGAGGAGAGCCTTTATAAGACCGAAGGCGGTAAATTCTTCCTCTACACAAACGGTGGCGCTGAGTCCATTTACACAAAGGAAGACATCAAGCGTCTCTCCCCTGCAAAGGCTGACGAGTGGCTCGCTGCTAACGCGTAAGTTTGGGGCATATCATAAAAAAAACGTGCGTACATCGGACAAGATGTACGCACGTTTTTTATTTTCAGTCAACGTAAAAAACTCTTCCGTCCTTACGCGGAATAATATCGGGATACTCCCCGTCAACGTATCCGAGCGCAACGTTTCCTATTCCCTCGTAGTCTCCCTCAAGACCGATCGAGCGCAGCCACTCCTTCCATTCGGGGATCTCAAAGGTCTCCTTGGCGCGGTGTATCCAGCAGCTTCCCACCCCAAGACTGTGAGCTGCAAGCATAATATTGCCCATAACAAGACTTCCGTCGTACACATAAGTAGGACGCGCCTTATCGGCAAGCACTATAAGCACAACGGGAGCATCGTAAAACGGATCTGTGACAGATCCCATGATAGACGCGTTTACCTTGGCAAGTCTGTCGCGTATTTCTTTATTTGTCACCGCAACGATAACGGGAGACTGTCCGTTTCTTCCGCTTGCGGCGTAAATACCCGCTTCTATTATCTTATCTACCGTTTCCTTAGAAAGCATATCGGGCTTGAATTTCCGTATGCTTCTCCTCATTTTCATTGCTTCAATGATCTGTCCCATTTTTCTCTCCTTATAATTTATTTAACTTCAAATTCCGCCCATACCTTTGCGACAGTAGGACCTTCCGCACCGTCGTAAACACTGCATACGGTACCTACTCTATATGTACCTTTCTTGGAGACCTTATAATATTTATCATATTCATATATGTCTCCCGATTCTTCCCACGGCTTGATATAATAACCGTCACCACACTCTTCTACCCACATAACGACGTCACATTCCTCCCACTCACCGTTATCCGTCTTTTTTTCTATGCAGTATTCGTCGTCATAATCGTAACGCACCTCATACGCCGTATCATTATGCCATTGCAATATCATAGTCTTATTATCCTTTGCCATGTCAACGCTGACAAGCTCCAAATATACGCCTTCATAATCGGAGTACGGCTCACCGACAGGAGAAGCAGTGCGTTTCCCGCATGAGTACACACACAGCATAGCTGAACACATCAAAGCCACTATTACGATTTTTTTCATCATCAGTCCTCCTATCAAGCTTACTCAACTACAGTATATCATAAAAGCTCATCATTGTCAAGCAAAGGGCTGTCTCATTTGCATGAAACAGCCCTGCGATAATTATAAAAACTCTCTCATGTCCTTTCCAAGCTCTTCCTCAAGCTTGATAAGGCGCTTTGTAATGTCCTTGGAGACCTCGTCCGCCGCGGCGTACTGATTAAGATATCTGCTCAGCGACTTGACTCCCATGTCACAACCGTCGGTCATAAGATCGGCAATGGTGCTATCCGACTCGTCCATAACCAGCTTTACGTTTGTTTTCATCCACGACATGCCCGTTGCAATGGGATTGGGATCCTTGCCGTCGTCGTGGTATTTATCAAGCAAGCCCTGTATCTCCCTGCTGAGCTTTTCGTGCTCGTCCTTACACTTATCAAGATATTTTTTCATCTCAGACGAGCTGACGTATCCGAGAACGTCGTCAATAGACTTAACCCCCATTTTAACGCCTGCGTCACATTCGCGAAGTAATTTTACGGTATCCTGTTCTATCATGGCTTCTCCTCCTTATTTTATACCATAATTATACCCATAAAAGCACCGATCTATTAAGAACCTTTTTAAGTTGACGGAATATCCTGTTAAAAAAGCCTCAAGGAGATGTTATGAAGCTTTATAACTTAATGTTGCGGTGTGTGAACATTCCCTACTCTGCCACAGACCACACCGCGAATTTTTCAACGGAAAGAGACGGCGACACTCTTTTCATATTTTTTCAGGATTCGGCGGACGCTGACGACTGGCAGATAAATCTTGACTTTCCCGCCAAGGCATACAAAAGAATGGGACAAACGGTGTGGCGCGCTCACAGAGGATTTCTCGAAGCATGGAAACGCACCGAGCCGCTGCTCGCCGAGGTGATAATGGACAAAAGCGTAAAAAAGATGATCTTAACGGGATATTCTCACGGCGCGGCTATCGCGCTTTTATGCCATGAATACGTGTGGTTCAACCGCCCCGAGCTGAGAAGCTCTCTTGAGGGCTACGGCTTTGGCTGCCCCAAGGTCCTGTGGGGAAAGAAAAATACAGACATAGACCAAAGGTGGGAGCGCTTCACCGTCATAAGAAACATAGACGATATAGTCACGCATTTGCCGCCCTCATTTCTCGGATACCGACACGTGGGAAAAATGCTGGTTATAGGAAAAGAGGGAAAATATTCGTCGCTGGACGCTCACAGGTCAGAAAATATTCTTACCGAATTAAGGGCATACTGTGAGTCTATGGATAATACGGCGGCTTTGGGAAACAACTAAATAAAAACTCAAACGAACGAGGTAAATATCATGTGCACTGCCGTCAGCTCAATGGGAGAGCGCCATTTATTCGGACGAACTCTTGACCTTGAATGTTCCTATGTTGAAAGCGTTGTCATTGCCCCGAGAGCCTTTGATTTTAATTTTATATATGAAAAAAGGCAGACGCAAGGTCTTGCCATGATCGGGACTGCGCACGTGTCAGATGGACTCCCGCTTTATTACGATGCGGTCAACGAAGCGGGACTTTGTGCGGCAGGACTTAATTTCCCGCAATTTGCCGTTTATCGCGCATACGAGGAGGGCAAGCGCAACATAGCTTCCTTTGAGCTTATTCCGTGGGTGCTCAGTCAGTGCCGCTCGCTGAATGAGGCAATAACTCTTTTGGAAAATACAAACGTGACTTCTGACTGCTACAGTCCCGAGCTTCCCCCAACGCCTCTTCATTGGCTGATCTCGGACAAAAGCGGAAGCATTGCCGCAGAGCCAATGGAAAATGGCTTGAATATCCACTCAGATCCCTTCGGGGTGCTTACCAACTCCCCACCCTTTCCCTTTCACCTGTCCAATCTGTCAAATTATATGGGGCTTTCTCCAAGCGCTCCGTCAAACACCCTGTTTCCTCACACTGAGCTTGTGCGCTATTCGCGGGGCTTGGGTGCCTTCGGACTCCCGGGAGACTTTTCCTCCGCATCTCGGTTTGTAAGGGCCACCTTTGCCAACACACACACCCACAAGGGGGTCTCCAAGCAGGAGCAGGTAGGCGGATTTTTCCACATTATGGATACGGTATCTCAACCCAAGGGGTGCGCTCTTACCGAAACGGGACGACCTGTCTATACGGTCTATACGTCGTGCGCCGATACCGAGAGCGGAGAATATTATTTTACAACCTACGGTTGCCGACAGATACGCTGCGTAATGCTGACGGACGCCGCCAAGCGCTCAGACACCATCACTGCGTTTCCAATGCAAGCAGATGAAAATATACTGCAAGTAGATAAATAACGGGGCTGAAACAACCCCGTTATTTATCTATTTATTTTTCCAAAGCTCTCTGTTGATGTTAGGAGTAAGCTGAGCAAGCATACCGCCGTCAACTATTATCTCCGCTCCCGTTGTATTTCTTGACTGATCGCTTCCAAGATACCAAGCGGCATTGGCTACGTCTTCAAAGGTCGCTATATCCTCAATAGGCGTGTAGTTGGGCAGACAGTATTTCGTGTTGTTTACGTTGTTCCCCCATCTGACAGTCTTTATCATACCGGGGAGAACACAATTCGACCGTATGCCATACTTGCCCCAATCTATAGCAAAGGACTTGGACATGGCGTTTATAGCACTCTTTGATGAGCAATAGGCACACCTGTTTTCGGTGACTCTCACTGAGGAGTTCGAGCCTATGAACACTATTGCTCCACCGCCCTTTTCCTTCATCTGCTTTGCCGCCTCTCTCGCCATGAGAAAGTTCCAACCAATATTAGTAGTATATACTCCCATAAAGTCGTTGATATCCACGTCAAGGCTGACCTGACCAATGCCGAGATTTGCGGCATTGAGCACAAGTGTATCGAGAAGATACCCCTGCCCGCGTATATCGTCAAATATCGCTTTTACCTCATTTTCGTCAAGAGTAACTGTCTGATAAATATATCCCTTTGAAAATACCCCGTATTTTTCGTGCAGTCTTGCCGCGGCGGTGTCAGCCTTTTCTCTTTCCCTGCTTCCGACAAAAACGTCGTAGCCCTCTTTAGCGAAGCGTTCGGCAATGGCAAAGCCTGTTCCGTCGTGCGCTCCCGTTATAAAAACAGATCTTTTCATTTTTACATCTCCTCTCCGATTGCAACATCACCAATCCGCAACACTTCCGTCTTCAAAATACTGTCTCGGAGTCGTCCATTTTCCGTCGTATATCTTATCGGCAAGTGCCTTTTCGTCAAGCTCTACGCCAAGTCCGGGCTTTGTGGGAACGTCAATATATCCGTCCTTTATTACAAACGGCTCGGTGATGTATCCAACGCCAAGGTCGCCCTTATCGGGATTTCCCGGGTGCTCCTGAACGAGAAAGTTGGGCGAGCATGCGTCTACCTGCAGACAAGACGCAAGAGAAATAGGACCGAGAGGATTGTGAGGCGCGATAGAGCCGAAATAAAGCTCCATCATATTTGCTATCTTTCTTCCCTCAAAAATACCGCCGCAGTGGCAGATATCGGGCTGAACTATGCTTACAGCCTGCTTCTCTATAAGCTCTCTGTACTGCCACTTCCCGAAAAGCCTTTCTCCCGCGGCTATGGGAATAGTGGTGGAGCGTGCGATATTTACCATACAGTCCACGTTCTCGGGCAGACAAGGCTCTTCAATAAAGAAAGGCATATAGGGCTTCAGCTCCTCGGCAAGGCGAAGCGCCATTGCAGGGCTCACTCTGCCGTGGAAGTCAATGGCAAGATCAACGTTCCAGCCGATATGCTCTCTTATACGGGCGAAGCGTTCAACGTGTGCCTTGGTATTGGCGGGAGTGTCCACCTGCTTTATTGGCGGGATAATGGAATATTTAAGCGCCGTGTAACCCTTTGCAAGTCGCTCATCGGCAATTTTCATCATCTCCTCAACGGAAAATTCACCGACGACCGCTGTGCGCTTTATATGGGTGTACATTCTTATCTTATCTCTGCACTTACCGCCCAGCATTTCATAAACGGGGCAGTTATAGTATTTTCCCTTGATGTCCCACATCGCCTGCTCTATACCGCTTATAGCAGAGAGCATAAGAGGACCGCCGCGGTAAAAGCCGCCTCTGTACATTGCCTGCAGATGATGCTCTATCATCATGGGGTCTTTACCGATAAGGTATTCCTCAAATTCCTTTATTACTGCCTCAACGGACGTGCAATGTCCCTCAAGAACGGGCTCTCCGAGACCGTATATATCGGTATCGGTGTGCATTTTCAAAAACATCCAACGAGGCTTTACCTTAATTACTTCAAGCTTTGTTATTTTCATATTTAAAAATTCTCCAAATTTATTTTTGATCTATAGATCCTTTTTCCGCCTGCTTCTATCGCGTCAAATCCGCTCTCCGCGCGGGAAAACGGCGAGTTCTGACAGTTAGCAAGACAGTTCTGTGGCTCAAGGCAGATGTATCCCTCAGCGCCGCCGTTATAGATAAGCCGAAATCCGTACTTTGAGTCGTTCTCATATACGACCCTCAGCCTTCTTTTTACGTCCGTAATGGACATACGTCCCTCTCCGCCCGCGCGGTAGTGACGGCTGAGCGATCGTTCAAAGGGCTTATACTCTCCTTGGCAAAGGGCAAGAGACGCACCGTCAAAGGGAGGCTTTACTCCCGTCGGGAGATAATTAACCTCCATATTTCTCTCATATTCCTCGGATATCTGAGCAAGAACACGGATATCCTCGGGCGACGAATCAAGTGAGAACAAGGAATTAAAGGTAATATGAAAGCCAATAAATACAGGCATATTGCTATATGACTTATTCAACACCGTGACGGTGTGATAAAATCCGTCCTCTTTAAGCTCATACTCTTGTATTATCTCAAAGGCGTGTGGAAATCCGAGGTATTCGCCCTTGTCCGCCACATATCGGCACACCAGACGTCTGTCGCTTTGCTCAACTGTCTCAAAGGCAGCTCTGTGCAGCTCTCCGTGAAGATGACAGCCCGTCCTCGGCTCGTTTATGGGAAAGACGTATTCCCTGCCCTCAAATTCAAAGCGTCCGCCCTCTATTCGGTTCACGGGAAAAAGCAGGGGCATACCGTAAAGATAGGGATTATCAAGCTCGCCGCTCTCGGGCGGCTCTCTGAGCACATGGGCTTTGTAAAGATCGTTGCGTAAGCTCACGCAATTTGCCCCACGGTCAACGTCTATAATAGCCGACCACTCGCCAAAGGCAATGCGCACCTTATTACTTTTCATTTTTTGAAAAGTCCTCATCGGCAATACGGCAAAATTCCTGTATAAGCTCTATTTCCTTGGGATCGTAGGGGCGGTGATTTGGGCGATAGAGGTCGTGGAACCATTTGGTGAAGTCCACGTTTGTTTCTGTTCCGTCGAAGTATCTTTGCCAAGTACTGTCCCAAGGCTCGTAGGTCTGATACTTACCCGCAACAAAGCCCCAATTATAGCATCCGATCTTTTCAAGATAAAAGAGCGGAAACAGAGAAAACACGTCGTTGCCAAGGCATCTTCCAAGCCATTCGGTATTGATCAGGGGACGTCCCTCTTTCTTCAGGCGCTTTATTATCCTTATATGATCGTTGTATTCCTTATAGCAGTGATAAGAGATAACGTCTGAGTTATCAATGGAATACTGCTCTATATCGTCATAGGGGATATTTTCATCTCCCGATATTCTCCAGACTCCGCAGGTAAGCGGCTGAGAGGGCGATATTTCTCTCACCGTTTCAAACATTCTTTTAAGTATCGGAAGTGTAACCGTCTCTCTCTTGCTGTTCCCCGGCTCGTTGTAAACGTCCCAGATACAGATGCGCTCATCGTCCTTATATTTTGTAACTATCTCGCGCACCATTGTGAAATATTCCTCTCTCAGTGCGGGATCGTCAAGAAATGGGTGGGGACCCATTGTCCTGTTGACCCCATGCTGAGAGCGTTTTCTTCCGCCATGGTAGCCCCAATCGTATTTTTGCTCACCGAGAGTAGTCATGCGCCACGTTTCGCTTGCGGGAGGCATACAGTCGTTGGCAAGCGTTATCATACAGGATATGCCGTACTTGTCGCAAAGTGATATATAGCGTTCAAAACGCTCCATAAAGCCGTCATGCTCTTGCTGCCATACGATAAATTCGGGTATGAGCCTTACGGTGTTAAAGCCCGTCTGCTGCATGAGCTTCAGCTCCTCCTCGGTGGTCTCAAATCGCTCCTCAAAGCCATACTCCTGCCACTGATCTACCCTGTTCGCGCAGTCGGCGCTCATGTAATTACAGCCGCGCAGCCAAGGACGGGAATTATACCAATTCCATATTTTTTCTTCGCTCCAGCGTCCGTTTTGTAACATAACATATCTCCTTCCAAGTTCAGATGATTTTATGATCCGTACAATTATATTATAAAATATTTCAGATAAAATTCAAGACGAAAAATCAAGAAATTTTCCCAAAAAAATCAGACGGCATACTGCCGCCTGCAGTTGATTTTCAATTTAGTTTGTGATATAATATAAAAAAGCCTAAAGGAGGGATAAAAATGGTCGTCCCTATAATATACGAGCCCTATTACAGTAAAGACTCTATATGGTGTGCAGGCATAAGGTCGGGTATTGAAAAGGCACTGACAAGGAAAAAATATTTTCCGGTTTATATCGACGGAGATAGCTATCGCTCCTTCGACTACGACAAATTATTCAAGGATACGCCCCGCCTTTTGATCCTCGTGGCAAACCGTTGCTCCTGGATACTTTCCGCCCTTGATTTCTTTGAAAAAAACAAGATAGATATACTTCTTGTTGATTGTTGCCCGTTTATAAATAATTCTGTAAAGGGACAGGTATTCTTTCACTATGAGCATGGGATAGCAACTGCTTTGGAGCATCTTTCAAAATGCGGCTGCAGCCGAACTGCGCTATACGGTCTTTTCCGCAATTCCTTTGCCGACAAGATGAAGCAGCGAGCATTTGAGGAAAAAATGCGTTGCCGAGGAATAGATAACGTGGGCTCTCTCTGCTTCGATAACGACAACGGGCTTGCCGACTGCTACGATAAATTCCATAGCAGAATATCGGAATTTGATTCTGTTATATGCACTAACGAGATAGCGGCAAATTCCCTGATAAAAAGGCTTCTGGCAGACGGCATACGCGTTCCCGAGCAGCTTCAGATAGTAAGCTACGGATATACAAAGCTTACAGATATATCAAATCCTTCCATAACTACGCTGAAATTTGATAACTGCGAATTGGGACAACAGATAGTCATGGCGTTCAGATATCTTTACAATTCAAGCCCCGACACTACCCATCTGACTATCCGCATATCGGGAAAGCTGATACAGCGAGGCTCTACAAGAAGGCAGTCAGACACCGCCTCGGTATCCATGACGAGAGCGGACTCGTTGGATACGGTAACGCTGAATTTTTACGACGATGAGGAGGTAACGGCATTTTCAAGGATCGAAAAGCTCTTGCTTGCTTGTGACGACATCGACGTAAAGCTTCTTCTGGGTCTTTTGGAGAACATGCCCTACGAGCGTATATCAGACGGGCTTCATCTGTCCCGCAGCACGGTATTTTACAGGATACACCGACTTGAGGAGGCAATAGACATAACCTCGCTGAACGATTTCAAGGAATTTCTCATTACGCACCATTTTAAGGATATTTTAGAAAATTACATAGACGACTAAAAGCAGGCTGAGTCATTTTTCCGACTCAGCCTGCTTTTCAGTCGTGCTCGTTTAAAATATCAGTAATAGCTCAAGTCGCTCGGGTAATACTTAAACATTTGACTCAAGCTATTTGTAATTTTATCCCCAAAGGGGTTGAAAATCGGTGGGAAATGGTGTATAATTAAGTGTTGATATTCTTTATTATATAATGTATAGGGAATGAACGGGAAAATGATACGGATATACGTTCTTGATACCGAGAATTTAAAAAACGGCGACTTTGCTGAGCAGTGCCGTGCTCTTCCCTTCGGCGAGAGTGAAAAAAACAGACTGCTGGCAATAAACAATTCAAAATACCGCTATGAAAGCCTCGGCGGACTTACCGCGCTCATGCGCCTTGCGGCTCCCTCGGGACACGGCGGCTCTCTTGAGATCGTCCGCTCCCCCTCTGGTAAGCCCCGATTTGCGGACAAGCACGCACCCCACTTTGGCATATCCCATAGCCGTGCCATAGCCGCGGCGGCGCTTGGCGACTGCCTTGACGGTGAGATCGGATTTGACCTCGAGGTAATAGACGAGGGCTATGACGTAAACGGAATAGCGAATCGCTTCTTTAGTGACAAGGAGTGTCAGCAGATGTCGGACAGTGCCGACAGGACCTCCGCGTTTTTCAGCATATGGACGGCAAAGGAAGCAAGAGCAAAGCTTTCGGGGCGTGGACTGTCGTCTCTGCTCTCAGAGAAGGACAGCGAGGACAGGCGCGTGTATGAATGGCATGGGGCGGTAGAGTACGGCGGAAAGCGTATTGTCATTTCCCTTTGCGCATATGCGCCCATAGATAAAGTAAGTATTTATACGGACAGTGAGGACGGTTATGGAAAATAAGGATTACAGGATCGAGCACGACTCCATGGGCGAGGTGAGAGTTCCCGCGGACAAACTGTGGGGCGCTCAAACTCAGCGAAGCTACGAAAACTTCAGGATCGGCGCGGGAGTTGAGCTTATGCCCAAGGAAATAATTCGCGCCTTCGGTATCCTCAAGAGGGCGGCGGCAACAGTAAACCATAAACTGAGACCCCAAAAAATGACCGAGCAAAAGCTCGGAGCGATAATTCGCGCCTGCGACGAGGTGTCGGCAGGAGAGCTTGACGAGCACTTCCCCCTCGTTGTATTTCAGACGGGCTCGGGGACACAATCGAACATGAACGCAAACGAGGTGATCGCAAACAGAGGCAATCAACTTCTCGGCGCGTCGGTGCTTCACCCCAACGACGACGTAAATATGTCTCAGTCCTCAAACGACACCTTTCCAACCGCTATGCACATAGCGGCAACTGTGGCAATAAAGGAAAGGCTGATGCCCGCCATACAAAGGCTTATCGACACCTTCGTGCGACTTGAGGCGGAAAACGAGGGCGTAATAAAAAGCGGACGCACCCATCTGCAGGACGCCACACCCATCAGCTTTTCACAGGAAATATCGGGCTGGAGAAGCTCCCTTGAGCGCGATCTTCAGCTGATCTCCCTTTCTCTGCCCCCGCTTGGCGAGCTTGCTCTCGGCGGTACTGCCGTCGGCACGGGACTCAACGCTCCCAAGGACTTTGACCGCATGGTGGCTGAGGAGATATCCCGACTTACGGGACATAGCTTCAAGACCGCTGAGAATAAATTCCACGCGCTGACCTCCAAGGACGAGCTTGTGTTTGTCCACGGAGCACTCAAGGCGCTGGCGGCAGACATGATGAAGATAGCAAACGACGTGCGATGGCTTGCGTCGGGTCCCCGCCTCGGTCTTGGCGAGATACGCATACCTGAGAATGAGCCCGGGTCGTCCATAATGCCTGGTAAGGTCAACCCCACCCAGTGCGAGGCGGTGACTATGGTTGCCGTTCAGGTAATGGCAAACGACACGGCAGTGGCGCTGGCAGCGTCTCAGGGCAATTTTCAGCTCAACGTATTCATGCCCGTTTGCATAGCGAATTTTTTACAGTCTGTAAGGCTGCTTGCCGACAGTATAGAATCCTTTGATATCCACTGCGCGTCGGGCATTGAGGCAAACAGAGACAAGATGCACGATAACCTGCACAACTCGCTGATGCTTGTGACCGCCCTCAATCCTCACATAGGATACGAGAACGCGGCAAAAACCGCAAAGCTTGCGTATAAGGAAAACATCTCCCTGCGCGAGGCGTGCGTAAGGCTGGGCTTTCTCACGGCGGAAAAATTCGACGAGGTATTCAGACCCGAGGAAATGATATAACGTGTTGCCAAAATTGGGATTTATCGAGGAGTTAATAGTTACATTACTCCACGAACAATCCCTCAGTCACCTTCGGTGCCAGCTCCCTTTGCACAAGGGAGCCTTGGTATAAACCGAACTTCATGCAATTCTATATCGATATTTTCTTGATTTGTATGAAATTACGCACTTTCTTCGTTAGGCTCCCTTGTGTAAAGGGAGCTGGCGCCGAAGGCGACTGAGGGATTGTTTTTAACATAAACTATATTTTCACACTCAACGATAAATCAAAATTTGAAGCACCGTATTAAGTCTATAAGTCAAAATTTGAATTTGACACCCAATAGTTAATTATAAAGAGGAAACAGAATGGACGTAAAGCAAGAATCACTTAAAAAACACTATGAATGGGGCGGCAAGATAGAGGTGGTCAGCCGTGTGAAAATAAACGACAGACAGGATCTCTCCCTCGCCTATACCCCCGGCGTTGCCGAGCCATGTATGGCGATAAATGCCGACGTGAACAAGTCATACGAGCTGACAAGGCGCTCAAATCTTGTGGCGGTGGTAACAGACGGCACGGCAGTGCTTGGTCTTGGGGACATCGGTCCCGAGGCGGGTATGCCCGTTATGGAGGGCAAATGCGCCCTCTTTAAGGAGTTTGCCGACGTGGACGCCTTCCCTATCTGCATACGCTCCAAGGATGTGGACGAGATAGTGAGAACCGTATATCTCATATCGGGCAGCTTCGGCGGCATAAATCTTGAGGACATCTCCGCTCCACGATGCTTTGAGATAGAAAAAAAGCTTAAGGAGATATGCGACATTCCCGTGTTTCACGACGATCAGCACGGAACTGCCATAGTCGTGGCGGCGGCGCTTATCAATGCCTTGAAGATAGTAAAAAAGGATATGGACAAGGTGCGCGTGGTAATAAACGGCGCGGGAAGCGCGGGCTGCGCTATCGGAAAGCATCTTCTCAACGTAGGCGTTAAGGATCTGATAATGGTAGACCGCTTCGGCATCATCAGCCGAGATATGGACGGGCTTAACAGTGCTCACAGGGAGATAGCCCAACTCACGAACAACGGCTTACTCCAGGGCACCCTTGCCGACGCAATGAAGGGCGCTGACGTATTTATAGGCGTCTCCGCTCCCAATATAGTGTCGGAAGAAATGGTGGCAAGCATGGCAAAGGACGCCATAGTGTTCCCCATGGCAAATCCCACCCCCGAGATCATGCCCGACAAAGCGCTCCGCGCAGGCGCGAGAATCGTTGGCACGGGTCGCTCCGACTTCCCCAACCAAATAAACAACGTGCTCGCCTTCCCCGGTATATTCCGAGGCGCTCTTGACTGCCGCGCAAGCTGCATCAATGAGGAAATGAAGGTGGCTACGTCCTATGCCCTCGCGTCACTTATCCCCGAGGAGGAGCTGAGTGAGGACAATATAATCGCCCCCGCCCTTGACAAGCGAGTTGCCGAGGTGGTGGCAAAAGCCGTTATAAAGACCGCCAACGAAACAGGCGTGGCAAGAATATGAGAGGTAAGCAAATGGATCTCAGAAAAATTATAGAGGAATATTCATATAAGACAGAGCTTCACGCTCATTCCAATCCCGTCAGTGCCTGCGGAAAATTCCCTGCCGAAGAGGTTGTAAAGACCTATATTGCGGCAGGCTGCGACACCTTAACACTCACCAATCATCTGACGGAAAATCATATGGTAGCGAGAAGCACCGAGGAGCTTGTGGAATACTATCTTTCCGACTACTATAAGGCGTGCGAGGCGGCTAAGGGCACGGATCTCAACGTGGCTCTGGGCGTTGAGATACGCTTTACGGGTACTGTGAATGACTATCTGGTGTACGGCGTTTGCCCCGACGACATCGAAAAGATGATCCCGCTTATAAAGACCGATATCGCCACCTTTTACCGTGAATTTAAAAATAGTAAGAACGTTATCCTTCACGCCCACCCCTTCAGAAAGAACATGGAGCCTACGCCCATAGGACACGTTGACGGCATCGAGACCTTCAACACGCACCCAGGGCACAATTCCCGTATCGCCCTTGCCACAAGGCTTGCGCGTGAAAATGACTTCATAGTTTCGGGAGGCAGTGACTTCCACGAGGAGGGCAGACAGGCGACCTGCCTTATGAGAACAAAGCAAATGCTCCGCGATTCTTATGATGTGGCGGAGGCTATCAAGTGCCGAGACGTGGTATTCGATGTGTCGGGCCACATCGTTATTCCCTATCTTTATTAAAGGAGAATTTTTATGGCAAAGACGTATAGTTGGGAGGTAAAGGAGACCGTCACAGTTGGCGGGGACCTTGATCTTGAGGGCATAAGCGAGGAGCTCAGACGCCTTGAGGAGGCATCTGCCGAGAACAACTCTGCCGAGGCAGAGACCCGCGAGATCACTCATAAGGTGTCGCTTACCTACTCAAATCTTACGGGAAAGGCAATTATCACTATCGACTCCGATAAGTTTGACATAAGCTCAAAGCCCTTTTCACTTAAGGGCACAAGCCAGATGTTCAGGCTGGGAGAGATGGCGGCGATCATCGACTTTCCCAAAAAGGGCGAGCCCGATATAGTTATCGACGGCGTATGTGTACGCTCGGGAAAGCCCTATAACGGATAAAGCAAAAGGGAGTCGATCGATACGACTCCTTTTCTTTCACCTTTGAGTTATCGTTAAATTGGGATTTATCGGTGTGTTCGCTATATTAGCACTTACTTCATAAGGCTCCCTCCGGGAGGGAGCTGTCAGCGAAGCTGACTGAGGGAGAGTGCGTCAAAACATAATGAAATCTTAACCGTTATGCACGCAGGCT
>JAGAPH010000123.1 GCA_017623375.1 Clostridia bacterium | reverse complement strand
TATTTTATAGTTACATTATCGCCAAGAACGGACCGTCGAGGACGCCGGTCCCTACAATCAAGAGTGTGCGAACAAAGATTATAAACCCACCGATAAATCCCAATTTGTTTAAACATCATAATACAACAAAACAGGCTGAGTCAAGCAAAGACTCAGCCTGTTTTATCTTAAAGCCCTACCTTCTTGGCGGCACTGTGCATTGACGCTACAGTTTCGTCCGCGATCTCAACGAAGCCCTCGGAAAGACATTTCTGCATTTTGGCGGCTTCGATCTCCCCCGGATAGTAAATCTCGTTTACTCCCACTGCCTTTTCCGAGCCCTTGATCTCGTCTATCATGCCGTCAACACGGGCGCGGTAGCTATCGGGGTCTCCCAGACGGGAAACGTCAAGCGCCATAAAGAAGTGCCCCACGTTTCCGCCCTCCGCGGGGTTTTTATTCCATGCGTGGACGTCCCTTGTCATTGCCGCTCCCGAAAGAGTGGCGGCGAGTGTTTCCACCATCATAGCAAGCCCATAGCCCTTGTATCCGCCGAAGGGCATGAGCGTTCCGCCCCTTTCATAATCAAGGGGATCGGTGGTGGGACAGCCGTCCTTGTTGATTATCCAGCCCTCGGGCAAAGACTTGCCCTCCTTGGCGAATTGAACTATCTTTCTGTCCGAGGTGTGACTCATGGCTATATCGTAAACTATTTTTTTATATTTACCCGCGGGGAAGGCATAGGAAAAGGGATTGTTTCCTATGGTGCGGACACGGCTGCCCGTTGCGGCTATCAGCACGTCACCGTTACTCATGGACATACCCACCATGCCGTTCTCGGCACACATGGAGGTGTAATATCCCGCCGCGCCGAAGTGGTGGCTTCCGCGGACGTTTACTATTCCCACACCCGTCTCGCGAGCCTTTTCCATTGCCAGCTGCATAGCCTTGTAGGCGACCACGATGCCGAGATTGTCCTTGCCGTCAACAGATGCCCAGGACGGACTGTCGTACACCGCCTCGATCTCTCCGTCGGTACGTATGCCGCCCGAAAGTATGCAGTCGATGTACCACTCCAGCCTTAAAAAGCCGTGTGTGAATACGCCTCGCATCTCGGTCTCAAGCAAAACGTCGGTGATGATCTGTGCGTCAGACTGAGTCAACCCCGCCTTGATGAATATGCTTTTTGAAAGCTCCCTTGCCTCGTCAATGTTTATTCTCATGATATTCTCCTTTTTTGATTCTTAGCAATAGTGTAAGCGCTTACATTGTGGTATATTATAGCACTAACGATATGTCTTGTCAATAAAGAAACGAAAAATAATCAAATAAAATTTAAAGGCTCTCGGTAGCAAAACGGCGCGAGGGAAGTATTGGGGCTTTTTGTGATAAAAAACAAGGAGTCTGAAAGATCAGCTCCTTGTTTTGAGGTGTTTGAATTTTGATTTGTCGGTGAGGTTGGTGGGGCGGACGACCAATGGTCGCCCCTACAATGTATTCGGGTGTACGCCTATGTGGGTGCTTACAGTCCATGTTCGCACTTATTTTGTGGTAGGGGAGGGGCTTGCTCCTCCCGTTTTTAAGACAATGTAAAATAGCCTTTTATTGATTTAACGCTATTGAATTTACACCATTTTATTACGATAGATTTGTGCAAACACGCGGGAGGAGCAAGCCCCTCCCCTACGCTCTCAGAGAGTAGTTCGCATATTATTAACACCCCGATAGATCCCAATTTATAAACATAATATGATGCTTCAAATTTTGATTTATCGGTGGGTTTGAAAAGATAGTTTATGTAATAAAACAATCCCTCAGTCGCCTTCGGCGCCAGCTCCGACATGCGAAGCATGTTTTGCACCAAGGGAGCCTAACGAAGAAAGTGCGTAATTCCATATAAATCAAGAAAATATCGGCACAGAAGCCTTACATTTTCATGTATAAAGTTCGGTTTGTACCAAGGCTCCCTTGTGCAAAGGGAGCTCCCGCAAGGCGGGTGAGGGATTGTTCGTGGAATAATGTAACTATTAACACCCCGACAAATCCCAATTTAACGATACAAATTATTTTCTTTTTGTTTTTGCTCTTTTTGTGTCGGGTCTGCTTTTGCCGCGGCTTTGAGCAGGCTTTGTATTCTTACCGCCGCGGTTGCTTTGCTTGCCCCTCGGGGAAGAGGCAGGACGCTTATCTGTCTTTTTATATGGCTGTCCCTCGGGGCGGACAAGGCACTCCGTTCCGTAGCCGATAAGATCCTCACGCCCAAGCTTTATCAGCGCCTCGCGGACGAGGGGGGCGTTTTCGGGTCGGTTGTACTGCAAAAGCGCGCGCTGAAGCTGCTTTTCGTGATAGTCGGTGGCAACGTAGACGGGCTTCATGGTAAGGGGGTCTATGCCTGTCTTGAACATGACCGTTGAAGCCGTTCCCGGCGTGGGGTAGTAGTCCTGTACCTGCTCGGGGGCGTACTTGTCCCGCTTGAGGCACAGGGCAAGCTCAAGGGCGTCCTTAAGCGTAGAGCCGGGGTGGCTTGACATGAGATAGGGAACGAGATACTGCTCCTTGCCCGCCTCCTTTGTCAGCTTGAAAAACTTCGAGCGGAAGCGCTGGTAAACCTCAAAATCGGGCTTGCCCATGCAGCGCAGCACGGCAGAAGAGCAATGCTCGGGCGCTACCTTCAGCTGACCGCTGATGTTATCACGCACAAGCTTTCGGAAAAATGTGTCGTCCTCGTCGCAAAGCAGATAGTCAAAGCGGATACCCGAACGGATAAATACCTTTTTAACCTTGGGTAGCTTTTCTATCTCCTCAATGAGCTTTACGTATTCCGAGTGGTCGGCGACAAGATTTTTGCAGGGAGTGGGGGCGAGGCACTTGCGTGAGGAGCAAACGCCGTCGCGGAGCTGCTTTTCACAGGCGGGATAGCGGAAGTTTGCCGTAGGACCGCCCACGTCGTGGATATATCCCTTAAAGTCAGGAAGCGCCGTGATCTTCTTCGCTTCCTCAACTACGCTCTCAATGCTTCGCGAGCGTACCGTCCGCCCCTGATGAAAGGCGAGGGCGCAGAAATTGCACGCGCCGAAGCAGCCTCTGTTGTGGGTGATGGAGAACTTCACCTCGGTTATGGCGGGGACACCGCCGTCCTTTTCGTAGACGGGGTGGTAGTTCCTCATGAAGGGCAGGGCGTAAACACGGTCAAGCTCCTCACGCTCAAGGGGCGGCATGGGGGGATTCTGAACCAGCAGCTTGTTATCGTATCTTTCAAGTATGGCTTTGCCGTTGATAGCGTCCTGGTTTTTGTATTGCACACCGAACGCCTCGGCGTATTTTCTGTTGTCGCCCTTAAGCTCGTTGTAGTCAAACTCAGCCGCCACGGGGAAATGGAGCTTGTCCTCGGGCTTGCAGAGATAGACCGTTCCGCGGACGTCGCGTATCTTCTTGACGGGCACGCCCTTGTCCAGCAGCCTTGCGATACGCAGAAGTATATTTTCGCCCATGCCGTAGGTCAGTATATCCGCGCGGGAGTCCACGAGAACAGAGCGGCGGATAGTATCTGACCAATAGTCGTAGTGGGCGAAGCGGCGCAGTGACGCCTCAAGACCGCCGATTATTATTGGCACGTCGCCGTAAGCCTCACGTATGCGGTTGCAGTAAACGATAGTAGCGCGGTCGGGGCGGAGCCCTGCCTTACCGCCCGGGGAGTAGTAGTCGTAGGTGCGCTTTTTCTTGGCGGCGGTATAGTGCGCCACCATGGAGTCGATATTGCCCGCGGTTACAAGAAAGCCCAGACGTGGCTTGCCAAACTCTCGGAAAGCCTCACAGCTCTTGTAATCTGGCTGAGAGAGGATAGCCACGCGGAAGCCGTCCGCCTCAAGCACGCGGGAGATAAGGGACACGCCGAAGCTGGGGTGATCCACGTAGGCGTCACCCGTGACGTAAACGAAATCGGGTCTGTCCCAGCCCATCTCGTTCATTTCATATTTTGATATGGGAAGAAATCCTTCGCTCATAAATAAACACCAAGCCTTTTTGTTTTTTTCGTAATAATTATATCACGAATCTGCCTTTCTTTCAAGACCTAAATAAATTGAGATTTATCGGGTGTTTGATATGAACGCACAAACCAAAATTGTAGGGACCGTGCGTCCAATTCCGCTACGCTACATGACGGTCCGTTCCAAACACAATGAAATTTATATATTTTTTAATATTTTATAGTTACATTATCGCATAGAATGGACCGTCGAGGACGCCGGTCCCTACAACGAAGAAAGTGCGAACACACCGACAAATCAAAATTTATTTTGCAAATTGACACAAAGTGACACTCCCTGTCACCCTTTGGCACTCTTTTTCTCGGTATAATATAAGCACAAAACACCGAAAAGGAGAGAAAAATGACACAAAAAAAGAAAAGCTTTGTCTTATATAACGATATGTCAAGCGTTTTTGACCTGTTATCCATTGAGGAAAGAGGAATACTTATCACCGCTATTTTTGAATACGTCCAATATGGGGATACGATAATAACGGCAGAGTCCGACCGCGCTACCATAGCATTTCAATGTATAAAGAACACTCTGGACAGAGACAGGGAGAGCTATTTTGCCAAGTGTGAGGCGTATTCTGCCAACGGCAAAAAGGGTGGACGCCCTCCAAAGCAATGGCTTTCTGAAAAAGCCAAAAAAGCTGATAGTGATAGTGTAAGTGATAATGATAGTGTAAATGTAAGTGATAGTGATAGTGTAAATGTAAGTGATAGTGATAGTGTAAATGTAAGTGATAGTGATAGTGATAATATCCCTCGCGTCTCCGACGCCTGCGCTCCGCAACTCGATGAGGACGATAAAAAATATCTTATTGAAAAGGGGATACCGCGGGGGTATATAGAGGAGCGAGCGGAGAGAGCGGAGATCTATGCCCGTGACAACGGAATGGACGCACAGGAGGTCATAAGAAGGTGGTGGCAGACCGATAGAGCAACACCGCCGTGGAACGGTGAGAGGGCGTATAAAATGAGTAATAACATGAGCAATAATACCAATGGCTTCAGCACAAGAACGCCGCAGGAGCAGGCTCAGAAGGCGCGTGAAGCGGAGGATTGGTTTGAGGCTCGCCTGGGAAAGACCTTCGGAGACAACGCCTGAGGGCAGTTAAATTGGGATTTAGCGATGTGTTCGCTATATTAGCACTTACTTCATAAGGCTCCCTCCGAGAGGGGGCTCCCGCGAAGCGGGTGGAGGAGCCTACGTGCATAACAGTTAAGATTTCATTATATTTCTACGCACTCTCCTTCAGTCGTCTCCGACGACAGCTCCCTCCCGGAGGGAGCCTTATA
>JAGAPH010000122.1 GCA_017623375.1 Clostridia bacterium | reverse complement strand
ATCGAGCGTGTCTTTGCGGATGCAAAAGAAAAACACGCAATGCGTTATACGCCTTACCGCGGCCTCGCTCAAGTTTCAAATTGGGTAAGGCTTAAATTTGCTGCCATGAATCTCAAAAAATTCGCTAAAAGAAAGTGGAGAGATAACCATCCCTCCGACTTCTTTTCATTTCTATGGTTTTTTGCTTCAAATACACCAAAACGACCACCATAGCTCTCGCGTGATGGGCGTTTTTCGACAGACTGAAGTCCCGAAACCCTTTGTAATTACAAGGGTTTCGGGACTTTTTGTGAAAGTTACCGACTGATAAGTGATCTACGCAAAATGCAAAAATTCATTATCCGATCATCTGAAAATTTTGATTTCTATGGTATATATGTGGGAAGTTGTAGGTTATAAAATGCTTAGGATAGAAAATCAACAGTACAAGCGTTGAATAGCGTTTATCAGTCCGCTTGCGTGATATGATATATCTCCGACCAAAAGTCTGTTTTGGGATATTTTATGGCGATACCTACGTTCATAAGAGTTGAGCCGCTTGCCGTTATGTCAAGCCCCTCTATGCGGTACAACCTGCTTGGGTCAAGCCCCGCAAGTGTTATCCTCTTGGGTTCTGCGTTGGGAACGGACAGTCGGCGGTAAACACAGAGTATTGCCTCGCTCTTGTCCTTGGAGACTATCATCTCGTTGAAATAGGGCGTCTCAAAGGGGCTGTCTATGCGGTAAAGGTCTCCGCGAAGCACCAGCTGCTCGTATTTCTTGTATTCCTCTATCTGAAGCCTTACCGTCTCTCTGTCCCCGTCGGTGAATGCGGAGGTATCAAGCTCGTAGCCCGTTGCGCCAAGATGGGCGATATCAGCGCGGGTGGACATGGGCGTTATTCTATGCGTCTGATGATTGGGAACGGCGGAAATGTGACAGCTCATTGTGGAAAGGGGATAGACAATAGACGTACCGTACTGTATCCTCGTTCTCTCCTCGGCGTCGGTATCGTCGGACGTCCATATCTGAGGGAAGTAGTACATCATGGCGGGGTCAAAGCGAGCGCCGCCGCCCGAGCAGCCCTCAAAGAATACGTTGGGATTTCCGTTTACTATCCTCTCGCAGATGTCGTAAAGTCCCAAGGCGTAGCGGTGGGCAAACTCCGACTGCCTTTCCTTCTCTCTGCCGAGGGAATATATATCGGTAACGTTCCTGTTATAGTCCCATTTTACGTAGTCTATGGCGTTCTCGGAAAGCACTCTGTTCACGGAGCTTACGATATAGTCGCGCACGTCGGCACGGGTGAGGTCGAGGACAAACTGATGTCTGCCATAGCATCTGCCTCTGCCGGGCACGCCTATGGCGTAATCGGGGTGGGCACGGAAAAGGTCGGAGTCCTCGCTTACCATCTCAGGCTCAAACCACAGACCAAACCTCATTCCCTTGGAGTGAACGTGTTGGATTATCTTTGCGAGACCTCCGCTGAGCTTTTGGGTGTTCACAAACCAATCTCCAAGACCGCTTCTGTCGTTGTTTCTCACTCCAAACCAGCCGTCGTCAAGCACTAAGGTGTCTATTCCCGTACCCTCAACGGCGTCAACGATATCCTTGAGCTTTTGAATATCAAAATTAAAGTAGGTCGCCTCCCAGTTGTTGATAACGATGGGGCGGGGAGTGAATACGTGCTTCTTTGAAATGAGGTGATCTCTGTATGCGTCATGGAATGCGCGGCTCATGCCGCCGATGCCCTCATCGGAGAAGGCGATGACCGCCTCGGGGGTCTCAAGGCTCTCGCCTGCCTCGAGTATCCAACGGAAATCAAAGTCGTTGATGCCTCCCGACACCACCGTGTCGCCGCCCACAGTTCCCTCAGCCTTAAGCACGAAGGAGGAGGAATAGACCAGATTTACGCCATAAGCCTTTCCGTGGGTCTCCGTAGTGCCTTTAGCGATAATTCCCATGAATGGATTGAGGGTAGCGGAGGAGGTGCACCTCTTTGAGTCCACCGAAACCACGCCGTGGTGCATAGGAATCGTCTCTATATTTCTCTCTGCCGCCCAAGAGCCGTGGAGCGTAATTACGCTATAGTCCTGAGAGGGAAGCCCAAGACTGAAGGAAAATGCGCGGTGAAGGGCGCAGGGGGAGCTTCCGTCATTGGTAAGAACGGCGCGGCGGGTGATGACGGACGCGTCATCGTAAACGGTATAATAAAGGTCGGCGCGAAAGCCGCTTACCGAGTCCGCAAGATGAATTACCAGCGTTTCACCGCCGTCAAGAGAGGGCATGCCGCTTATTCTCGGTTTGCTTGGGAGCACCTCATGGGAAACGTAGAGCAGGTCGGACAGTCTGTCGCCGCCGCCGTTTTCCACCAGCACCGCAGGCTCGCGGTAGTCTCCCGTGCCATAAAAGCCGTATTCGGGGAGAAATCTCATGTAGGAAAGATTTGTGTCGTCGTTGCCCGCGGGAGTTGGAACGAATGAGCCGCTTCCACCTGCCAGGGTGAAGCGAATATCATCGTGGGTGATGGGCGCACCGAAATACAGGTGCGCGGGATAGCCACCGTCGTTGATGAAAAAGGCATAGGTCAGCCCCTTTCCGTCAAGATAGAAGGTTTTTGTTGAGTGATCGAAAGTAATAGACATTTTGTACCTCTTAAGTGATTTTTTATTTCAAATTTTGATTTATCGGTGGGTTTACAATCTGTGTTCGCACTCACATAAGGCTCCCTCCGAGAGGGGGCTCCCGCGTAGCGGGTGGAGGAGCCTGCGTGCATAACGGTTAAGATTTCATTATGTTTTGACGCACT
>JAGAPH010000121.1 GCA_017623375.1 Clostridia bacterium | reverse complement strand
CCTCAGCGTGATGAAAGAATGGGCTGGACAGGTGATGCGCAGGTATTCTGCAGAACGGCATCATACAACTTTGACGTTGAGAAATTCTTTGACAAATGGCTGACCGACCTTAAGCTCGATCAGGGTGAGGACGGTGAGGTGCCGAGCGTAATACCGCAGTACTGGAGTGACGAATGGTCACGTGCGGCGTGGGGAGATGCGGCTACCATATGCCCCTATCAGATGTATCTTACATACGCTAACAAAGATATAATTAAGCGCCAGTTTTCGTCCATGTGCAAGTACGTTAAATATATTGCGGCTAACTCCAAGGACAGATATCTTTGGACAGGAGGCGATCATTTCGGTGATTGGCTCGGTCTTGATGCAGAGCCCGGCAGCTATAAGGGATCGTCAAATACCGACTTTATAGCATCGGTATTCTATGCTTATTCGACGTCATTAGTCGTAAAGGCAGGTAAGGTAATAGGCAAAAACGTAGAAAAATACGAAAGACTCTACGACAGGATAATCTCAAGAATAAGAAGAACGTTCAAAAAGTACAAAACACAGACAGAGTGCGTTCTCGCCCTTTACTTCGACATAGCGGAAAACAAGGAGAAGGTGGCAAGGCAGCTCGCCAAAATGATAAAGAGAAACGGTAAGAAGCTGACCACAGGCTTCGTCGGTACACCTTATCTGCTCCACGCCCTCTCACAGAACGGCTATACGGAGCTGGCTTACGATCTGCTTCTTCAGGAGGCGTTCCCGTCGTGGCTCTACTCCGTTAAGTGCGGTGCTACGACCATATGGGAGCATTGGGACGGCAAGAACGAGAACGGTGAGTTTTGGAGTAAGGATATGAACTCCTTTAACCATTACGCATACGGCAGCGTTGCCGACTGGGTATACGGTGTATCCTGCGGTATCAATACGGTTGAGGATGCCCCCGGCTTTGAGAAGATAGTGATCGCTCCGCATCCTACCGATAAGCTCGACTATATGGGTGCATCCATTGAGACAAGATACGGCAAGGTATCGTCAAAATGGTATCACGAGGATGGCAAAATAAGATACGAGATAATCACTCCGTCCGAAACGAGGATAATCATTGACGGCAAGGAATACAACGTTAAAAAAGGAACTTACATTTTCTGATGGACAGATATTTAGTGGCGATGAGCGGCGGTGTGGATAGCTCCGTCGCCGCCCTCATTATAAGCTCCTCGGGATATGAGTGCTATGGAGTTACGATGAAGCTGCATACGTCAAAGGACATTTGGGGTGACGGATGCACCACCACCGAGGACATCGAGGATGCGCGTCGCGTGTGCGCAGGACTCGGTATCCCCTACTCTGTGGTTGATTTTTCCGATGACTTTGAAAAATACGTAATAAGCGATTTTATTTCCGCTTACGAGAACGGTGCTACACCGAACCCGTGTATAGAGTGTAATTATCATCTTAAGTTTGATAAGCTCTTTTCATACGGCAAGGAGCACGGATACGGTAAGATAGTTACAGGGCATTACGCAAGAATAGAATATGACGAGAGGTACGGACGCCGTGTGCTGAAAAAGGCGGTGGACGTGTCTAAGGATCAGAGCTACGTGCTGTTTCGTCTGACTAAGGAGCAGCTTGACTCCACTCTGTTCCCCTTGGGTAAATACTCAAAGGATGAAATACGGGCTATGGCGGATAAGGCGGAGCTTGGTATCGGCGGCAAGAAGGACAGCCAGGATATATGCTTTATCCCCGACGGAGATTACGTAAGATTTATTGAAAATTATACGAAAAAGTCCTACCCGTGTGGCAATTTCGTCACTAAGGACGGAAGGATACTTGGCAGACACAAGGGTATTATAGGCTATACCATCGGTCAGCGAAAGGGTCTTGGCCTGGCTCTTCCCCACTCTATGTACGTTACAGAAAAGCGCCTTGACACAAACGAGGTGGTCATAGGAGAAAGCGAGGACCTTTTTTCAAAGGAGCTTTACGCAAACGATATAAATCTGAGCGCCATTGATTTTATCGACACGCCCCTTAGGATAAAGGCAAAGGTACGGTATAATCAAAGGGAGCAGGACGCCACCGCCACCATAGAAAACGGACTTTTACACGTAGTATTTGACGAGCCCCAAAGAGCCATTTGTAAGGGACAAAGCGTTGTTCTTTACGACGGTGATACCGTTATCGGCGGGGGTAGGATCGTTTGAATACAGATAGAACCGTCCTCGACCCCTGTCGCAAATTCAAGATTATTTTCTATTTACAACGAAAAACAGCCAAAGGGCGTGCAAAATTAACGGAGAAATTATGGTCAGTTGTTTAATAATTGCGCCGCTGTAAATAAATAATAATCCCCGACAGATTTTTAAGGGTCTGTCGGGGCTCGTTTGTTCTGCCCGATAAATTGGAAATTGGTTATTCGTTTTAGTCTAAGATAATATACTTAAATTTGGTTTTGGCTGTTTCTTTCTAACAGAGGAATTAATTCGGTCAAGTATTTATATTCAAGCATATCATTTGGTGTAAATGAATCTACTTTATCTTTTATTTCTTCAAACAATTCAAAATAAACTTTTACT
>JAGAPH010000120.1 GCA_017623375.1 Clostridia bacterium | reverse complement strand
GAGCCTGCGTGCATAACGGTTAAGATTTCATTATGTTTTGACGCACTCTCCCTCAGTCAGCTTCGCTGACAGCTCCCTCCCGGAGGGAGCCTTATGAAGTAAGTGCTAATATAGCGAACACATCGCTAAATCCCAATTTTTAGCTCTCAAATCCGTGCATGAAGCCCTTTACGTCCGCTGAGCATACGTCGCCGCCTATTACCTTATTGCGATATACCAAAATATTGGCGTACACCGTTCCGTCGTAGCCCTCGTAGTTGGTTATTTCGTATGTATATCTCTGCACGTTCTTCTTTTTGTATTTGCTCAGATCAAGTCCCTGACGCTTCTGTATCTCGTTATAGGCGGTAAATATCTTGTCAAATTCCGCGGGGATAGTCACCTCTATGCTCTCCACCGCCTCAGGCTTTACCACCCAGCCGAATTGACCGAGGAACTTTATTCTGTCCTCGTTGGTCTTGATACCGCTATAATCGATATCCACCTTCCCCGACGCGCCCACGCTATCGTCCACCGCCGCAACGGGAATAAATGCTATTAGCGTAATAAGCGTTGCCAGCGCCACACAAACCACCGCAAAAAATTTTATAGTGCTCGCTTTAAATGAATAAATAAACATAAAAGATCCTCCCGCAATATAATTCTACTAAATTATATTTGGTCGGGAGGATATTTATGCAGGCTGTCTACACTTCCCTGCTAAAATAAAATTTTCTTTCCTGCGCGGAAACGCTATGCGCAAGCCCCACAAGAATATATATGGCAAGCACAGACGAGCCGCCCGCGCTCATAAAAGGCAGCGTAATACCCACAACGGGAACCAGCGCGAGACACATCCACAGGTTTTCAAGGGTCTGTATTATCACCACTGCCGCACAGCCACAGCAGATAAGCTTGCCAACGGGGTCTCGGCATTTGTATCCGATAAAGAACAGTCTCGCCGCCAGCACCACAAGCGCCACAACCACCAAGGAACCACCGAGAAAGCCGAATTTCTCGCATACAGTGGCGAAAATAAAGTCCGTATGGGAGGCGGTCAGATCCTCGTAAAGTCCGCCCTCGAAAAGCCCCTTTCCGAAAAATCCGCCTCGGGCTATGACCTCTCTGCTCATCAGAGGCTGCCTGCTGGTTTCCCCAGTGGGGTCAAGCTCAGGCTGAAAGCCGTAAATGATACGGTTTTGCTGATAGGGCTTGAGCACATCCCAAAGGAACGGAAACGCCACCGCCACGACCACTGCCGCCACGAGGAAATACCACCCCGAAAGTCCCGCGCAAAAGAGCATGACCAGAATTATTCCCACGTAAACGAGAGCAACTCCCAAGTCACCCGACAGAAGTATCAGCCCAACGATGATTCCCGCGTGTACCATAAGACCAAGCAGGGTAAGCGGACGGTTTATCTTTTCCTTTACCATGTCAATATGCTTGGAAAAGGTACATAGAAAGGTTATCTTTACGAACTCCGACGGCTGAATGGATATGCCGATACCGGGTATGGTTATCCAGCTCCTGTTTTCCGTCTCCATATTGATACCGCTTATACCGAAAAGCAACGTCACGGCAAGCAGCAGCACCGAGCCGAGGAACATTATTATGTAAAATCTGTCAATGAAGAACCTGTAATCGGAATTTGAAAGCACGAACACGGCGACCATACCCACAACGGTCATAGCCACCTGCATTATAAGCTTGCTCCTGCCGAAGTTCTCCACACTTCCAAGTATAGTCAGAATACTGACAAGTGACAAAAAAGCCGACACGCCGAGCAGCACGGGGTCAAGCCTTTTTAATCTTTCCTTAAGCGTTACTCCAAACACTCTCACGGCGCGTCCTCCCTTCAAAAAAGATAGCAAACGGCATCGCTGATCGTATTGACGCCGTGCCGTTTGCTTTGATCTCTATTAATACTTAATACTGTCTGCCCCAGACTACCATATGCTTAGCGGGCTTTCCGCAGCATACGCATCTGTCGGACACGTTTTCCTCAACGAAGGGGATACAACGGGACTTGACTCCGCCCGTCTCCTCCTTGAGCTTGTCCTCACACTCGCTCTCTCCGCACCACATAGCCTTGATAAAGCCGGGACGGTTCTCTGCGATGTCAAGGAACTCCTCGTAGTCGTGAGCAACGCTCATCTTCTCCTCAAGGTTCTTGAGCGCTCTTTCGTAAAGCTCGTTGTGAACCGCCTCAAGCGCCTTTGCCACCTCTTCTGCGAGGTTGTCAAGAGACACTACGGTCTTTTGTCTGCTTACACGGCTGACCAGCACGCAGCAGTTGTTCTCTATATCGCGAGGTCCTATTTCAAGACGGAGTGGAACTCCCTTCATCTCGTACTGACTGTACTTCCAGCCCGTGGAGTTGTCGCTGTCGTCAAGCTTTACGCGGAAGCTCTCGGAAAGCATGGACTTAAGCTCGTTCGCCTTCTCGAGAACGCCCTCCTTATGCTGAGCCACGGGTATGATAGCCACCTGAATGGGAGCTACCTTAGGAGGCAGGATAAGTCCGTTATCGTCTCCGTGGGTCATGATGATAGCACCTATCATACGGGTAGAAACTCCCCATGAGGTCTGGTGAGGATAGCATATCTTATTCTCACGGTCGGTATAGGTTATGTCGAACGCCTTAGCGAAGCCGTCGCCGAAATAGTGGGACGTACCGCCCTGAAGAGCAACGCCGTTGTGCATCATAGGCTCAATGGTGTAGGTCTCCTTAGCGCCTGCGAACTTTTCCTTTTCGGTCTTGCGTCCCGTTACCGCGGGGATAGCGAGGGTCTCGCGATAGAAGTCCTCATAGCACTTGAGCATCTGAAGAGTTTCCTCTCTCGCCTGTTCCTCGTTTTCGTGCATAGTATGACCCTCCTGCCAGAGAAATTCCGAGGTACGGAGGAAGGGACGGGTGGTCTTTTCCCATCTTACCACGTTACACCACTGATTATAGAGCTTGGGCAGGTCGCGGTAGGAATGGATTATATTTTTATAGTGATCGCAGAAGAGCGTCTCTGAGGTGGGGCGTACCACCAGCCTCTCTGAGAGTCTGTTCTGACCGCCGATAGTTACGATAGCGCACTCGGGAGCGAAGCCCTCGACGTGATCCTTCTCCTTCTGAAGCAGGCTCTCGGGAATGAACATAGGCATATATACGTTCTCATGACCAAGCTTTTTAAATCTCGCGTCAAGGTCATGCTGAATATTTTCCCAGATAGCATAGCCGTAGGGTCTGATTATCATACAGCCCTTAACGCCCGAATAATCGACCAGCTCTGCTTTTTTCACAACGTCGGTGTACCATTGAGCAAAGTCCACGTCCATAGAGGTTATCTGCTCAACCATTTTCTTATCGTTCGCCATTTTGTTATCCTTTCGATCAAATCGCATAGTAATACATTATAATAATATATTATAATCCATATTTGAAAAAAAGTCAATAATTTGCCTGATATTTTTAAAAAAAAGAGGGAAAATAACGTAAAAAGGGTGTTGTGAATTTATCATAGCCTTTATCAATACCGTTAAATTGGGATTTAGCGATGTGTTCGCTATATTAGCACTTACTTCATAAGGCTCCCTCCGGGAGGGAGCTGTCAGCGAAGCTGACTGAGGGAGAGTGCGTCAAAACATAATGAAATATTAACCGTTATGCACGCAGGCTCCTCCACCCGCTACGCGGGAGCCCCCTCTCGGAGGGAGCCTTATGTGAGTGCGAACACAGATTGTAAACCCACCGATAAATCAAAATTTGAAAAAGTAAACACGGAGTAAAAAATGAGCAGATACACTATACTTGGGGTACGCTTCAAGGTATTAGATGAGGGCGAGGCTGACCGCCGATTAAGCCGAGCATTACATGGGCAAAGGAGCATTACTGTATTCACCCCCAACGCCCTCATTCTCCACAAGGCGAGCAAGGACGGGCGGCTGGTCTCCTTACTCAACCGCGCAGACCTGCTTCTTCCCGACGGTGTGGGTGTCTCACTTGCCCGCCGACTTGCGGGCGCGCCGAGGGTGGAGAGGATAACGGGAATAGACACGGCGTGGCGGCTTTTGGGAGAGGCTGAGCGGACAGGCGCAAGCGTTTTTCTGCTTGGCGGTAAGGCAGGCGTCCCAGAGGCAGCGGCAAGACAAATAAAAAAAGCATATCCGAGGATAAGGATATGCGGAACGCAGCACGGGTATTTCAACAAGGCAAGCGGATCGGAGCAAAATCGAGCGATACTGAGAGGGATACGTCGGGCAAGACCCGACATTTTACTCGTTTGCATGGGCTTTCCCACGCAGGAAGCGTGGATAATGAGAAACAAAGGACACCTGCCGTCGGTAAAGATATTCATGGGTCTTGGTGGAAGCCTTGACGTATGGTCAGGCAGAGTAAAGCGAGCGCCAAAATGCTTTCAGAAAATGGGACTTGAATGGCTGTGGAGATGTATGATAGAGCCGAAAAGGATAAAAGACACCTTATCACTTCCCTGTTTTATTCTTAAAGTAAAAAAAGAAAGCAAATTTTGATTTATCGATATGTTAGCACAAACCAACTCTTAAAGTTTAGATCAAGCCTTTTTAAAGGCTTGCGGGTACTTAGGGCAGAGCCCTAAGCCGACCTCCACAGAGGTCGGAATAACCTTTTCATGTAAGAAAATGCAGGAAAAGGTAAATTTTCATCTGCTGGCAGATGAAAAGAGGAGAAACCCACATAAGGGGTTTCTCCTGAACATAGCACAATGATGCGGTGCGTATTTCACACTCTCTTGGAGAGTACCTTGTCCTCGTACTCGCGAACGTCCTCGTACCAAGCCTCGCCTGCCTTTACTCCGCAACGCGCGCAGTATTCTTCCCATACCGAGCCCCAAGGATACGACTTAAGCTCCTCTTGTTTCAGCATAAGCTCGGTCATGCGCTCCTCGTCCTGCATCGCTCTGAAGTCCGCGTGAGGTGTCAGCATTGCGATAAGCATTGCCTTTCTGAAATTGCGCAGTCCTATTACCCATGCCGCTATTCTGTTTATGCTTGCGTCAAAATAGTCAAGTGCTATGGCTATGTCGTCTATTCTTCCGCTTGCCACTATCTCCTTGGCTATCTCCTTGGTCTCGTCGTCAAGTCTGATAACGTGGTCGGAGTCCCAACGGACCGCTCTCGTTACGTGCAAAGCTATCTTGGGCGCAAACAAAAGCATTGAGGATATCTTATCGGATACCATCTCCGTGGGGTGGTAGTGTCCGTTATCCATAAGCGGCACTATTCCGCGGCTCAGCACGTATCCCATGCCAAACTCCGCAGAGCCTACCGTATAAGACTCAAGTCCTATTCCGAATACCTTCGACTCAAGCGTCACGTATACCTTGGACTTGTCGTAGCCTATACCGAGTATCTCGTCAAGAGACTTGACAAATCTCGCTCTCGGTCCCATTCTGTCCGCAGGCACGTCCTTAAGTCCGTCGGGTATCCATACGTTCATTACACAGGGCATTCCCGTCTCGTCCGCAAAATACTCGGCGATACGCAGACATGCCTGTCCGTGGCGTACCCAGAAGCCTCTTATCTCCTCGTCTGCCGACGCAAGCGTAAGTCCCGACGCCTTGGGGTGAGAGAAGAATGTGGGATTGAAGTCAATTCCCATTCCTCTTGCCTTGGCAAATTCTACCCACTTGGCGAAATGCTTGGGGCTTAGCGCGTCGCGGTCCGCAAACTCGCCCTTCTCGAAAATGGCGTAGCATGCGTGCAGATTGAGCTTGTGCGCTCCTCCGTCAAGAGAAAGGGCCTTATCTATGTCCGCCATAAGCTCCTCGGGAGTTCTGGCGCGACCGGGGTAATTACCCGTGGTCTGAATACCTCCGCTCAGATCTCCGTCAAAGTCAAAGCCTCTTACGTCGTCTCCCTGCCAGCAGTGCATGGAAACGTTGACGCCCTTAAGCTGCTCGATCACCTTATCGGTATCGATACCGATATCGGCGTACTTTTCCTTAGCAATTTCATAAGCCTTATTCATGTCAAACACCTCTCTCATACTTTTTTACGTCAAACGAATTGAATACCGCTTCTCTTGCCTCGGCAATAGAGCCGAACACATCTGTGGCAAGCATCTGCGCGAGAATATTACCGATAGCCGTCGCCTCGGTTGGTCCTGCGTAAACGGGGATATCCAGCCTTTGCGCCGTAAGCTTGTTAAGGTATCCGTCCTTACTTCCGCCGCCTATGATGTGCAAAGCGTCAAGGGGCTTACCCGCCAAGGTCTTAAGATTTTCTACGGTTTTTGCGTAGTAATCCGCAAGGCTGTGATATACGCAGCAAAGCATATGGTCAAGGGGCATGTCCTCCGCTCCGCAATAATCCTTTATTGCCTGCATCATGCTCTTGGGAGCGAGGAAACTCTGATCATTCACGTTTATTCTGTACTGAGTGTCACCCAATGCCTCTGCCATGTCGCAAAGCTCCGCAAAGGAGTATTTGCCTCCAAGCTCGCGCCTTATGGACTGAATTATCCACAGACCCATGATATTTGTGAGATAACGGAAGCGATGATCCACTCCGCCCTCGTGTGTAAAGCTTTTTTCAAAGGACTCTACCGACGCGTTTGGCGTTTTTCTCTCGATACCCATAAGCGACCACGTGCCCGAGCTGAGGTATATAGCGTTCTCCGAGTTGGTGGGCACTGCAAGCACTGCAGAGCCTGTATCGTGAGAAGCGGGGTGAATGACCGTAAGGTCGTAACCCACTCTTGCCTTAACGTCCTCGCGAAGCGTGCCGAGAACCTCACAGGGCTGAGAAAGCTTTTTGAAGAGCCTCGTGGGATAACCCAGCTTTTCGATAAGCTCCATGTCCCACTCTCCCGTCTCGAGGCTGACAAGCCCTCCCGTGGTGGCGTTGGTATATTCCTGCTGAGCCACACCCGTAAGCGTATAGCCAAGGTAGTCGGGCATCATGAGAAGAGTCTCTGCCTCCTCAAGCTGCTCGGGGTGTTCCTTTTTGCGCGCCATGAGCTGGAACACCGTGTTGTAGTCGAGTATCTGAATACCTGTGCGCGCATAAAGCTCCGCCTTGGGAACTATTTTATACACGTCCTCCGTTGCGGACGTTGCCTGCTCGTCACGGTAGCCGATAGCGTCTCCGATAACATCTCCGTTCTTGTCAAGCAGCACGTAGTCAACGCCCCACGTGTCGATACCCATATAGGAAGGTATCTTACCGATCTCGGCACAGCGCTTCATACCCGCCACTACGCTCTCGGCAAGTCCCTCATAATCCCAACAAAGGTGTCCGTTCTTCTCCGACATTCCGTTGGGAAAACGGTAGACCTCCTCAAGCATTATCTTACCGTTCTCTACCCAACCGAGAATGTGTCTGCCGCTTGAAGCGCCTATATCTACCGCAAGATAGTATGTAGGCATATACTTACCTCCTTATTTGATTTTTGCTTATATTTGATGCTTAATAACCCGATATTATTGTATCACATACGCTGACGTATAATAAGGCTTATTTTTAACCAAAAATGTGTCTTTTTTTGCTCTTTGTATCTTGAAAAGTCCTAAAAATGGTGGTATAATGTAGGAAAGATATCTTTTATATTCACAATAAAATTGGGATTTATCGGTGTGTTCGCTATATTAGCACTTACTTCATAAGGCTCCCTCCGGGAGGGAGCTGTCAGCGAAGCTGACTGAGGGAGAGTGCGTCAAAACATAATGAAATCTTAACCGTTATGCACGCAGGCTCCTCCACCCGCTACGCG
>JAGAPH010000119.1 GCA_017623375.1 Clostridia bacterium | reverse complement strand
TTTATACCAAGGCTCCCTTGTGCAAAGGGAGCTGGCGCCGAAGGCGGCTGAGGGATTGTTCGTGGAATAATGTAACTATTAACACCCCGATAAATCTCAATTTAACACTAAATTATGAAATCAATTATGGCGTAGCCAGAAAATAAAAAAGGAGGAACCACATGAAATCACTAAAAAAAGTCCTGTGTCTCTCGCTTGCGCTTTTAATGCTGCTGATGACTCTCAGCGCGTGTAAGTCGGACGGGGATACACAGGAAACAGGCTCGGAGAGCGTGACCGCGAGTGAGTCGTGGGAGATAGACTTTTCGGGCAAGGACTATGGAGGACACGTCTTTACCGTGCTCAGAGCGAACACAGAGCTTGAGCACAAATGGACGGGACACGCAAACGACGTCTGGGTCGAGGAGATAAGCGGAGATATTCTCGGAAATGCCGTTTACAACAGAAACCAAGCGCTCAAGGAAATGCTCAAGATCGACGTTGCCATGGAGCTTGCGAAGGTGACCGAGCTTGCAAATACGCTCAACACAAGCGTGCTTTCGGGCGAGTCCACCTACGATCTTGTTATCCCTCAGATAAGCAGATTTCCCGAGCTTATCAACCTGGGACTTATCAAGGATATGACGGAGCTTTCCCTTGATACGTCCTATTCATGGTGGGACAAACAGGCAGAGAACGCCATGAAGATCGGCGGCAAGCAGTACGGAATGATATCGGATATCATTTACGTAGATAAGCTTTCCACGATAGGCGTTTTCTTCAACACCACCATGGCGGAAAACCTCAAGCTTCCCAATCTCTACGAAATGGTAGACAAGGGTGAGTGGACTCTTGAGAAGATGAAGGAGTATTCCAAGATTGCCAACGAGTCGGGCGAGAACGTGTACGGAATATCCTGTCAGAATGATTTCTCTTATTTCATTCTTCATTCGGCTAATATCAACACGGTAAGCAAGGACAACAACGGAAATCTTGTTTACAGACTGCCCTATCAGAGACCTGTAAACGTTCTTCAGCACGCGTTTACCATCATGAATGAAAGCTACTTCTTCAACCGTCAGGAGCATTCGCTTCAGGTCGACGAGACGGTACAGCGCTTCGGACTTGAGAACCTCTTCCTTATCCGTCCTCTTCAGACCTTCTATTACATGAAGGAATACTACGAGGACTACGGTGTGCTTCCCATGCCGAGATACGATGAGGTTTATGAGGGCTACTATTCTCCCATAAACCATATGTCGGCGATAATACTCACGCTTCCCAAGAACAACAACGAGCCCGCTCGCACGGCAGACGTGCTTCAGGCTTGGGGAATGATCTCGGAGAAGGTAGTAAATCCCGAGTTCTACGGCAGGATACTTTCTACCAGAATGGTAAAGAACCCCGAAAGCTCCCGTATGCTCGACATAATCTTTGGAAGAAGAGTTTACGACGTGGGACTTATATTCGACTTCGGCAGCGTTGAGAGCATAGTTCTCATAAGAAACAAGTTTGCTATTGAGAAGGCACCCGGCACTATCGCGTCTACCATAAGCGGCTCAAAGGAGTCTGTAACCAATAGCATAAAGGATTACTTTGATAAGATCAAGTGAGCTTGATTTTAATAAAAAATATTTTTAGGAGGAATAAAAATGAAAAAGACCAATCTAAAAAAGCTTCTTGCTATCGCTCTTTGCCTTATGATGTGCGCATCGGCACTAACGCTCTTTGCAAGCGCTGACACAGTAACAGCCCCCACGTTCGCAAAGACAATTTACGTAAAGTCAACGGGTAACAACGACAATGACGGACTTACCGAAGCAACTGCAGTTTACGATCTCGTAACTGCAACTAAAAAAGTTGGAGAAAACGGCGGTGAGATAATAGTCCTTGACGACATTACCTACGACATAACGGGTATTGAAGTGACTAATGCCGGACACAGAATGTACTATGCTGATGGATATTCTACCATTTATATCCATGGAAAGCAGAAGGCAGACAACACTTATCCTACGGTTTTGTTTGACTCTACGTCAACAGCTAAAGCTCCTATTCTAGAGCTTGGAAGCCCATTGGCTATTTATGATCTCGGAATAGGAACGGTTAACAGTGTTAACCTTTGGATATCCGCAAATGGTTATCCTATCACTATCGGTGAGAACGTAACGAGAGTTCAGCCCGGAAAATCGCTTAATATTTGCGCAGGTCAGCAGAACGCTGCCAGCTCAGGTCTTATGAACACGGAAACAAGCTCCGTTGTTAACATCTTTAGCGGTACATGGGGAGACATATATGGTGCTTCGATGGTAACTTCACCTGCTCATAACGGTGCTAATGTTAACTTCTTTGGCGGTACGATAAGAACAATATACGGCTATAAGGAGAACGGAAACGTATCGGGCGACGTAAAGATCAATGTTTGGGGTGGTACAGTAAGCAGCAAAATAACAAGCTTTGCTAAAGAGGGTGTTACCAACACTCTTAACATTTATAATGACTGCATAGACGCTGAAACAAAGGCAACTATTCTTCAGGGTGTATTTGCCGAGGGCGGTACCGGAACGGTTAATAGCTTAACCGGCACGGCTCCTGATTTCTGGACGGTTTCCGCATGCACCATCACTCCTCCCGCACCTCCCACGTTTGAGGACGACCCCACGCTTGGCGACGATCCTACTATCGGTGATGATCCTAATCCTCCCGCGGATACCAATAACACAGATGCTGACACCAAGGCACCCGAGACTAAAGCTCCCGAGACCAAAGCACCCGAGACCGAAGCACCTGCTGAGGAAAAGGGCTGCGGCGGAGTTGTCGGCGCGAGCGCACTTGTTATTGCCACTGTAATGGGAGCAGCCGTTGTGGTTGGTAAGAAGAGAGAAGAATAAGTTACATAGCGTAACGCTCTTCGCAAAAATTAAAATATCCATATAAAATATTTTTGCCCATAGCTCCAATGAAAGAAATTTCATTGGAGCTAAACGGGGTTTTGCGTCCCGTCTTTAAAAGACGGGTACGCAGTTAAATCTGTCTTTAAATTGGGATTTATCGGTGTGCTTGATGTGTACGCATGATCATCATAAGGCTCCCTCCGAGAGGGGGCTCCCGCGAAGCGGGTGGAGGAGCCTACGTGCATAACAGTTAAGATTTCATTATATTTCTACGCACTCTCCTT
>JAGAPH010000118.1 GCA_017623375.1 Clostridia bacterium | reverse complement strand
GAGCCTGCGTGCATAACGGTTAAGATTTCATTATGTTTTGACGCACTCTCCCTCAGTCAGCTTCGCTGACAGCTCCCTCCCGGAGGGAGCCTTATGAAGTAAGTGCTAATATAGCGAACACATCGCTAAATCCCAATTTACACACACAATGCGGTGCTTCAAATTTTGATTTATCGGTGGGTTCGCACTTTCTTCGTTGTAGGGACCGGCGTCCTCGACGGTCCATTCTATGTGATAATGTAACTATAAAATATTAAAAAATATATAAATTTCATTGTGTTTGGAACGGACCGTCATGTAGCGTAGCGGAATTGGACGCACGGTCCCTACAATTTTGGTTTGTGCGAACGCCTCAAGCACACCGATAAATCCCAATTTATCGATTGCTTATCAACGCCTTTACGGCATAGGACGCGGCGAGCAATCCCGCCACGGACGGCACGAAAGCGATGCTACCAGGGACAGGTTTACCTCCCTCGGAGCGTTCCGCTCTCCCTGGCGTTATGGGCGTCTCCTCGGAATACACCACGGGCAGGTGAACGATACCTCTTTTCTTAAGCTCGCGCCGCATGACCCGCGCCAAGGGACAGCCCGAGGTCTTGGCAAGATCGGATATCTTAAGCGCCGAGGGGTCGAGCTTGTTGCCCGTTCCCATAGAGCTTATCATGGGTATCCCAAGGGACGCGCACCTGACGGCGATCTCTATCTTGGCACTGACCGTATCTATGGCGTCTATGACGAAATCATATGACAAAAAATCAAAGGAATCGGCATTTTCGGGAAGAAAGAACTCCGCCCGCTCTATAACTTTTATCTGGGGATTTATGTCGCAGAGCCGCTCTGCCGTTACCTCTGTCTTGAGCCGTCCCACGGTACTGGTGAGGGCACAGAGCTGTCGGTTTATATTGCTTACGCATACCGCGTCACTGTCGATAAGCTCTATACACCCCACGCCGCATCTTGCCAGCGCCTCAGCCGCGTAGCTTCCCACGCCGCCAACGCCGAAAAGGGCGACCTTTTTCGTCCCAAGCCGCTCCGTGGCTTTTTCGCCTATTATAAGAGACTGTCTTTCAAATACGTCCATACACTCCCCCGCCTGTAAAATAAATCTTATATAAATTCTGAAATTTGGGTACTATACTATTGTAAAGTATTTACGCCCGTATGTCAACAGATAAATTGAAAACATTTCCAAAACCAAAGTTTTTAATAATCAAATTTTGATTTATCGGTGTGCTCGCACTTTCTTCGTTGTAGGGACCGGCGTCCGCGACGGTCCGCCCTAAACACAATGAAATTTATATAATTTTCAATAGTTACACTATCGCATAGAATGGACCGTCGAGGACGCCGGTCCCTACAATTTGTGTAGTGCGTTCATATCAAACACACCGATAAATCCCAATTTTATGGCAATTTCGCGTGTGTTTGCAAATTGTTACAATTCTATTGACAAAATTTGCTGAATATGTTATAATCTATCTGTATTGCTATGCGGCGGACTATCCGCTGACTGCATTTGTTTATTATACCATGGATAACATAACTATTTCAGTTGAGAAAGGATATAACCATGAATAAGATCAACAATACGGTAAATGAAAGAGAGGAAAGAGAGGATATACTCCGCAGAGTAAAGGAATACTGCGAAAAATATCACTCCAAGCCCGCATATAAGGAGGGCGACAGGATCCCCTACGCTTCCCGTGTTTACGATAGTGACGAAATGTGTAATCTGGTGGACAGCTCACTTGAGTTCTGGCTCACCTCAGGCAGATATACCGATGAATTTGAAAAGAAATTCGCCGAATACCTCGGTGTCAAGCACTGCAGTCTGGTAAACTCAGGCTCGTCCGCTAACCTTCTCGCATTCATGACCCTCACATCTCCCCTGCTCAAGGAAAGAGCCGTAAAGAGAGGCGACGAGGTCATTACCGTTGCCGCAGGCTTCCCCACCACCGTAACGCCCTATATCCAGTACGGCGCTATTCCCGTTTTCGTTGATATAACCATTCCTCAGTACAACATAGACGTGACAAAGCTTGAGGCGGCGCTCTCGGACAAGACACGTGCCGTAATGGTGGCTCACACCCTCGGAAATCCCTTTGACCTGGGGGCTGTCAAGTCCTTCTGCGACAAGCACGGTCTGTGGCTCATCGAGGATAACTGCGATGCCCTCGGCTCGGAATACACTATCGACGGCAAGACCTACAAGACAGGTACTGTAGGAGACATCGGAACAAGCAGCTTCTATCCCCCTCACCACATGACTATGGGAGAAGGCGGAGCGGTCTATACCGATAACCCCCTCCTCGCTAAGATAATCCGCTCTATCCGCGACTGGGGACGTGACTGCGTATGTCCCTCGGGAGTTGATAACTTCTGCAAGCACCGCTTCGACCGTCAGTACGGCGAGCTTCCCTTGGGCTACGACCACAAGTACGTTTACTCTCATTTCGGATACAATCTCAAGGCGACCGACATGCAGGCAGCCGTAGGCTGTGCTCAGCTCAAGAAGTTCCCAAGCTTCGTTGAGCGCCGCCGCCATAACTTCGCAAGACTCAAGGCGGCTCTTGCTCCCGCCTCAGACAAGCTTATACTGCCCGAGGCGTGTGCGAACTCCAACCCCTCCTGGTTCGGATTCCTTATCACGTGTGACGGCGTTGACCGCGAAAAGGTAGTCCCCTATATCGAGGCGCGCGGCGTTCAAACGAGAATGCTGTTCGCAGGAAACCTGACAAAGCACCCCTGCTTCGACGAAATGCGCGCAACAGGCGAGGGCTACAGGATAGTCGGCACACTTGACAATACCGACAGAGTAATGACCGATACCTTCTGGGTAGGAGTTTATCCCGGAATGACGGACGAAATGATCGATTATATGGCAAAGACCATTATTGAGGCGGTAAATTCTTAAAAATCCACCATAAGAATTCCTGCCGTCATACGATGGCAGGAATTTTTGCTAAATTAAAAAAAAGAAAAGGAATACAAATATATGAAGATTCGTCTTGCCGATTACGTTGCCGACTTTCTCGTTGCCAACGGCATCACCGATTGCTTCACCGTCACGGGCGGAGGAGCTATGCACCTTAACGACGCCCTGGGACACAAGGAAGGACTCAAGTGCCTTTACAATCATCACGAGCAGGCATGCGCTATCGCCGCGGAGGCATATGCAAGAATAAATAATAAGATCGCTGCGGTATGCGTTACCACAGGCCCCGGCGGAACAAACGCCATTACGGGAGTGGTAGGCGGCTGGCTTGACTCCGTTCCCATGCTGATCATCTCGGGTCAGGTGCGCTACGACACCTCAAAGAGGGGAATGGGACTTGATATAAGAGCAGGCGGAGATCAGGAATTTGACATCACCCGCTCAGTGGAGTGTATGACCAAATACTGCGAGATGATAGAAGATCCCAAGCGCATAAGATATGCGCTGGAAAAGGCTCTTTATCTTGCCACCACGGGCAGACCCGGTCCCTGCTGGATAGACATTCCCGTCAATTTCCAAGGGGGTATCATCGACACAGACGAGCTTATAGCCTTTGATCCTGAGGCCGAGAAAAACGACTCCGCGCCCCTTGTTGATGAAAATACCGTTAATACAGTTATAGAAAAGATCAAGAACGCTAAACGCCCCGTGCTTTACGCGGGCAACGGTGTGCGACTTTCGGGCGGCTTTGACCTGTTTGAGAAGGTGGTAAGAAAGCTAAATATCCCCGTCGTTACAGGCTGGGACAATATAGACATGATGGCTGACGAGGATCCCCTTTACGCGGGAAGAGGCGGTATCATGGGTGACCGTTTCGGCAACTTTGCCGTTCAGAATTCTGACCTCGTGCTCGCCGTGGGCAACAGGCTGTCCATTCGTCAGGTGGGCTATAATTGGCAGACATGGGCAAGAGAGGCGTTCGTCATTATGGTGGACGTGGACGCTGAGGAGCTTAAAAAGCCCACGCTCCATGTAGAGATGCCCATACACGCGGACGCAAAGGATTTCCTTTCGGCACTTCTTGCCAAAATGCCCGAGGAGGGTGTGCTTTATCCTGAAAATGGCTGGCAGGAAACCTGCCGCGATTGGAAGAGCCGCTATCCCGTGGTGCAGCAGAAGCACTTTGACGCGGAGGGTCTGACCAACCCCTACGCATTCATAAAGAAGCTCTCAGACGGACTGCCCGAGGGATATACCACCGTGGTAGGTAACGGAACGGCGTGCGTAGTAGGAAGCCACGGCTACGTTATCAAGCGCGGACAGAGATTTATCATCAACTCCGCTATTGCCTCCATGGGCTACGACCTGCCCGCCGCCATAGGCGTGTGCGTGGCGCTTGGCAAGCAGGAGATAGTATGCGTTTCGGGTGACGGAAGCATACAGATGAATCTTCAGGAGCTTCAGACTATTCTCACTAACAAGCTGCCCATAAAGATCTTCGTTATCAACAACGACGGATACCATTCCATAAGACAGACACAGACAAATCTCTTCGGCACTCACACCAAGGTGGGTATCGGTCCTGAGAGCGGCGACCTTTCCTTCCCCTCTCTTGAAAGGCTGGCATGGGCTTACGGCTATCCTTACGCCGCATGCCGCGAGAACAGCGAGATAGACGCAACGCTCAAGCAGGCGTTTGATACCGAGGGCGCGTTTATCGCCGAGATATTCGTTGACCCCGCACAGTTCTTTGAGCCCAAGAGCGCTACCAAGAGACTGCCCGACGGAACGCTGGTAAGTCCCCCTCTTGAGGATCTCGCGCCCTTCCTTGACAGAGAGGAATTAAAGAGCATAATGAAGATACCAATGCTTGAGGAGTAAGCCTTCCTTGGGTATTGCACTAAAATGCAATGTATTTTGACTGAATTTACAATTCCATTGTAAATATAAAGAGAGTATAATTTAAATATAATTTAAGTTTTGGGTAAAATAGTGGTAGATTTGATATAGTTTTTTTGCTATAATTGAAGATAATTATTTTATTCAATAAATTTAGAAAGGAAGCATCATGAACATCACAGAACAGATCAAACAACTCAAAATCGTTCCCGTCGTAGTAATCAAGGACATCGCTGACGCAGAGCCCACCCTCCGCGCGCTTTGCGAGGGAGGTCTCCCCGTGGCTGAGATAACCTTCCGTACCGCTTGCGCCGCTGACGCAATAAAGCTTGGCTGCGAGAAGTTCCCCGATATGCTTATCGGCGCGGGAACAGTTATCAACGCAGAGCAGTGCAACAGAGCTATCGACTGCGGAGCTAAGTTTATCGTAGGACCCGGCTTTGCCGCTGAGGTTGCTGAGGTATGCCGCGCAAGAGGCGTGCTGTACCTTCCCGGCTGCGTGACCCCCACCGAGATCATCACGGCTATCTCCTACGGACTTGAAACAGTTAAATTCTTCCCCTGCTCAAACTTCGGCGGACTCGCTACTCTCAAGGCACTCAGCGCGGCATTCCCCGCAATGACATTCATGCCCACAGGCGGTATCTCCGAGGCTAATGTTCTCGAATACCTCGCATTCGACAAGATCATCGCGTGCGGCGGAAGCTGGATGATGAAGGGCACACCCGACGAGATCAAGGCAAAGACCGCAAGCGCAGTAGCTCTTGTAAAGTAAAAACATATCAAGCGTTAATGTCAAATCGTTAAATTAGGATTTAGCGATGTGTTCGCTATATTAGCACTTACTTCATAAGGCTCCCTCTGGGAGGGAGCTGTCAGCGAAGCTGACTGAGGGAGAGTGCGTCAAAACATAATGAAATCTTAACCGTTATGCACGCAGGCTCCTCCACCCGCTACGCGGGAGCCCCCTCTCGGAGGGAG
>JAGAPH010000117.1 GCA_017623375.1 Clostridia bacterium | reverse complement strand
TAACTCTTGACCTCAACGGAAAAACGCTCACGGGTGAGCTTGTCGTTAAGGACGGGACTGTCGTTATAGGCAACGGAACGCTTCGCTCGTCGGATATCGGATATGCGGTTACGGCGAAGGGCGAATCAACGCTTATTCTTGACGGAAAGGCAAAGGTCGTTGGAAATAAGGGGGTATGTGTATCGGAAAGTTCGAGAATTATACTCAAAAACGCTGATATCAGTGTGGTAAATATTGCGGCGGCTTGCGAGAACAGTACCGCATACGCGGAGCTTACAATAAAGGGAGCAAAGCTTAAAGTGACGGGCGGAGCAGCCTCCGACTGTGCCGTAAAGTGGAATTCTTCGGCTATTCTCTGCGTTGAGAGCGGAACTGTAACGGCGGACGGTAACGGTATAGGAATTCAGTACAATAAAGGAAATGTAGAAATAAAGGGCGGAGTTATTGGCGGTAAATATGCGCTGGCTCTTGACGGAGCTTCAGGCTCTGCGCTTACGGTAAGCGGCGGAGAGCTTCGCGGAACAGCTGCGGCTGTTTATGATATGGGGAACGACGGAGATGTTCGGATAGTTGGCGGACTCATTAAAGGAACTGCTGACGGCGCGTTTGCGGCAGAAAGCGGATTTAGCGGCAGCGTAAAGGTGCTCGGCGGCAATTTTGATGAAACCGTTCCGAAAGAATATCTGCAAAAGGGAGAGTATATATCTGAGTTGGACAAAAATAGCGAGACATACTATGTTATTGCGCATACTCATACATACGAGGGTGGCAGATATGAGCAGTTTGATATCGGCTCACACAACAAATTCTGTACGATATGTGGCGAGTCTGTACGCGAAGCGCATGTATGGAGTGATTACATAAGTGACGGTGACACGCATTACAGAGAATGTTCGTTGTGCGGCAGGACAAGTATGCATCTGAAGCACACCGAGGAGCTTGACGAGGCAGGCAATACCGTTTGCCCGATATGTAATGATGTAATCGTCGAAGCGGAAAAGCCTGCAGATACGGCTGCGTCGACGGAGGAATCCTCGAAAGCAGAAGAAAATGGCGGCTGTTCGTCTGTTGTTTCAGGCGGCTTCGCCGTAGTGCTTGTTATTATGGCGCTTACAGCTTTCTTCGGTAAAAAGAGAGTAGGCGCAGAGTGAGGAATAAAAATATTAACTTTAACAATGAGGTTTTTATGATAAAAAAATTATTTTGCATCACAATGGCGATTTTAATGCTTTTCTGCTTTGTTTCATGCAATAACGACGGTATCGGCGCAGAAACAACAGAAGCAACTGAAGTCTCAGAGGGGCCGAAAGATGACTCTAAAAATGACAAGAATGAAACGGAGGGACAGGATTTGCAGATCGTTACATATCCGCTTAATAGCCGCTCATGGGGCGTAAAGACACTCGGTGTGCGTACACTTGAATCAGATACGCAGATAAATTGTGACTGGTCGTGCTCCGGAATAGAGCTGAATATAGCGCATTATGGCGGAGACATTACATTTTCTGTCGGTTCAAGTGACAGTTGCCATTTTAAGGTGTTTGTCGACGGAGCGGTGGTCAAGGGTCCCAAAATTCCGACGCAGTATCATGTGGTAGACTCTGAGAAGGATGAAATAGTTTTGAAGGACATACCTGAGGGCGAGCATACCGTACGGCTTGTACTATACTCATATGATGTATGATTGCTCGTTCTGGAGCATACCGATAGACGCGCCCGAGAAAGAGATGTCGTCCGCTGTTATGACATCTATGGCATTTGACAGCAATCAAATGGTTATCGAGACACACTATGAGGTTCTTCTCAAAACTCGTTACATAAGAGACTCTGAATCGGGATATATGATAGATCTCATCTATAATAGTATCTCTCTTGACTTCGATAACATCTATAACGAAGCGATGGGATATGATCTGACTAAGAAAGAGACAATGCCCGTATATATTTTCCGTATGTTCGCATACAACAAAAAGAACAATGTTTCAGCTTGGTGGATAGAGAATACAGAGCCGCTGACGACTACATTTAACTCACTTGTGGATAAATTTTATGGAACAGCTGAATAAATAGCGATTGTTAAAGAAAATAGGTTGAAAAACAATTATAAAGGAGATCCTATGAAAAAAGGTTTATTGATAAGGAGTATATCTTTAGTCCTGGCAATGCTTTGCTGTTGTGGCTGTCTGTTTGCTTGCAATAACGCTGACGAGCCCTCGGAAACCGAAAAAATCAGCGTTCAGACTACGGTTCTCAATGAGCCTGATGATTCAGAGCCTGATAAAGGGGAGGATACTACACCCGTGACTAAAGTTGAAACACCTTTGCTTGATGAAATAATTGCTAACACAAAGCATAAGCTTTGCTTCCGCGAGGATGGAAGCTTCAAGGTGCTGACCTTGGGAGATATACAATACAGACTTATTTCCGAGGAACAAAAAGCACTTATTAAAGCCATTATAGACCGTGAAGATCCCGACCTTGTCATTTTTACGGGCGATAACTGTCGCTATAAGTATGATCCCACCGACGAGGAATTTGCAGAATATGTTGAAGGTATGGTGGGGTACATAGAGGAGAAGAAGATTCCGTGGTGCCATGTTTTCGGCAATCACGACTCAGAGGACACCCTCCTTTCAAAAGAACGCCAGCAGGCGGTATATGAAAGCTTTGAGTATTGTGTTTCAAGCTCAGGCCCTGAAGATATCAACGGCATAGGAGACTATGTACTGCCTGTTTACAGCTCGGATGGAAAAGAAATTCGTTCCGCTGTTTGGTGTCTGGACTCGGGTATGTATACCTCCGACGGAGTAGACACCTCGGTAAGTCAGTCAGGAACAGTAACCGATTATATCCGTCAGAATCAGGTCGATTGGTATAAGGCTATTTCTGCCGAGCTGACCGCGCAGAACGGCGGAGTTCCCGTATACGGTATGATGGCATTCCATATACCGCTTCAGGAAAGTGTTACCGCATGGGATAACCGTGAGATTTTGGGTCTGGAGTGGAATGGCGAAAAGAGAGAAACTATATGTTGCTCTCCGTATCATTCGACTCTGTTCGAGGCGATCAAGGCGTGCGGTGATGTCAAGGCGATTGCCAACGCGCATGACCATATAAATGATTATGCCTTGAAGTATCAGGGCGTTTGGCTTACATGCGGGGGATCCGCAGGCACTTCTACTAATACTAGTCGCGCCGAGGATATGCTTGGCGGTCGTGTATTTGTACTTAATGAGGAGAATCCCGAGAATATTAACACCTATACGTCCTATATTCCCAAGCGCAAGTAAGGTATAAGGAGAGGAATGTTTATGAAAAAATTATTGATAGCTGTTTTGACATGTTTTCTTATATTCGGACTTTGTGCTTGTGCGAACAACGAAGGGAATGATGGAGATGAAACATCTGCCACTACGGCAAATACCACCGAAAATACGAGTGGCGGCGAGGTTGAACCTGAGCTTGAAACAAAGACCTATACGCTTAATTCATCTACATTCGGAACTCGTTGGTTTGGCGAACGCGAATACACAGATAGATTTTATGCTACCTGTAATTACCCCGGCTCAGGCTTTGAGAGTAAGATAAAATGCAGCGGCGGAAAGCTGTCAGTTAAATTCATGGCAGATGGAGAGTGTGCGTTTTTGATATATCTTGACGGTGAGCTTCAAAAGAGCTCGGGCGGTAAATCGTTTTTCTTTGTGACGAATAATCTTATAGAATTAGATAATGTTCCCGCAGGTGAGCATACGCTTCGTTTTATAAGAGCTACTGAATTTGGCGCATATGTTGAGTTCTGCACGATCACCTTGGCGGGCGAGCTGCTTCCTGCCGACGGGGCTGACGCCGAGAGGAACTTCATTGAATTTATCGGTGACGGTGTGGATAGCAAGGTTGATGTAATGGATAAGTCGGGCAGGGTCGGAGAGTCATATCCGTACCTTGTTGCTAATCAGCTGAATGTTGATTATTCAATCACCTCCTACCGTCGATGCGGACTTGTGGCAACAGAGGAGACGGCTGAATATTTGTATGGAGAAGCTTTTACAGGAAACTTTGCAAGGAAAGCGGATATTGCCGTTATCAATGTTGGTGCCTTTGATGTGCAGGCGGGAAATGTTAGTGTAAACGCATTTAAATCCGCATACAGAGAGCTTATTGCGAAGGTTAAGCAGGTAAACGGAGATGATTGTAAGATCGCGGTGGTTTGGACGAGCGGAAATACAGACTATGAGAAGGCAATAGTCTCTCTTTGTCAGGAATTTGGCGGTGAGAATGCAGGATACTTTGTTAAGGTTCTTACGGCGTCCGCTGATGTACCCCCGTCTGCAGATGAGCATAGCGCGTATGCAACGGCTCTTGTAGAGTTTATTAACGAGGTAAAGAGCTTTGTGCCTAAATCCATAGCAACCGAACAAAATGGAACGGGTGGCTCTATTTCGTTTGACTCCGATGAGTGGGCTAACTTCTGATAAAATCAAAAATATAATAGAAAGCTTATCTCTGAAAACAATGAGAGTTTCAAAAAATATTTTTAGGGAGAAAATTATGTTTAAGAAAAGCTTATCTGTTGCACTTGCCTGCCTTATGGTTGTTTTATCTATGAGCACGATGATATTCACGACAAGCGCAACAACTCAAACTCCCGAGGGAACGGGAAT
>JAGAPH010000116.1 GCA_017623375.1 Clostridia bacterium | reverse complement strand
TTCGCAATGCTTTGTACAATCTCTCTTGTTGTTCAATTTTCAATGACCGTTCGCTCTCCGCTTCCCTCTCGGGCGGGACAGCCTGTCTATTATACCACACTCAGCTTCGCTTGTCAAGATCTTTTTTCAAATTTTCTTGAATTTTTTCTCTCAGTCAGCTTCGTGTTCCCGCCTCTCTCAAGGCGACTCGCATATTATATCACTTTCTTCCCTCCCTGTCAAGAGGTTTTTGAAAAATAATTTTAAAAATTGTATGGTTTTGGACAAATGCACAAATAATAACCTACAAACCGTTCTCGGAGGTATCCAAATGACCACAATACTCGTCAGAACCGTAATTATATACGTAGTTCTTATAAGCGCCATGCGTCTTATGGGAAAGCGGCAGATAGGCGAGCTTGAGGTGTCGGATCTTGTAACTACTCTTCTTATTTCCGAAATAGCCTCACTCCCAATAACCGACAATGACATACCTTTGGCACATGCGGTGATACCCATAATCATACTTGTTTCCTTTGAGGTCATCTCCTCGGCACTGACCGTTCTTTTTCCAAGGATAAAGGGACTTATCACCGCCCGTCCGTCAACACTCATAAAGAACGGCACGCTCTGCAGGCGCTCCATGCTTGATGCCCGCATATCAAACGACGAGCTTATCAGCGAGCTGAGGCAAAGCGGATATACCGACATCGACGACGTGTTGTACGCCATACTCGAGAAAAACGGAAAGATCACCATAGTTCCAAAGGCAAAGACAAAGCCGCCCACCTGCCAGCAGTTGAGCATAAAAACGAAGGAGAGCGGTATCTTCCATATAGTAATAGATAACGGAACGGTAAACGCCCACGGACTATACGAGGTGGGGCTCAGCCAACAGCAGCTTGAGCACAAGCTGAAAAAGCGCGGCAAGTCCATAAAGGACGTATATTTAATGATGATAAGCGACCTGGGCGAGGAGCGAGTCATCTGCAAGGAGGATAAATGAAGGCTTTTGCGGCATCTATCATATTATTTTTTACAGTCGTTGCCTTGACTGTCGTCAACGCCATTTATATATCAAGGATCACAGACCAAATGAAAAGCCTTTCCCAAGCCGTTTGCGAAGCAACCGACACGGAAAAGGCTATTTCGGAGCTTTCCGAATACTGGGAGACACACGAAAAATACGTCAGTCTCTCCGCGGGGCTGCGTGACTTAGACAAGGTGACCGAGGAGATATTAAAGCTCCAAGCCGCCTGCCAGTCGGGCAGTGAGCATAGCAAGCAGCAAAGCTGCAAGCTGCTGAGTGACGCGCTTGACGACATCAAAAAGCACGAGCGCTTTTCAATGGACAGTATTTTCTGACAAAAGAGTCAAAAGCTGTGCGCAGTATTTCTTTCCGACAGTTGAAGATATGTAACAAATATCGTTTTTATCTCCATATTCAGTCCCCATATTGGAATACAGGCATTGATCAGAAGATACAAGCAATGAGCTGAAGAACGACCTATCGCCCACGCTGACAGATCTGTTATAGCACACAGTCATTCTGCCGTCGGAAATAACGAATGAACCAGCCGCGCTTTGCGGAGCGGTAACAACAGCGATAGCGTTGGGGGTATCCTTTACGGTATCGGTTACCGTTTTTATAAGCTTTGACACCTCCACACCGTCAGGACATACAAATGAAAGAACCGTAAACCGTTCTCCGCCCGCCTTCTTCTCAAATATCACCTTCTGTAGCTCCACGCCATCCTTACGTTCACCGCTGACAGACACAGCTCTGACGCTGTCGCTTCTGTAGAGCATGGGCATAAGCGGTGCTCCGCCCGCGCTTTGCTCCACGTAATCAAAGCCGTGGAGATTATATTTTATGTATTCCCAAGCCGTCGGAGACATAGAACCTATGACCGCGATGTCCGGCATAGCCGCGTTAAAATACTCGGATATATTCACTATCGGAGTTAGATTTCCGCTCGGCACTCTGACATCGGAAAGCACCGACATAAATTTCATTCGGGTATCGCCGCAGGGCAGCTCGAGTCTGCCGTCAATATTTATCGACGCCCTTCCGTCACTTACACCCTCTACGAGCATATCGCAAAATTTGCTGACGGCAACGGAAAGGCAGTAGGTATCCGAGCCGCTTATAACGACATCCTCGTTTTCCTCCTTTACACACGCGACGGGGGTATCGGCTTGAGTGTCCACGGACAAGATGATCTCTTTTTTGCCGTATTCACCTCCAAGAGAATACTTCGTATCAATACATATACCGCTTTTGTCCGCCACCAGTTCCTTGATCAAGTTAACAAACAGTCTTTCGTCCTCCGTGGCTCTCGGAGCACACACAATATCGTAATCCCCGATATCAAATCCGCAAAGAGTCACCGAGCTCAGCTCATATTTGGCGAAATATTCAAAGCCGCCCGTTTCCTCTATTAGGTACATCCCCTCCGCAAGAGGCAAAAGCTCGGACATAAATCTTTCCGCGGCGGTGACAGTAGCGCTATCGGACAGACCGCCAATGACAAGAGAGTCACCGACAAGCCCACAGACGTAGTCGTCCCGAAGCATATCCTCAAGGGCTATGGCAGAGGCGTCTCTATCCGTATTGCCAAGCAATATCTCAACGGCGTTTTCACGCTTTGGAAAATCATCGCTATCATAGACCACGCCGCAGTCTATCCCCGTTTTCTCCTCTATTCGCTCCGCCAGCGTGCGTGCCACTGCCGCCGTCTCACTTGAGCACATACCCGAGATAACTATCCTGTAATATTCCGCTCTTGGTACGTCCTCCGTGTCCGCTTCCGTGTCATCAAGCTCGAACTGCTCGTCTCGGTTCAGTGTGGCAAGCGCCTCAAGCAGCGTATTATCTGTCTTTTTTGAGCAGGAGACAAGAACGCAAGACAACACAAATATGAAGCCCACAATAAAAACACACAGGTATCTACGTCTTTTATCTGTAATCATATCGCTCTCCCACGAGCTGCGGAATGTCTCTGCCATAGCTCATTTCGGTTATTTTCTTCACCACGCCCTCACTCTCCCGTCTTTTAACGGCAAAGCGGACGGTAACGTCGGCCTCAAAAACAGTATCGTCAACAACAGCGCCTATATCGAAAAAATAGGCGTTATATTTTTGATATTCCGAGTATCCGCATTTAAGCTCGTATTCCGAATAGGGCTCGTAGGTAACTATCCCCGCCGCCTCAAGAGCTATTGATGCGGAATGGGAATAGGCTCTGACCAAGCCGCCCGCCCCAAGGAGCGTTCCGCCGAAGTACCTCGTTACCACCACGCAGGCATTGTCCACTCCGCTTTTACGTATGGCGTCAAGCACGGGCATTCCCGCCGTGCCCTGAGGCTCTCCGTCGTCGGAGTAGCGCGCAAGCACCCCCTTATTCATAACGTAGGCAAAGACATTGTGCGTCGCGTCGTTATATTCCTTTTTCAGTTGCTTGATAAAAGCCTGTGCCTGCTCCTCGCTATCTGTTCGCAGAGCATGTGCGATAAACAGAGAACGCTTTTCCTCAAACTCTACGTGCGCTTCTCCTTTAAGTGTTGTAAAGCTTTCGCTGAGTCTTTCAGCCAAAGTCACCACTCCTTCCATATATTAAGGTAAGGTCGTATCAGTATTCTTCTTCAGTTTCTGCTATATCGTCAATAGCGTACTTTCTCATCATACCTCTCGCGCGGCTATCGGCAAGAGCCAGCACTGTCATACCTTCAGCTCCGTATTCCACATTCTCAACGGTAGCGTATTTATAAAGGGTATTCAGCGCTCCCGCCTCACTGTTTGGTATAAGATAAGTCACTCGACGCTTACCCTTAAGCACCATATCCTCAAGCCTTGACACCATCTGCTCGATCCCCTGTCCCGTAAGAGCGGAGATGTACGCTGTGTTATCCTCAGCCTCTCTTCCTATCCTTCCAAGCTCAGCCATTCCCTTATCGCATTTATTGAACACGTAAAGGGTGGGCTTGCCCGAGGCGCCAAGCTCATCAAGAAGCTTTTCGGTAACGGTCAGCTGCTCTCTGAAATTCTCGTCGGACGCGTCCACGATTATCATGAGTATATCAGCATTGCAAGCCTCCTCGAGAGTAGAGCGAAAGGCTCTTACCAGATGGTGCGGCAGCTTATTGATAAATCCGACGGTATCCGTCAGCAATATAGCTTCTCCGCATGGCAGCGTAAACTTTCTTGTGGTGGGGTCGAGCGTAGCAAAAAGCTTGTCCTCAGCAAGTATGCCCGCGTCGGTCAGTCTGTTAAGAAGCGTTGACTTTCCCGCGTTTGTGTATCCAACGATAGCCACCTCGGGAATACCGCTCCTGTCACGGGAGGCGCGCATGGTCTTACGGTTCTTGTCCATCTCCGCTATCTGCGCCTCAAGAGCGCGCACTCGTCGCATCATATGGCGGCGGTCGGTCTCAAGCTTGGACTCACCGGGTCCCCTCGTGCCTATTCCTCCTCCCAGCCTTGAAAGCTCGGTGCCGTGTCCCATAAGCCTTGGCGCGGTGTATTTCAGCTGAGCAAGCTCTACCTGAAGCTTTCCCTCACCCGTTACGGCGTGAAGAGCAAAGATATCAAGTATGAGCATGGAGCGGTCGATAACTCTTACTCCGTCCCCAACAACGTCCTCAAGATTTCTTATCTGAGACGGGGATAGCTCACAGTCGAACACCACCAGCGTCACGTCGTTGCAGGCGCAGAGATAAGCAAGCTCCGCAGCCTTTCCGCTGCCGATCACCGTGCGGACGTCGGGAGCCTCTTTATTCTGTGTCAGCCTTGCCACACATTCTCCCCCCGCGGTCTCAAGCAGGCGCTCAAGCTCGTCAAGGCTCTTGTCCACCATCTCCTGTGTTTCATATTGCGTTACTATACCAACAAGCACCGATCTGTCGGGCGTCTGTATCTTATTCTGTGTTTCCATTTATTTACCTCCGAGGTAGCCATCGGGAACTTGAACACATAAGCCCCGTGGCTAAGTTAAAAACAAAATGAGGACGGCATGTACCGAATACGCACATAACCCGCCCTCTTTTTGTAAGCGATCAAAATCCAAATTATTTGCCGACGTTCTCAAGTCTCTTCTTGAACTTATCAACGCGTCCGCCGGCATCGACAAACTTCTGCTTGCCGGTGAAGAAAGGATGGCACTTGGAGCAAATTTCAACTCTCATCTCGCCGCCCTTTGTGGACTTAGTGGTTACAGTTTCGCCGCAAGCGCAACGAATTACGCACTCTTCATAATTAGGATGGATTCCGGATTTCATTTTTCAATACCTCGTTTCTTTTATTACCTATGTTCTTTGACATCGGTTAGCAAACATGGGTATTATATCATATTATTCCCCGTTTTGCAATAGTTTTTTTAAATTTTTCAAAAAATATTTTTTTACAGGACGCACAATGTGCCCCCGGTCTCAGCCCAATCTTCGGCTCTTCGCCGCAAATTCCGTGGGGGTAAGTCCCGTGGTAGATTTAAACACCTTACAAAAATACGAGGAGTTGGCAAAGCCCACCGACAGTGCTATCTCGTCGATAGAGCCCGAGGAGTTGACAAGAAGCTCCTTAGCCTTTTCTATTCTGTAATTCTGTATGTATTTCGTGGGCGGTATGCGAAAAACGGAAATAAATATACTGCGGTAATAGGTCTCGCCTATGCCCGACATCTTGGCAAGATCGGGCGTGTAGAGATCCTCGCGGCGGTAGTTTGCTTCAATGTATTTAACTGACCTATGGATAAGTCGGTATTTTCCCGCCAAGGAGTAGGCTGAGGAGTGGATAGTGGATATCTGCGTTATAAGTGAATAAAGCTCGGACAGGCACTTGGAATGATACGCGGGACCCTTGAGCTTCCAATAATGCAGCACGCTTTTTGCCGTTGAAATTATCTCACTGTCGCCGCCCGTGAAAAATCCGCAAGCCTCTGCCGCCTCTCCGTTGTCGGCAATGTCGAACTCAAATATGATACACTCGCCAGCCTTGTCTATGTAGAGGGAGTATTCCGTATCCGCAGGAAGAAAGAGTATGGTATTGGGATCGGAATTGTATTTTTTACCGCTTACTGTGTACTCGGACAAGCCGTTCCGTTTTACTATCAGCACGGAATGCTTTGTTTTTGCGCCTTTCTCCTCCGTATCCTCGGGAAGCGTATATCCGTACACGTCGTGTATCTTGGAAACTATAAGATTTGATATGTCGAATTTTTTCATATTTTTCCTTACCTCAAATCACATCTGTAAAATATCATCACATAAAATTTTGTCAAAAAACAAAGAATTACCGTAAATATTTTACCATAAATATATTTTTTTGTCAATGCCTGTCGCAAATTTTAAAAGATAAAAAATACAAGCATACCGCAAAAAGCTTACGGTATGCCTGTATGTCGGTATTTGCAGCATCAAAGAAAGGATTTCATCTTTTCAACTGCCTGCTCCTGATAGCTTACCACCGATCGCGCAAGTGATAGCGCTCCCTCGGTGCAGTTGGAATTTTCATAATCCCTCACAAGTCTTATGGTGTCGGTAATACCCATGGTAGTTCCCTCGATCACCATTTGCGCAATATGCGCGTCTGTGGGATCGGTAAGGGTGCTCATCTCCACACCAAGCTTTGCCGACATCTTCGCCATAATGTTCTTTTCCTTTGCCTCTCCCCCGCACTGCTCAAGCATATTGCCTATCTGCTCGGAATATCCGCCGTATTTGTTGAGCTGAGACGTAAGCTCCGCCGAAAGCTCGGTGTTTTTTACCTTTGGAATAACGTTCAGCAAAGAGTCCGTTCCCATTCCCACGTTTTTGTAAAGCTCCTCCAGGAGCTCCTCTGTGCAGTTACGGGGCACTGCCTTTTTTTCCGTTCCCTTTTGTGTCTCTCCGTTCATATGATACCTCCACATTATTTTGTGTTTATTATTTCCGCAGTCCCGAAAAATATTCAAACTTTACTGTTGCTTTTTCTCCGCATCATGTGATATAATATAAGGTACGTTAAATATACAAAAAAATACAAAAGGAGACAAAAAATGACTGAAAAGGAGATCGCGGAGATACGCCGCAGATTCAGAACAGATAAAAGCAACATCAGCCACGTTTGCGGCTGCTTGGTTAATGAAAAAAAGGAGATAATATCCGAGTTTGACCAAAGCCTCGGTATGATGCCCGAGGACGATGCGGACAGTATGCTCCGTATCCTGAAGAAAACACTTTCTGGCGCTCATGGACGCAACCTTATCGACATAGAGTTTTCAACACAACAGGTAATGGAAAGCGAGGAGCACAAGCTGCTCAGCGATATCCGCCACACTCAGCTCAAGGACGGAGAGCTTGTGCATAAGCTTTACGACAAGATCATCAATTCCTATGAGACCGACGGAAGCTATCTTATCCTTCTCGCCTACGACTGCTACGACGTTTTCGCCATAAACGCCGACGGTGAAAAGGACACCGAGTCCTCAAAGGTGTTCAACTATTTCCTTTGCAGCGTTTGTCCCGCCAAGGCAGGAAAAGCCACGCTCAGCTACTATTTCCCGGGTAAGTGCTTCCGCACTGTGGCGGCGGACACCGTTCTCGGCGCGCCCGAGCTTGGCTTTATGTTCCCCGCCTTTGACGACAGAGCGGCTAACATTTACGGTGCTCTGTACTACACCAAAAAGCTCAACGACAGTCACGAGGCTACCGTGGAGGCGCTCTTCAACTCTCCCCTTCCCATGCCTGCAGCAACGCAAAAGGAGATCTTCTCCCAGATACTTGAGGAGACCGCGGGCGAGGATTGCAGCATGAGAATGGTGCGCACCGTTCACTCGCAGATATGCAATATGCTGGAGGAGCACAAGGCGGAAAAGATAGAAGAGCCGCCCGTGCTTACCAAGGACGACGTTGGAGAAATGCTGAGGTATAGCGGCGTGCCCGAGGAAAAGGTAGAGAAATTCTCCGAGAGATACGACGAGGAATTTGGAAAGGACGCGCGTCTTAATCCCAAGAACATAGCCGACTCCAAGAGCATTACGGTAAAGACCCCCGAAATGTCGGTAAAGGTCGCCGCGGGACACAGCAACGTTCTTGAAACAAGGATCATCGACGGAGTTAAATATATCCTTATCCGCGCTGACGGCGAGGTAGAGGTAAACGGAGTAAATATACATATATAAAAATCGGAGCTGAGTCATTTGCCTTTGACTCAGCTCCGTTTATATCCGTCTTATTTTTTATCCATGTCTCTCACGTGTCTTTTGATAGCTTCAAAGGATTCGTCGCTTATAACGTGCTCTATCTTACATGCGTCCTCAGAGGCTACGTCGTGCGAAACGCCCAGCCATTCAAGAAAGGCGCTTATCTGCGTGTGTCTGTCGTATATCTTCTCCGCTACCTCTCTGCCCTCATCCGTCAGGAAAAGATATCCGTTTTTGTCCGCAACCACGTATCCGCCATTTTTGAGAAGCCCTATAGCGCGACTGACGCTGGGCTTGGAGTAACCCATATATTCACATATGTCTATGGACCTTATATGATTGCTCGTGCGCGACAGCACCAAAATGCTTTCAAGATACATCTCGCCCGATTCCTGTAAATTCATATGCGTCCCCCTTCAAAAAATTCATTACATACATTATATCACACATACGAAAAAAAATCAATAGCTAAAACGTCATAACATTTTCCTTGCGTTTTTGGATTATTTACAGATAGTTCATTGATAAAATTCCAATTTAGTATTATAATATACAGTAGTTTTATAAAGGGTCGTACATGATGAAAAAATTATTCGTAAAGTTAAAAAACCTTATAATACATTTTCTTAAATGGGTATGGATGGAATGTAAGGATTGGCGCACGCTCGTTCTTCTCGGAATAGTGTGCCTCGTGCTCAGTCTGCCCATTTGGGCGGGATATATCGTGGGATTTGTGTTCCACTTAGAATGGGCAATAGTAGCGGCATCTGCCATGTGGGCATTTTGGCTGTTTCCGGGCGCGCCATTCTTTACCGTCGCTATCTCCATAACGCTTGGTCTTAAGAGACTGTTTGACAAAAAGCAGGAGAAGAAGCAGCACGACGCGGAGCTATCCCAAGAAGCCGACCAAGAAAAAGAATAAAATATGGTCTTACATAAAACAGGCTGAGTTTCTAAACCCAGCCTGTTTTCATATTTGTCACATAATTACAACAGATCAGAGATGTGGCGCAAAAAACTGCTCCAGCTCCGCAAAATAAGTTTTCATGTCCACAGGAAAGCAAAGCCCATGATCCGCGCCCGAGATGATCACCAATCGCTTATGCTCGGAGATGCAAGCACTGTAATTTTCCTCACTCATGTAACAAGGAACGTAGCCGTCCTTATCACCGTGGAAAAAGATAATGGGCAGGCGGCACTTGCGCATCGCGCTTATGGGTGACGCCTTATCGGGATCAAAGCCGCCGAACACCATGGCGCTAATCCGCGCAAATGGGTACAGAAGACCCGATGGAAGCTTCATATCCTCCATGACCTTTTTGATTATATCCTTCGCCGACGTATATCCGCAATCGGAGAGAACACCTACTACGTTTGTCGGAAGCTCTCTGCCTGCGGCGATCATGACCGTAGCCGCTCCCATTGATATTCCCGTAATAATGATCTTGGCGTCCTTGTCTATGCTATTGATCGCGAAATCTATCCACGTCAGGCAGTCGCGGCTCTCCTTTACTCCAAAGGTGATGATCCTTCCCTCGCTTTTTCCGCTGGCTCTGTGGTCAACTATCAGCGCATTGTGACCAAGCTCAAAGCACCTGTACACACCCCCGCAAAGATCACGCTCGGCAGTTCCCTTGTATCCGTGGAACAGTATCTCTATGGGCGCTCCTTTTTTATACTCATAATATTTTCCGCAAAGTCTGAGCCCGTCGTAGGATACCACCGACACAGCGGTGTACTCCATTGCGCGGATCTCCTTGATCCATTTTATAATTTGCTCACGGTGTGGATCGTATGCTTTGCCCTCGGGAGTGGGGTATTCGTCCGCTTTCTTTTTCTTTGCTCTCGGCGAATAAAATATTCTGAAAAAGCATATACACATTAACGCAAATACAAGCACGGCGATAAAAAGCAGAACGCTGAGCGATATTATCCAATAAAGCAATTGGGGTGCCTCCCTTAATCTTAGATCTTTCCATATATTGTATCACTAAATCCGCACACGTTCAACCCATTTTTTGTTAAAAATAAAATTTCTTTGTCTGATCCGCAAAAGCCGAGACATTGACTCGGCTCTTTCTGTTTTAAGTCTATGTTGTCTTTAAATTGGGATTTATCGGTGTGTTCGCACAAACCAAAAACTGTAGGGACCGGCGTCCTCGACGGTCCGTTCTTGGCGATAATGTAACTATAAAATATTAATTTCATTGTGTTTGGAA
>JAGAPH010000115.1 GCA_017623375.1 Clostridia bacterium | reverse complement strand
GAGTGCGTCAAAACATAATGAAATCTTAACCGTTATGCACGCAGGCTCCTCCACCCGCTACGCGGGAGCCCCCTCTCGGAGGGAGCCTTATGTGAGTGCGAACACAGATTGTAAACCCACCGACAAATCAAAATTTGTTTTCCAGAACAGAATGCTTTCGTTCCTCCCCCGCCGTTCAACAAAATATTGACACGGGTTTTAAAATGGTGTATAATTATGGTAGAGGATAACTATACTTAAAACAAGGAGGTGAGCACCGTGGTATGCCCAAGCTACATTGAGAAGATATTGGACCGTCTCGCGGCTTGCGGTGAATCTGCTTATATCGTTGGCGGAAGTCTGCGCGATATGCTCCTCGGTCTGCCTCCCCACGATTATGATATCGCAACCTCCGCACTGCCCGAAAGGACTGCGGAGATATTTTCTGATATGCGCGTAATAGAAACGGGGCTGAAGCACGGAACGGTAACTGTGATCGCCGACGGCGAGCCCGTGGAGATAACCACCTTCCGCATTGACGGAGAGTACACCGACTCCCGCCACCCCGATAGCGTCAGCTTTACCGACGACATAACAAAGGATCTGTCTCGGCGTGACTTTACCGTAAACGCAATGGCGTATAACCCTGCCCACGGTCTTATCGACCCCTTTGGCGGCAGAGAGGATATAGAGGCAAAGCGCCTTCGCGCCGTCCGAGAGCCAACGCTCCGCTTCGGGGAGGACGCTCTGCGGATCATGCGCGCCTACCGCTTCTCCGCTCAGCTTGGCTTTGATATTGAGCCGCAAACCCTTGAGGCGACAGCCAAATGCGCCGAGGGACTTTCCCACATAGCGAGAGAACGCATAGGCAGTGAGTTTATCCGCCTTATCACCTCGCCCTACCCTCAGCGCGCCCTTGAGCTGATGAAGAGTCACGGCATATTTAAATACGTTTTCAAAGACTACACCCCCTCGCGTCAGCTGACAAGCCTTATAGAAGCGCTTCCGTCTAAGGACACATTAAGGCTCGCCCTTCTGCTCTCGGACACCGACGAGGAGTGGGCAAGAGCGCATCTCAGAGAGCTTAGGTGCTCGGGAAAGCAGATAACAGGCGTGCTTGCCTCACTCAGAGGAGCGCAAATGAAGATCGAGACGGATACCGACGCAAGGCGACTTTTGGCGGTCACGGGCATATACGCTGCCGATGCCGCCCGTCTATCCGAGGTGCTTAGGATTTCCCCCGAGGGAGCGGCGGAGATTACCGAGCGGCAGATAAACACTCCATGCAGTCTGCGTGATCTCAAGATAAACGGAAAGGATCTCGCCCTCATGGGTATCAAGGGAAAGGCTATCGGACAGACGCTGTCTTCCCTGCTCGCCCGTGTTATCGACGACCCCGCCATCAACGACCGCGACACACTCCTGCGTATGGCAAAGGAAATAATAAAAATATAATGGTAAATTGGGATTTAGCGATGTGTTCGCTATATTAGCACTTACTTCATAAGGCTCCCTCCGGGAGGGAGCTGTCAGCGAAGCTGACTGAGGGAGAGTGCGTCAAAACATAATGAAATCTTAACCGTTATGCACGCAGGCT
>JAGAPH010000114.1 GCA_017623375.1 Clostridia bacterium | reverse complement strand
TATTACACGATAGGGGAGTTCCGACCTCTGCGGAGGTCGGCTCATGGCTCCGCCCTAAGAACCCGCGACCTTTTTGAAAAAAGGTCGATCAAAAACTTTCTTGCAGGGTTTGTGCGAACATACCTATAAATCAAAATTTATTTACCATCTTAGCGTAAGGAGACGACATGTTAAAAAATAAACGTCAAGGGCACGCCGATCCCGTAAAGATCTTCGTGCTATCGGTCACAGTCAGCGCTTTAATATATTTCATTATCTACGCCATAATAGGCAACGGTCGCTTTGCGGATATATTCTTTAAAAGATGCGCCGACTTCTTTATGGATTTCTTCAACTCCGTGAGAGATGCCTCTCAGGGCAGTGCCGTATATACAGAACGCCACGTAATATACCCGCCCATGGCAAATCTCATATATCTTATATTTTCCCGCTTCACGCCCAACGCCTACAACGACACGGATTTTACAGACAGATTTGAATGGCATGAGTACGCCTCGCCCATGATGCTTACGGTCATCATCAGCACAGCTTTTGCTATTATCTTCTGCTTCATAGTATATTCAAGGCTGGAGCATCCGTCAAGATATCTTCGCTTTGCCTTTGCCTTTTTTGCCTTTTTCAGCGCCCCACTGCTTTATATGACGGAGCGCGGCAACATGATGATCTTCTGTATGATCTCTCTTATGATATATGCCTTTACTTACGGTAGCAAAAGCAGACTTCACCGCGAGATAGGTCTTTTGTGTCTCGCCTTTGCCTTTTCAATAAAGCTATATCCCGTGGTGTTTGGCTGGCTGCTGATCTCGGACAAGCGCTATAAGGACGCTATCCGTTGTGCCGTATACGGACTTCTGATGCTGATTATTCCTTCCTTCTTCTTCGGCGGACCCGTATGCTTCGTGCATCTGTTTAATAATATCTTCAATTTCTCCGCGGGTACGGATAGCACGCTATCCACCATACTCAACTATATCGGAGCATCCGCCGCGGGAAAGAGCGTATTTACCGCCGCGGTCTACGTGTGGGTGATGATATGCGGAATATGCTTTGCCGTCTCTCCGTTTATCACTGACGACAAGTGGAAAACGTGGACGCTCGGACTTGCCACCATACTGTGCGTTCCCTCTCTGACCTCAAACTACGGCTGGGCATTCTTTATAATACCCATAATAATGATCTGCAACAAGCAGAACAGGCGCAGGAGCAATATGCTTTACGTGATATTTATGACGATCCCGTTTATTTTCCTGCCGTTCCGTATCAACTATTACGTTACTCCCACCACAGTGGCGGTGTACGTAATGACCGCCGTTCTGTCCGTCTACTCTGTGGCAGACACGGTGATGATGACAGTAAAGCGCTTGAGGCAACGCAAAATAGCTGAGTCAAATTAATGACTCAGCTATTTTTTATACCGATATTCTATTTATATTGGTCGGTAGTGGAAACAATGTGCTTCTTTGCCGAGCCGAGAACGTAAGGCAGCTTCAGCTCTACGGAGTAGTCACTGTTGGTGTAGTTCTCCTTGACGTTCATCTGCGTATAAACGTATCGATTGATGATAATGTGCGGCGTTCTTCCATCCTCAGATGTCATCTGGGCAAAGAGCTTTTCACTCGTAGGCCAGAGTGCCACGGTGGGATCAACTGCCTCGTAAAACGCCTTGGTAGCGCCTTGGTTTGCGTGGTGGGATATCTGAACGATGTCACTCTTGAGCGCCGTGGGATATCTCCTCACGAGAACGTTTGACGCGTCGGTATATATGTCTCCCGTGATAAGCACGGACGTACCGCCCGCAGTCAGCTTGAAGGTGGTTGAGGCGTTATTGAAGTAATCAAGTCTTGTGGGATAGAGATCCTCTACGGTATAGAGTATATCAAACTCCGCGCCGTACATGGAGAAATGCATTCCTGTGTGAAGCATTACCATATCAAAGCCGTCCGTCACGTATCCGTTAGCCTTGTCAACGTTTCCGTTTATAACTCGGTAATCGGGATTTTTGCCGTTATAGCATACTGACTTTGGAACTACACATTCGTAGTATTTCTCGATGGTCACCTTGCTGCCGTAATTCTTACAGAATTTCTCAAATACCTGAATGTGGTCGGCATGACAGTGGGTGATTATCCAAGCCCTTATGATTATCTTGCCGTCCTTTCTCTTATTGAGCTTATTGAGAAGATTCCACATGCGCACGTGGTCGAGATTTTCCTTGCCCGCCGCTGATGCACTTGACGACGTGGTGCTTCCACTGTCTATCATGATGAACGAGCCGTCCTCAAGCGTTATGATGTAACCCATGCCGCCCGCGTTTGTACCGAAATCAAGCTGCATCTGCGTTATGGAAACGTCAGTCACCTTATAATAAGGATCGTAAGCGCTCTCGGGGAACTCTACGTCGTTTGCATTGGCGGCGATAAGCCTTACTGAATTATCACTTGGAACGAAGTAAACGTAAACGCTCACCTTATCCGTCTCGTAAGCTGCGAAAACGTTTGAGTCTATCTCGTTGGACATGATCCTTTCGTATCCCGCGCTCTCAAGCTTTCCGCAGTACGCATCGTACTCCGCTCTTGTGGTATCGGTTATATAAAGTATCATTCCGTCGTAATAGCTCTCAGATACTCCCGACACCTTTCCGCCCTCGTATACGGGGAAATTCACCGTCCAATCGTGGTTTGAGCAAAGACTTGCCTTGCCGAGCGTGAGGGTAGTTCCCTTATCCAGCTTGACTACCAGCTCCTCGCACGCCTTCATAGTGGTTGCGACGGCGTGTCCGCCTACGGTTATCTTTCCGTTCTCATATCCGATGCCGTACTGCGAGTAGCCCATGCTATCATAAAAGCTTATCGACTCCGCGCGGTTGGTCTCGCCTATAAGTATCTCGTTTGCCACGGGAGCTGCCTTGTCCGAGGTGACATTTGCGCTGATGCCCTTCTCCTTAAGCTTTTCGGCAAGTGTGGTGGCAAAGCCCACCTCATAGTCAACTCCGTTGTTTGCGTAGGTGGAATTGGAGTCATCGTCCAGCTTGTCACTGTAAACTACGGTGTAGCTTGAACCCAAAGTAACGTTCTGATACTCAGAGGTGTAGGAATATCCCGCGGAGATGATCTGCGTTCCGCTCTTCTCCCCCTTGTACAGTATGTTATGCGCATAATACGCAACGGCGTCGCAAATGATAGCGTCAGTCGTTCCTCCTATGAGGATAGTTCCGTCGTCCTCCATTTTAATAGCGTATCCGCTTGCGGGAAGCGCAAGCGAGGAGCTATCTGCTCTGTTGGTCTTACCGATAAGTATTTCCTTTGCGCCCTCCTCGTAGGCGTGAAATCCGTCCTCGAAGATACGCACGGTCGCGCCTGTATAAGCACCTATCAGCTTTGCGAGAAGCTCGCTTTCCGCTCTCAGCTCGTCACTTACCGATGTTGGGATAATAACGGTGTAGTCCTTATAAAAATTCTGCTCCGCTTCCTCCGTACCCAAAGAGGACTCACCGCTTCCGTCGGGAGTCCCCTTGCAGGAAGCAAGCAGTGTCAGCAGACACGCAAGGCACATAATAAGTGCCAGCGTGCGTTTAAGACAATGCTTTCTCATATAAAAACCTTTCTTTTATCGGTATCAGTCTCTGCGCTTCTTGCCTGTTACTACTGCGCCGCAAAGAGCTACCGCGCCAACTACCGCGAGTCCTGCGCCGATAACGCCGCCGCAGCCGCCTTCCTCAGCAGCCTGAGTGTCGCTTGTGGGAGCCTGAGTTGCGGGAGTGGTGTCTGCGGGCTTTGTGTTGTTATTTGTCTCGGGAGTAACGAGCTCGCCGCTGTTATCGCCGCTATTATCGCCTGTGTTATCGTCGCCTGCGTCGTCCTTAATAGCATAGTCGGGCTTTACTGCATTGGGGTCAGCCTTGAAGATACAAGCGTCAGCAAATGCAGATGCGGAGGAACCGTTGGAGCCGTCCACAGGAACGGTTACGTAAAGGGTAAGCGTATGTACACCCGTAATATCTACGTTGAACTCACCGATATTGGAAAGCTTGATGAGCTCGGAGCATCCAAGCTTTACAAGACCGTTACCGTCGTTCTTATCACCGTAAACGTGGAAATATACACCTGCAGAAGCAGTGTTGGTAAGACCTACTACAGAATGGAAGGTATCGTACTTATACTCTCCGTCGGGGTTGGTATAAGTCCAGATGTCGATAGTTGTAAACGCGATCTTATCGGATGTGGGAGTTGTGGGGTGAGTTCCAAGACCCTTTTCATACTTCATGGTCTGAGCGATGGTAATGCCCTCGCCTGACTTCTTGTAAGGACCGTCCTTTGCGGTAGCGCTTCCGTTGTTGGTGTTACTTTCAACGAACTCAAGGTCGGAAAGATAGGTAACGGTGTTGCTTCCTGCCATCCACTTACCGTAAGGAAGACCCTCGGGGTTCTTTACCTCGTCCCAGAGCACCGGTGCATAGTTGTCGGTCTGGGTGACGTCAAGCAATGAGGTGGGTGAAGGGGGGGTTTCCTCGGGTGCAGCTGCGTCCTCAGCGAAGAGGGACACGGTGAATACGTTCAGCATCATAAGAAGTGCGAACGCGATGGACATGATCTTAAGCTTTTTCATAATTGTTTTCTCCTTTTATTTAAAATTTTTAAGGACTTGTGTTATTTCCCGCATCACGGGATAGGTGGTTGAGTTTTTATAATGTTTTTCAAATTTTGATTTATCGGTGGGTTTATAATCTGTGTTTGCTTTCTCTTGATTGTAGGGACCGGCGTCCTCGACGGTCCGCCCTTGGCAATAATGTATCTTGATTGAAAACGTTAAAATTTCTTTGTGTTACGAACGGACAGTCGAGGACGCCTGTCCCTACATTTTTTTGTTGGTGCGAACACATCAAACACACCGATAAATCAAAATTTATTTATTATTACTGTCCGAATTCTTCGATAAGCTTTTTAACGCCTTCGTTGGCTTCCTTGATAAGTCCCGAGACTACTCTCGCCTGAGACTGACATACCGTTGCAACGCTCATGCTCTGGTTATCAAATACCTGCTTCTCGATAGGTGCTCTGATGCTCTCCGACCACGTAATTCCGCCCCAGTCGAATACTCGGGTGGATCTTACTATCTCAAGCATTTCAACCGATTCGGGGTCACGAAGCGTTCTTCCCTGAATGGAGTTCTCATAGTATGCGGGGAATACCCACTTTGAGCTTCCCGAAGCAAGTGCCTCGAGAATTACGCTTGTTCTCGTGGGATCGGGATTACTTGAAGGAACTACGTGCAGCCACGCGTCAACGACACGGGACTTATAGCCGTCCTGCTCCATATCGTACTTAGGATAAGGCAGTGCGCCGAAATCCCAGGTAAGATCCTTAAGGAGAAGCAGCTTTCCAATGACAGTGCCGTGGAACAGTGTCTGCTCGTCCTTGAACGTCTGTACGTAGTCGTTCATGTTCTTGTAGTCGAAATTGTAGCCCATCGTGCCGTCCTTGAAGTAGCCAAGCTCCATATTTGCTATGGTGTCTATCTTCTCGTTTGAGCCTGCGGTGAACTTAAGCGTGTTGTTCTGCTTTTCAACGTATGTCTCGCCTGCGGCTACTATGAACGAACTGAATACGTAGTCGCCGTGTCCGTGGAAGCCGTAAACCTCAACGTTGCCCTCTCCGTCAAGCTTTACTCCCTGCTTTGCGTACTCAAAGAGCTTCTCAAACGTCCATTCGTTATTCTTTACGGTGTCGTAAAGTCCCTCTATCTTGAGGTTTGCCGCCATGGTCTTATTGAACGCGATAACGGTGGCTCTCTGGAACGTGTAAAGAGATTCATCGCTGTAAGCGAGGAACTGCTTGCCGCCCAGCGTCATCATCTCGTTTGCGTCCTTGAGATAATAATCCTTGGTGAGATTAAGGTGAGGAAGCTTTTCAACGGGATAAACGTATCCTGTTATTGCCGCCGCGTAAGCATGACGGTTGACGAGCATTATCATGTCAAAATCATTTGTTCCCGTCTCACACTGCATGGTCAGCTTCTCGTAGCACTTGGGGTAGGTATCGTCACTTGCGATAAATTTGACGTTAAATCGCTCCTCTATCTCTCTGTTTCTGTAAAAGATAGAATTATCAAGCACCGCAGACGTTATCTCGTCAACGTCAAATTTGGTGTACGTTCCCTCCTCGCTGGTGATACTCAGAACGTTATACTCATATCCGCCAAAGTCAAATTCGCCAAGGTCGTCAAGATAAAGGCGATCCGAATTTACGTTGCCCGTAGTCTCGTTTCCGCCGTCGCCCTTTTTGCATGAAAACAGCAGGGGCAAAAGCATTACCGTGACCAACGCAAGACAGATCACAGAGATCGATCTTCTCTTTAAATTCATGGTTTTACTCCTTTTTTTATTTTGGCTCGTCAGATCAAAGCGTTGATTTTCACGCCTTCAAATTTTGATTTATCGGTGGGTTTACAATCTGTGTTCGCACTCACATAAGGCTCCCTCCGAGAGGGGGCTCCCGCGTAGCGGGTGGAGGAGCCTGCGTGCATAACGGTTAAGATTTCATTATGTTTTGACGCACTC
>JAGAPH010000113.1 GCA_017623375.1 Clostridia bacterium | reverse complement strand
TTCGGATTTACTACGCTTAACACAGGAGAATAACGTTTATTCGGGGGCCCGTGTATATGGCGCGACTGGCTTGTTGATCTTTCTCTTGAAGTGCCTGAAACGCTTGTCGACTGGACCAATGTGCTGCGGGCGTTTAAGGAAAAGAAGGGCGTTGCCGCTCCCCTTACGGGTAGTCTGTCTTCATTCTGCGGCGGCGCATGCTCAACATTTGTTGGCGCGTTCGGAGTAGGCGACAGGCTGTATCAGGAGGACGGAAAGGTTAAGTTCGGTCCGATGGAGGACGGCTATAAGAAATTTTTGGAAACGGCGCATATGTGGTATTCCGAGGGCTTGTTAGACCAGGATTTATCAAGCAACAAGAGCACGCTTATCGACGCGAAGATTACAAACGGCGAATCGGGAGCCATGATATGCTGCTACCTCGGCGGCGGACTTGGCAGATATCTGAAGCAGAAGGAAAACGAGGGTGCTTCCTTCGATCTCGTTGGAACGCCGTATCCGGTAATGAACAAGGGAGAGATCAACAGGTTCCCCATTATGGAAGAGGATGTTATGGTTACAGCGTCCGCTGTTGTAACATCGGCGTGCAAAAACCCCGAAACGGCTATTGAATGGCTTGATTATTGGTACAGCGAGGACGGATACAATCTTATGAACTTCGGTGTTGAGGGAAAGAGCTATAATATGACAGACGGTAAGCCTGTGTACACTGATGAGATTTTGAAAAATCCGGAGGGACTCAGCATAGCGGAAGCACTTTCGATGTATTGCAGAGCCACAAGCCCCGCACCCGGACTTAAGCAGGCGCCGGAGTATTTAGAGCAGTATTATCCCTATGAGCAGCAGAAGCAAACGCTTGAAATGTGGAAGGCGAATACTTCTGACGGCAGAAAGATAAAAATAGCCAATCTTAACGCAAAGGGTGATGAAGCGGATACATTATCCTCCATAAGGGCAGAGCTGAATACGTATGTAAACGAAAAGGTGTGGAATTTCGTTTCGGGCAAGGAGTCCCTTGACAACTATGATGCTTTCCGCAATGAATTAAAGAGCAAATTCAGGATAGATGAATATCTTACGATCATTCAAAATCAGCTTGACCGCTATAACAACAGATAAGCGATAAAATAACGATATTCATGGAGAGGACTGTACATGAATGAGTGGCATAGAATTATCACAGACCGCAGGCTGCTGAGGAAATATATTGTATACCTTGTATTGATTTTATTGCCTTTAGCTATAAATCTCATAGGTTTTGTAAAGGTAACGGGAGTATTAAAAAATCAAATTCAGAAAAATAATATTAGCCTGCTTGAGAATATAGGAGCGATGGGAGACGACTATCTTGAGCAGATGCGGGCAAAGTCGTTTTCGCTTCTTACCTCCGATCAGGTAACGAAGCTTCAGAGAAAATATATTCAGACGGAGCGGAAAGACATGGTTGCGGATCTGGAGGGACTTATAAACTCGTTTTTTGAGTCAAACGAGTTTACGGTAACCGTAGTTGTGAGAAACAGAAATCTATGTGTGCAGAATAATTTAGGCGCGTGTACCACGGAGCTGGTGTACGAAAGTACCTTCAAAGACGTATACGACACCTATGACCGGTGGATCAG
>JAGAPH010000112.1 GCA_017623375.1 Clostridia bacterium | reverse complement strand
CAGTCGAGGACGCCTGTCCCTACAATTTTGGTTTGTGCGAACATATCAATCTCCTCGATAAATCCCAATTTATTTGTAATATAACGTTTATAAACAACAAGTACAAACAACAAGTATTTTTATTTCTTATTGACATTTTATCATTATTTGTGTATAATATAAAGATGAGGGTATTTTCTCTCAATAACACTCGAAACGGAGTTATTATCATGTCTCAAATGTATCATACCATGACTATAGCGGGACTTGAACGTCATCTCCCACTCTGCCCTATCAGTGACGAGCTGATGATCGGCGCTTTCGTTATCTTCGGAGATCCCGAGCTTACAACCGCTTGCGCTAAGGAGCTGCTCGACCGCGCTCCCGAATACGATTACCTTATCTCAGCCGAAGCCAAGGGAATTCCGCTCGTGCACGAAATGGCACGTCTTGCGGGAAATCAGAAATATTTCCTCGCAAGAAAAAATCCCAAGCTTTATATGACGGGCGTTTTTGAGGCGGAGCTTCACTCTATTACCACCGCCAAGGATCAAAAGCTGTATCTCGATACGGCAGACGCCAAGCTCATGAAGGGCAAAAAAATACTTATAGTGGACGACGTTATCTCCACGGGCGAGTCGCTGAACGCCATTGAAAATCTCGTCAAGCTGGCAGGCGGTATTATCTGCGGTAAGATGACTATTCTTGCCGAGGGCGACGCACAAAACCGACCCGACCTCATATATCTGGAAAAGCTTCCCCTTTTCAACAAGGACGGACAGGCAATATAAATCTCAATCTGGAAGGAAATATAAAAATGGCAGAATTACTTACTAAAAACGATAAACGCACACACATGTGCGCATGTCTGAATGCCGAGAACGTAGGCGAAAAAGTTTGCGTAATGGGCTGGGTACAAAAGCAGAGAGATCTTGGCTCCCTTATCTTCATCGACCTGCGCGACCGCACTGGCATAGTTCAGCTTGCATTCGACGAAAAGACCGACAAGGAAATATTCGACAAGGCGTTCGGCATCAGAGCAGAGTTCGTTCTCTGCGCAAAGGGTGTCGTCCGCAGAAGAGGCGAGGGCGCAGTAAACAAAAATCTTCCCACGGGTGAGATAGAGATCGCCGTTGACGAGCTCCGTATCCTCTCCGCATCTGAAACGCCCCCCTTTGAGATCGTTGAAAATAGCAACGTAAACGCAGAGCTTCGTCTACGCCATCGCTATCTCGATCTCCGCCGACCCGACATGCAGAGAAATATCATCGCGCGCTCCCGCATATCCAAGATCGCTCGCGACTACTATGCGGACAACGGCTTTATAGATATCGAGACACCCAACCTTTGCAAGCCCACGCCCGAGGGAGCACGCGACTATCTCGTCCCCTCCCGTGTGCATAAGGGCAAGTTCTACGCGCTTCCCCAGTCCCCTCAGCTTTACAAGCAGTTGCTTATGGTATCGGGTTTTGACCGCTATTTCCAGATCGCACGCTGCTACCGTGACGAGGACCTGAGAGCTGACCGTCAGCCCGAGTTTACGCAGATAGACACGGAAATGTCCTTCGTAACCGCTGACGACGTTATGAAGATGCACGAGGGCTTTATCAAAAAGGTAATGAAGGAGTTCGCGAACGTAGAGCTGAGTGAGGACTTCATTCGTATGCCTTACGCAGAGGCTATGAGCCGCTTCGGTTCAGATAAGCCCGATATCCGCTTCGGATATGAGCTTACCGACCTCTCCGAATGCGTAAGAAATTGCGGCTTTAAGGTATTTGCGGGCGCCGTTGAAATGGGGGGCTCCGTAAGAGGTATCAACGTTAAGGGCGGTGCTAAATTCTCCCGTAAGGAGATCGACTCCCTCGTTGAGTTCGTTAAGTCTTACCGAGCTAAGGGCCTTGCTTGGCTCAAGTGGGCAGAAAACGGTGACATCTCCTCTTCCTATGCAAAGTTCCTCACCAACGAGGAAAACGAGGCTATAAAGACTACTATAAAGGCTGAGGCAGGCGACCTGGTCCTTATCGTGGCAGATAAAAATAAGGTAGTATTTGACTCCCTCGGCGCTCTCCGCTGCGAGTGCGCAAAGAGAATGAATATACTCGATCCCTTTGACTTCAAGTTCCTGTGGGTAACAGAATTCCCGCTTCTTGAATATAGCGAGGAGGACGGACGCTTCTACGCTATGCACCACCCCTTCACCTCTCCTATGGACGAGGATCTTGAGTATCTCGATGCAGATCCCGGCAGAGTCCGCGCAAAGGCATATGATATCGTTCTTAACGGAACTGAGCTTGGCGGCGGCTCTATAAGAATACATGACAGTGCGATCCAGCAGAAGATGTTCTCAGTGCTCGGTCTTTCCGAGGAAGAGGCAAAGGAAAAGTTCGGCTATCTGCTTGATGCTTTCCGTTACGGTGTTCCTCCCCACGGCGGACTTGCCTTCGGCTTTGACCGTTTGGTAACGCTCCTGCTCGGTCTTGAGGATATCCGCGACGTTATCGCCTTCCCCAAGGTACAGAACGCATCTGAGCTTATGACAAAGTGTCCCTCCGAGGCAGATCCAAAGGCGCTCGAGGAGCTTGGACTTGCGATCGTTTCCGCAGAAGAATAAAATAATAAAACTCGTCGGGGCGTAGAGCCCGACGAGTTTTTTCCTCAGAACAATACAAATAAAAGTATAACGCCAAACTATATTGGCATAACCTATAAATAATATTTTTAGACTTCTGAGGAGGAGTGGGGGAACTTCTGCGAAAGAAGTTCCCCCACAAAAAATATCAACAGAAAGGATTTTCTATGTACAATTTTTTTGCTTATATGTCAAGAATGAAGCTCATTCGCCGCTGGAGCCTCATGAAGGCGGTGACTGATGAAAATATAGCCGAGCACTCGGCGCAGGTGGCACAGATAGCCCATGCCCTTGCAGTGATCGCAAATAAGCTTTACGGTAAAGAGATAAACGCCGACCGTGTCACCACTCTTGCGCTTTATCACGAGGCAAGCGAGGTCATCACGGGCGATCTTCCAACGCCAATAAAATATTATAATCCCGATATACGCACGGCATACAAAAATATTGAGGGCGTGGCAAACGAGAAGCTGCTCTCCATGCTTCCCGAGGAGCTCAAGGCGGAATATACTCCGCTTGTAGAGCAGGACTCAGACAGCTACGAGCATAAGTTAGTGAAGGCAGCCGACAAGCTTTCCGCCTATATCAAGTGCGTTGAGGAACTGAAGAGCGGCAACCGCGAGTTTGCCAAAGCCGAGGCGGCACTAAAAAACGAGGTAGACGCATACCTCTGCCTTCCTGAAGTCCGCTATTTCTGCGACGCCTTCCTCGCCTCCTTCACAAAAACCTTGGACGAGTTGGATTGAAATTATTTAAATATTAGAAAATGGCTAAGTCGCCAAGACTTAGCCATTTTGTATTGCTTTTATTGTTCCAAATACTCCACAAGCTCAGCAAATGTGCCTCTCTTGCCCGTCCATATGTATTTTTCGGACTCAATAAGGCAATCGGTTACAAGATAGCTATCCATGCCTGCCTCGCTCGCGCCCTTCATATCGTCCGACGCATCGTTGCCAACCATAAGACAATCCTTTGGTTCAACGCCGATCCGCTCGCAAATAGAAAGATAATACTTGGGATTTGGCTTGCAAAAGCTATCGCTTTTATAATCGGTAATAAGGTCGAAATCATTTTCGCAAAGTCCGCCCCAATTCAGTCTTTTGATCTGCGCCACTCTCGGAAATACGGGGTTTGTGGAGAGCACCACCTTTTCTGCCTTTCGGTGCGCAAGCTCTATTGCCCGTTTCGCCCATGGATTTACCGATGTCATACTCTTCACAACGTCGTATCCGTCAAGATAAAATGCGTCTGACATATCAATATACGCCTGTCTGTCGCCGCCCACAATTTCCATAAAGCGATCCCAGAACGCGCCATAATTGGTCCGTGTGCCGTCGTTCAATATCATTGCCTCAACGCCCTTGAAAAACGCTGCCTTTATCACAGAAGGATCTCCGCCCAGCGGAAGTATAGCGCCGATAAGCTCCTTCATATATACCTTAAGAAATGCGTCCTGATCCATATGCAGAAGCGTGCCGTCAAGATCAAAAAGTATTGCCTTATACATAAAATCGTCCTCCAAAAACAAAAAGGACAACATGTAATGTCGTCCTTGAATGAGTTATGCTCACAGAAAACCGAATAAGGATATGAAAGTAATCGACGAAACTCAAGTATTCAAATTGCAAGTTGCTTAGAACTATAAAGTTCAAGCCCTCGGTCTATTAGTATCGGTCAGCTAAACACATTACTGTGCGT
>JAGAPH010000111.1 GCA_017623375.1 Clostridia bacterium | reverse complement strand
CGAAAACCACGCGATAGTCACATGGTTCAATAGAGGTTAACCGGAGATGAGAAAAGACTAAGGGATTGAGAGGAAATCAAAAAAGTTTGTAGGGACAGGCGTCCTCGACTGTCCGTTTTAGCATAAAATCAATTTTTGCACGCGAGAGAGTTTCATTGCATTGGCTATCTTAAAATGATGTTCAGACGCTTTCCTTAACTTTCGGCTTTTCGTATTGCTTTTCTCGGACAGTCGAGGACGCCTGTCCCTACAAAGTATAATAAAATTCGAGCAAACCCGTTTACGGGTAGCAAGTAATAGATGCATGGCTGGCAGGCCAATAAAAAGCGCACTTGTGCGCAGCCAGTAGTATTAGGACTATGAACGAAACTGAAAGTCCCCCCGTGAAACGGGGGGATATTTATTATATCTCGACTCTCTGTATATCCGCGCCAAGCTCCTTAAGCTTTTCCACAAGGTTTTGGTAGCCTCTGTCGATGCACTCAAGCCCTGACACTGTGGTCTCTCCCTCCGCGGCAAGCCCCGCGATAACAAGACACGCTCCCGCGCGCAGATCGCTTGACTTGACTGCCGCGCCGTGAAGAGACGCTACTCCGTTTATGTGCGCGCTATCGTCGATAACGTCGATGTTAGCGCCCATTTTTTTCAACTCCTCCACGTACTTGAAGCGACCGTTCCATACTCGCTCGGTTATCTTGCTGACACCTCTCGAAAGACATAGCATGGCAGTAAACTGAGGGTGCATATCCGTAGGAAATCCGGGATACGGATTGGTCTGTATCTCCGTTCCGCGGTATTTCTTGTCTGAACGCACGGTTATGTAATCGTCTCCCACGTCAAGACCGAGCCCTATCTCACGAAGCTTGACTGTGACTGCCTCCATGTGCTTGGGGATTATGCGTCTGACGGTGACCTCACCGCCCGTCGCCGCTACCGCCGCCATGTACGTTCCCGCCTCAATCATATCGGGAGCAAGGTCGTAGCTGCAGCCGTGAAGAGACTTGACACCCCGTATGCGTATCATGCTTGTTCCCGCACCCGATATATCCGCTCCGCAGGCGTTGAGAAAGCTTGCCGTGTCAACGATGTGCGGCTCGCGCGCAGCGTTTTCGATGACCGTCGTGCCCTCAGCGAACACTGCCGCCAGCATAACGTTTATGGTGGATCCAACGGAAGCGATATCGAAATAGATAAAGGTGCCCTTTAGTCCGTCGGGGGCGACCGCGTTAATGTTTCCGTCACTTCCGTAGGCGATCTTAGCGCCGAGAAGCTCAAAGCCCTTGATGTGTTGGTTTATGGGGCGAGTGCCGAAATCACAACCACCGGGGTAGCCCACCTGTGCCGCACCGAAACGACCAAGCATCGCTCCTATAAGGTAGGTAGAGCCGCGCATCTTGCTTACGTATTCAAGGGGCGGGCTTTTCATCTGAACGTCCCGCGTGTCGATCATTACGGTATCCGTATTTATAAATCTTATCTTTGCGCCTACGGTGCGAAGGGTATCCAGCGCCAGCGAGATGTCGCTGACGTCGGGCACGTTACCGATGGTGCATATATCGCCTGCCGCGATAGTTCCGAAGATCACGGGGAGGGCGGAGTTTTTCATTCCGCTTATATTGACGTCACCGTAAAGCGGCTTACCGCCACGGATCAAAAGCTTATCCATGATCAGCCTCCATTCGTTTGAGATAACTGTATTGAAAAGGTTGATAAAATATATCTTTTATAATTATATTCTTAAGGTGTGTAAAATTTTACTGATATAGGACTTATTTTTGCGCCTTGAAATAGGCAACGGCGAGATCGACCACCATGCCGTAGCTTTTCGTTCCTTCAGTTCCGTGAATTATAAGGAAGGTGTTGTTTACCGCCTCGGATACCTCGGAAACAGTAGAGTCTCTGTATTTGTCATAAAAATCGGAGTAGGCGGCAAGCTCTCCTTTAACACATTCGGGCAGTCTTGCTCTCGCCTTGAAATAAAGCTCACTGTCAGCCGAGTAAAGGGCGGAGGACACGTATTCGTAGAGATTGAGATAGGCGCTATATCTGATATAGCTATCCTCAGAGCGGGCACAAACGAGAAACGCCATGAAATTCGCCTCGTTCTCCCGCGCTATTCCTCGCTGATGGGAAAGCTCGTGGGCGGCAGTGTAGGGAATAGTATAGTCGGGAAAGGCAACGTTTATATTTGCTTCGCCGGTAAAGAAGGTATAAACTCCCGTTATATGTGTGTATGACATCGCCTCGCTGAGCATTACGGGCTTGAGACGGCTATTTAGCCTTTGGATAAATCTGTATTCATCGCAGGCATCGCCGTATGCCTTGATAAGCCTGTCGTTCATGCCTGAATAGTTGTAGGGCATTACGGAAAATCCGTCCTCGCCGTAGGTCACGTCAGCCACTTCGCCGTTAATAAGCTCCACAAGAGTCAAAGCGGTGTTGTAAAGCTCCTCGGCGCTTACGTCGCAACGCTCCAGCCCCAGCTTTTTATCGAGAGTCGCGCCGCGGTAAGCGGGAGCGAAGCCTAAGGTAAAGGTGGAAAAGACCACTGCAAGAAGTGAGATTATGCAGAGCACTCCGCTGAGAAGCTCCTTTGCGGTCTCACCGTAACGGCGAAGGATATATCTTGTTATGAGGATTATCCAAACAGGAAGCAGGATAAGCGCAAACTCCGCGAGGGAGAAGGGGACCCAGCCTGTAGCGTGGGCTAATACCGCACGGAAAAACGAGCTTATATATCTGTTGAAGAAGTCCGAAAAGGTCTCACTCAGCAAAAACAGTAAGTATATCGGCACGCATGCGGCGGCAATTATATATACGATTTTTACCGCCTTGGGCAGACGGATAGTATCCTTTGTTTTTGTGTCATTCTCATACTGTCCGCGTTTGAACAGATCTTTTTTCATTATTATCTTCCTCTGTTTCGGGTAGGATCTTTTTCAGTATATGGGGGTCGGCATCGAGCAAGGAGTCGCCGAATACGGCTTTACACAGACTGTACATATCCCCGTGCATCGGGGCAGTTACGGTCATCTCCTCGCCGCTGCTCGGAATTGGCAGGGTAAGGCTGAAGGAATGAAGCGCGTGGCGTCCAATGAGAGGACTTTCCTCGCCGTACAGATCGTCTCCTTCGATAGGAAAGCCAAGACTCGCAAAGTGGACTCTCAGCTGATGAGTCCTTCCCGTTATGGGAGAGGCACAGACTAAAGTGTGCGTATCGCTTCTGCATATGACGCGGTATTGGGTAATGGCGCGGTCTCCGCCCTCGCCCTCACCGCAGTTCTCGCGGACTATAACGCTTTGGGCAGTCCGCCTCATATAAGTATCTATAGTTCCGCTGTCCTCGGGAAGCCTGCCCCGCAGAACGGCGATATATTTCTTTCGTATCCTTTGCTCTTTCATAGCTTTGGAAAGAGTTGCGGCGCTGAGTCGGTTTCTCGCGATGAGAAGAAGCCCGCTGGTGTTTCTGTCAAGTCGGTTAACGGGGCGGAACACAAAGGGCACGCCCGCTTTTGCGTATCTGTAAGCCAAGGCGTTAGCTACCGTATCGCCGTAATGACCGAAGGATTGGTGAGTGGGCATATCGGACGGCTTGTCTGGTATGACCATATCTCCGTCCTCATAGGCAATATTGAGGTCAAGCGCGCAGGGCGTGAGCTTTTCGGGATTTTCTCTGTCCTCAACGGCAAGAGAAAGCACGTCTCCCTCGGTCACTGTCCTTCGCACGGTCACGTGCGCTCCGTTGAGCATTATTCCGTTCTCAAGAAACTTCAAGTGTTTTATAGTGGCACGGGACATTCCAAGCACGCCCCTCATCACTTCAAGCACGGTCTTGCCGTCGGTCGTCTTATCTATCTTATATTCCATCTTGCCCTCCGACGTCACCACACATAATTACTCTATTATATTATACCACTAATAGACTAATATTACAAGATTTTTTAGTTACTTTATGAAAGAGTTTTTGGTGATAACCAAAATGTTTTTTACAATTTTGATTTATCGGAATGTTGGTGGGAACGGACGACCAATGGTTGCCCCTACAATGAATCCGGGTGTACGCCTGTAGGGGCGTGCACAATGTTTGCGTAGCAAACTTGATGGCTTGCCTTTCGCACGTCCGCTTTCATAAATCAATCTCCTCGCTAAATCCCAATTTTTATTCTAACAGTAAGAGTGCCAAGTCGTTAGTGACTTGGCACTCTTGAAATTTGTCAACCTCTTACGGAAAATCTGTGCTTACAGCGTGGGCAGACTACGAAATGCTTGCCCTTTGCCTTGGGCAATCTAAGAATCGCACGGCACTTGGGGCATTTTCGATAGACGTGAGTCTTTCTGTCCTTGAATTTGTTTTTTCTTAGTCTGAAGAAGCCACAGAATTTTTCGTTTTCTTTGCGTCTCTTGGCTATATTTCTTGAAAACATGCGATATATGACGGTAAAGGCAAGTATGAACGATATAAGTGACACGATAACGTCAAACGCAAGTGAATCGATGAAGAAAGTCAGAAACGTATGAAGAATAATAATTACGACATAGGCGATGAGTAAGCAACTGCCTAATCTGTCCGCACCGTATCGCCCGTACATAAAGCGGTACAGTGCCGATTTGAACTTTCCCATAATGAATACCTTTCGTTTTATTCGGTTCTGAGCGCCTCTACGGGATCCTTCTTAGCCGCAAGGCGTGAGGGGATAAGTCCCGCGATAAACGTAAGCAGCATGCTTATGAGCACCAAAGCCACACCGCCTACCCAAGGAAGGACCGCATTTATGGAGTATATTCCCGAAAGCGCGTGGATTATAGCGTTTATGGGGAGACAGAAGAGAACGGTAAAGATTATACCGAAAAGACCTGCCGCAAGTCCCACGATAAGCGTTTCCGCGTTGAATACACGCGAGATATCCTTCTTGGAAGCACCGATAGAGCGGAGTATTCCGATCTCCTTGGTGCGCTCAAGAACGGAGATATATGTGATTATTCCAATCATGATAGAGGATACCACCAGAGAAATGGAAACGAAGGCAATGAGCACGTAGGAGATAACGTCGATGATAATAGATACAGATGACATCATAACGCCTATAATGTCGGTGTATTGGACTTTATCCATTTCATCGGTGCGGGTGTCGTTGTAAGTCTTTATAAAGCTCTCAATGTTGTCCTTGGACTCAAAATCCTTTGCGTAGAAGTTGATGCTTGCGGGTGACGCCTGCTCGGCATCTCCAAGCTCCTTGAGCGTGGATTTAAGCGTTGCATCGGTCTGAGGTGCCATGTTGTAGAGCGTATCCTCAAGCTTGAGGAATACCTCGCTATTTGCAAAATCTGGGATAAACAGGTTGCCGTTTTCGATTATCCTTGTGAATATCTCCTCGTCTACCTCCATGGTCTTAAGCGCCGCGGATACCTCTGAGTATATAGAGGACATGGCGGTGTCACCTGCCAAAGCTATAAGACCCTTTACAGGGGGAACGTTGGGATTTTGCTCTGTGGGAGCAATGCCCATAAGCGCTACTGCTATCTGCTCCTCCGACATTATGGGTAGCAGCTTCATAAGATTTGCGGGTGTCACTTGTATGCCGTCGGTCATGGACGTAAGGACCGTGCAGAGTGCCTGCATTCCCGAAGGATCGTTCTGCATTGCCGCTGAGTAGATAGCGACGATGGTGCTTGCCTGAGACTCTGTGGGCATAAGGAAGAGCACTCCGAGAAGTCCCTGGGCGTCCTTAACGTCAAGCATTGCGGCAAGCTCGGGATTGGAAAGTATCATCTGAGTGACGAACGGATAGAACTTATCCATGGTGGCATCGTCTATTTTTTCAATAAGCTCGTTGATATTTTCGGGGGTATAGTGCGTTCTTTCAAACTTAAGTCCCGTAAGAACGTTGTAGTCGGGAACGGCTTTCTGTTGATTTATGACCTCGCTCCTGGAGTTGAGATCAAGTATCATATCGGTAAGCCCCTTTGTGTATCCGATAGCGCCCGCGATAGACGTAGCGGTCACACCCTCCTTGGGGCGGACTATACCCGATATAACAAGCTCTGTGCCGTTTTCGGTAACGAACTTTGCTCTGTCAAACAGGGGATCCTCGCGAAGGTCGTCCCAAACGGGATATTGCTTTCCGTCTACCGTATAGGTAAGTGTTGCGTTCTTGGTGAAGAAATCAGAGGTGTTGAGCAGACGGAATCTCATGCCGAGGAAATCCTCAAGAGTGTATTCCTCCATGTGCGAGGATTCGTATTTGCCCTCAGTCATAAGCTTGGTCATGATATCCTCAAGCTCCTCCTGTGGAAGTACACCCAGCATGTATAGCGTCATCTTGCTTATCTGGTTGTTTTTATTTACTACCAGCACGACTTCGTTGGGTGAGGTGGGCCACTTACTGTTTTCACCCACCAGCTCGTATTGCTGATCGAGAAGCTCTTGATTGTTTATCATCTCTGACATTACGTTAAAGCCGCCAACAGTCTCCATCATCTGGCTGATACCCGCAAAGGAGTCGCCCATATAGTCGAATATCTCCGTGGGGCTGACCTGAGTCTTGCCGTCCTCGGTGAATATCTGGAGATTGAAATCGTAGGTGTACTGAATGTCGCTGACAGAGCCCTCAAGCTGATCGTAGTTTTCTTCTATATACGCCTTGAATTTTTCAAGATCGTTGCTTACCGTTGCCGACATAGCGGACATCATTGTGCCAAGCGAATCGTCAACGTAGATCTTGTTGGGATCTATCTCTCCCTCAAGCTCGGAAACCTGAGTCATGGCGCTCATCATAGCGGTGAAATCCTGCGTTTCCTTTGCTATAGTCAGAGGATAAGTGGACAGAGTGTCCTCCTGTACCTGATCTATATACGCCTGTATTCCGTTGGAAAGTGAAAGGATAAGAGCAATTCCTATGATACCTATGCTTCCCGCGAAGGACGTAAGGATAGTTCTTGCTTTTTTTGTGAGCAGGTTGTTGAAGGAAAGCGACAGAGCGGTGGGGAAGGACATGCTCTTTTTCTTTGTCTTTGCGGGAGCTGCCGCCTTTTTTGTCTTTTCCTCTCCGTCATAAGGATTGGAATCCTCGATTACTCTTCCGTCGCTGAGGCGTACTATTCTCGTAGAATACTGCTCTGCAAGCTCGGGATTGTGAGTTACCATTATAACCAGCTTTTCGCGAGCTACCTCTTTAAGGAGATCCATTATCTGAACGCTGGTCTGCGTATCAAGCGCGCCTGTGGGCTCGTCGGCAAGCAGAATATCGGGATCGTTTACAAGAGCGCGCGCAATAGCGACTCTCTGCATCTGCCCGCCCGACATCTGATTGGGCTTTTTGTTGATCTGATCCCCAAGACCTACCTTTTTCAGTGCCTCAATAGCTCTCGCCTTTCTCTCCGCGGGAGAAACTCCCGAGAGTGTGAGGGCGAGCTCAACGTTTGAGAGCACGGTCTGGTGGGGAATAAGGTTATAGCTTTGGAATACAAAGCCAATGGAGTGGTTTCTGTAGGTATCCCAATCTCCGTCCTTGAAGTCCTTGGTGGACTTACCGTTTATTACGAGATCTCCGCTAGTGTATCTGTCAAGACCGCCCACGATATTAAGCAGGGTAGTCTTTCCGCAGCCCGAGGGACCGAGGATAGATACGAACTCGTTTTCACGGAATTTAAGGCTGACACCGCTGAGTGCATGCACGGTTGAATCACCCTCGCCGTACTGCTTGCGGATATCTTTTAATTCAAGCATTCTTATGCTTCCTCCGTATATTTTTCTTTATAATATATATATGATACCACTTAATTTTTAACTTGAGATATAGATTGGTAAAATATTTTGTGAAATAGGGTGAACGTTTGTGAAGATTTTGTGATGTGTTTATGTTTTGAAGCCCGCTCGTGGATAAAACAAAATTTGAAGAAGCGTGTTATGTTTATAAATTGGGATTTAGCGATGTGTTCGCTATATTAGCACTTACTTCATAAGGCTCCCTCCGGGAGGGAGCTGTCAGCGAAGCTGACTGAGGGAGAGTGCGTCAAAACATAATGAAATCTTAACCGTTATGCACGCAGGCT
>JAGAPH010000110.1 GCA_017623375.1 Clostridia bacterium | reverse complement strand
CCGTTTCGTTCAATGTACTTTTCCATATATTGCACCATCCTTTCATTTGGTGCTTTTAGTGTACTATAAAGACGGAAAATCTGCAAATGTGCGAAAAAAGAAAAATACGAGAAACACCGAAATGTTCTCGTATCTTTCTTCGCCTTCGCAATGCTCGTTGTTCCTATTTCTCAGAAACTGTCCTTAGGAACCCGAAGCATTCGCATCAGGTCTTTTTGTTGGTGGGGGATGGTGGATTCGGACCACCGAAGTCAGTGACAACAGATTTACAGTCTGCCCCCTTTGGCCGCTCGGGAAATCCCCCATATGGAGCTGGTGAACGGAGTCGAACCATCAACCTGCTGATTACAAATCAGCTGCTCTGCCATTGAGCCACACCAGCATTTATTTTGATCGTTCGCGCCGGAACGATATATATTATACCACAAGCTTTAATGTTTGTCAAGCATATTTTTCAAAAAAATTATTTTTTAAATATTATTTATTCCTCTTTACTTTTTTGGGCTTTTATTATACAATATATATAGTTAAAATTACCGAAAAAAACGAAAAAGGATATACCATGAAAACAAAAAATATTGCTATCGTATTGCTTGCGGCAGCGGTCTTGGCGGTTGCCGTTATTCTTATTTTGGACGCATTGGACGTGGATATGCGTCTGAGCCTGAAAAAATATCACACAGTTTCACTTGAAAATATGCAGGTGTCATTCCACGGCTCATTCGGAAAAGTAAATACCGTTAAGATAAAGCCCGATGGAGAGAGGACTGTGAAGCTAAAGCTTGACTGTGATGCGGCGGCGCTTGAGACTGCGGGCGCAGAGGCGGTGGAGGTCTGTGATATAAACGGAGACGGAGCGAGAGACCTGCTGCTGCTCACGTCTGTCGATGCCGACGGTGACGCCCACCGCGCCTTGGCTCTCAGCGGCAACGACGGATATACGCTTGCCGAGGGTGTTGATGCCGTTAATTTCCGCATGGAGGAGGGAATACTCGTTGCCGAGGAAAGGCTTTCAGAGGTCATTACCGAGGACAAGAAGGACGATACCGCTCCTTACGAGGAGTCAAGCATAAAGTATGAATACCAATACAGGGAGGGCAGTGTCATAATCGCTCGCAAGACGGTAATAACGTATTATTCAGATAGTGACATATATTGCTTTGGTCTTTGGGAGCATAACGACAAGTACGGCGAGCTCACCGCCCTGTCGGAGGACTGGCTGAGCGTGGAGGAATACGGCGAGATAAAGGCGCAGATAGACGGCGTATTTACTGTTGAGATACCTGAATAAAGCACTGATTTTTTGAAAAATACTTGACACGACGGCGCTTATGGTGTATTATAGTATTGAATAACACATTTGATTGTAAGGAGACGTGTAAATGACAAAAGAAGAGCTATATGACATTGCCGCCGATGCCGTCAACGATTCCGAGTTGAAGAGCGGAGAGATCCCCGCTATAGATCTGTACGTGGATCAGATAATAAACCTTATTTCAAGCAAGCTGGAGCAGGGCTCGGAGAGATACCGCGACCGTCAGCTTACAAAAACCATGATAAACAACTACTCCAAGGACGGTATAATCATGCCCGTTAAGGGCAAGAAATATACCAAGGAGCAGGTAATTCAGATACTTTGCGTATATTCGCTCAAAAGCACGCTTTCTATAGGAGAGATCAAGCGTCTTTTGTACGGCGCTTATTCCTCCGAGGGCTTTGGCGAGGCGGATCTTGTGAGACTGTACGACAGACATCAGGATATCAAGCAGGAAAACAGGGACTACGCCCGCAGGCTGCTTGACGAGATAATGGATAACAATTCGCTTGACGTGTCCGACGACTCCGATTATATCTCCACCGTTTGCGCTCTTATTTCTCTCAGCGCCCATCTCAAGAGCATAGCGCAGGCTATGATAGACGAAAAATTCCCCGTTCCCGTTGAGGAAGAGGAAGAGGAGAAGGAAAAGGACAAGGAAAAAGAGAAGAAAAAAGAGGAAAAAGCCAAGGAAAAGGCTAAGGAAAAGGAGAAGAAAAAGAAAAAGGACGATACTGCGGAGGCGGAAAGCGGCGGCACAGATGAGTGACGTAAAAAAGAATTGTATTGACCATTCGCTTGAAAAGCGCATATGGAGCAATATGCGTCAAAGCAGGCAGACAGACGTGCTTATGGTGGAAATGGCGGGGATAACCTATCCCGACAAGAATTACGCCATTCGCAGGACGAGAAACACCAAAAGGGTATACGATAATCTCTACGTTATAGAATACGTGGTATCGGGAGTTGGATATATTGAATCCGAGGGCTTACGTGCAAGCGTTGGGGCGGGGGATCTTTATATTATCCACCGCAGGACGGTACACTCCTATTATGCGGATAAGCAGCAGCCCTTCTGTAAGAAGTGGCTGAACGTGTCGGGGCGCTTTATGAATGCGATGGAGGAGGCGTTCCTCGACGAAGCACCCTTTACCGTGGTAAGGCTTGGAGAGAGCGCTGAGAAGATAATTGACAGCATACATGGGCTGCTTGAGGGGGCAAAGGAGGACAGCGAGTCCCTCAGGGGCGAGGTCATGAGGCAGCTTCTTGAGCTTTTTTTGATGATCGACAGTCATAAAAGGGCGTTGAGGACCGAAATGAGCCCATACGAGCAGATATGCGAGTACATAGAGCAGAACATATGCAACGACCTGAACGTATCGGTGATAGCGTCCAAGTTTTTCATAAGCCCCAGCACACTGTACAGGCTATTTATGAGCAACGCAGGCGTATCACCCAAGGAATATATAGTGGGAAGAAAGATATCGTTGGCTAAGCGAATGATAGGCGCCAACGACAGCACCTTCAACGACATAGCGGCGTCGCTTGGCTTTTACGACTCACACCATTTTTTCAAGACCTTCAGATCGGTAACGGGACAGAGCCCCACGGAATACAGAAAAAGCCTGCTTGAGGAAGAAAAGCAGGAATAGAGATAATTTAAAAGCTTTGATAAAAACCTCAACCGAGTCGCCGTTTGATTCGGTTGAGGTATTTTGTTGCTCGTCGCTTTCAAATTTTGATTTGTCGGTGGGTTTACAATCTGTGTTCGCTCTCTCTTGATTGTAGGGACAGGCGTCCTCGACTGTCCGTCCCAAACACAATGAAATTTTATAATTTTTAACAAGATACACTATCGCCAAGCGCGGACAGTCGAGGACGCCT
>JAGAPH010000109.1 GCA_017623375.1 Clostridia bacterium | reverse complement strand
GCCTGCGTGCATAACGGTTAAGATTTCATTATGTTTTGACGCACTCTCCCTCAGTCAGCTTCGCTGACAGCTCCCTCCCGGAGGGAGCCTTATGAAGTAAGTGCTAATATAGCGAACACATCGCTAAATCCCAATTTATCTCTCTTGATCTTCAATTTCTACGTCCCATGAGTTGACTATCTCCTTGAACACGTTTCCCCGTTGGGCGAAATTCTTGAAGGCGTCAAAGGAGGCGGATGCGGGAGAGAGAAGGGCGCAGTCGCCTTTGCGCGCGCTCGCGCGCGCTTGGTGTACTGCCGCGCAGAAGTCGCTCTCGTATATCATTTTTACGTCAATGGGCTTCTCCGAGCGCGCCACGTATTTTTCTATCTCCGCCATTATCTTCTCGCCCGTAGCGCCCGTAAGAACTACCGTATGCACTCCGCCGTGCTCGCATATGGCGCGGGCTAAGGGAGCGTAGGGTATTTTTTTGTCGTAGCCGCCGCATATGAGGACTATTGACTCACCCGCAAGAGCGGAGAGCGCCGCGGCGGTGCGTGTGGGGGAGGAGTCGATAGAGGAGTTGTACCACCGTACTCCGTCAAGGGTGCGAACAAGCTCCAGCCTGTGCTCCACTCCGAAAAAGACGCGTGCCGTCTCGGTGTAGATCTCTGGCGGTACGTCACCGTAGGTAAGTCCTATGGCGGTCATGTAGTTTTCCACGTTATGCTTTCCCGGAAGCATGATGTCGCAAAGTGATAGCATTTTCTCCTCTCGCTTGCCGTCACACACGCAGATAAAGCCGCCGTTCTCATAGATAGCCAAGGCTTTGCCGACGGGCGTGAGGTTGCCGAATATCTCGCCAAAGGAGTGCTTTGAGGAGGAGAACAACGCTATCTCAAGCCCCTCCCGTTTGCCGCACTCAAGGGCTATGCTCAGCGTTTCGGGACAGTCGGCGTTGGTTACGAGGCGCTCGGTCCTCTCTCCGATTATGTTCTTCTTTGCGCGGATATACTCCTCCATGTCGGTGTGCCAATCAAGGTGGTTGGGGGACACGTTGGTTATAGCCACGCGGGCGGGGGCGTCTGACACGTGCATAAGCTGAAAGCTTGATAGCTCAAGCACGGCGTTATCGCACTCGCTCATCTCGCCGCATCGGTGAAGCAGTGGTGTTCCGATATTGCCGCCCACAAAGGTGTGTCCGAGACCCTCGCGCTCACAGAGGGCGGTGAGGAATTTGCCTGTAAGGGTGGTGGAGGTGGTCTTGCCGTCGCTTCCCGTCACGGCGTAGGTCACAGCGGGGGTAAGCTTGAGGAAAAGCTCCGCCTCGGAGGTAAGCTCAGCGCCCCCTGCCACTGCCTCGGCAATACCCTTGACGTCGGGGCGTATGCCCGGGGAGCGGAAGATAAGCTCCCCCTCAATGCCGATAAAATCCTTATCGCAAACGCGGAATATAGCGCCCGCCCTCTGGAGGGCGAGGGCGTCCTCGCCAAGCTCGGCGGCGGTGTGCTTATCGTATATAAAAAGCCGTATACCCTCACGGCAGAGAAGAGTGGCTAAAGGCAGGTTTGACACTCCCAGCCCAAGTATGGCGCAGCTCCTGCCGCCTATGTAATTCTTAATAACGTCGATTGTCATATATTTTCCTCACATTTAAAGGATTTTTATGTGGTTAAATTGGAATTTAGCGATGTGTTCGCTATATTAGCACTTACTTCATAAGGCTCCCTCCGGGAGGGAGCTGTCAGCGAAGCTGACTGAGGGAGAGTGCGTCAAAACATAATGAAATCTTAACCGTTATGCACGCAGGCTCCTCCACCCG
>JAGAPH010000108.1 GCA_017623375.1 Clostridia bacterium | reverse complement strand
AGGAGCCTGCGTGCATAACGGTTAAGATTTCATTATGTTTTGACGCACTCTCCCTCAGTCAGCTTCGCTGACAGCTCCCTCCCGGAGGGAGCCTTATGAAGTAAGTGCTAATATAGCGAACACACCGCTAAATCCCAATTTGACTATTAATCCTAAGAAAGGAGGAATTTTATGCTAATGTTAAAGACATGCGAGCTTTACGACACATCGCACACTCTTGCAAGACCCTTGCTTGACACCTGCGAGTATCCCTGGCAGGCGCTACCGCTGATAAAGCAATTTATACTTGCTCTTGGCAAAACGTTGCCTATGGATAACTACTATTGCCCCTCGGAAAACGTCTGGATACACAAGAGCGTATCCGTCGCGCCAAGCGCCACTATCGTCGGTCCTACTGTCATAGGAGCGGGCACGGAGATAAGAACGGGCGCATACATACGCGGCTCGGTCATAGTGGGCGAGGGCTGCGTTGTAGGAAACTCCTGCGAGCTTAAGAACGCTATCCTCTTTGATTTCGTTCAGGTGCCTCACTTCAACTACGTGGGGGACTCCATTCTCGGTTATCGCTCCCATACGGGCGCAGGCGCTATCACGTCAAACGTCAAGAGCGACAAGACACTTGTCACCGTAAAGGGCGAGAACGGCGAGAAAATTGAAACGGGACTTAAAAAGTTCGGAGCGTGCATCGGAGATTTCGTTGAGGTTGGCTGCAACAGTGTGCTCAACCCGGGCACGGTCATAGGAAGAAACACCAACGTCTATCCCCTTAGCTCCGTGCGAGGAAGCATTCCCCCCGACAGTATTCTCAAATCCCCCGACTGCATAGTATCAAAAAATCAAAAATAATTTATGAAAGGATAGAAACATGGGAAGACTATTTGGAACAGACGGTGTTCGCGGAATAGCAAATACCGAGCTTACCTGTGAGCTGGCAATGGAGATAGGAAGAGCCGCCGCTACGGTGCTTGCCGACGGTTGCCGTCACAGACCCACCTTCGTTATCGGAAGCGACACGAGAGCGTCCTCCGATATGCTGGGAGCCGCATTGATAGCGGGACTATGCTCCGTTGGAGCGGACGTTATCAAGCTTGGCGTAGTTCCCACTCCCGCCGTTGCTTATCTCGTAGGCAAATACAAGGCGGACGCAGGCGTTATGATCTCTGCCTCCCACAACCCCGCCGAGTTCAACGGCATCAAGATCTTCAGCGGAAACGGCTTCAAGCTGCCCGATCTGGTTGAAGAAAAGATCGAGGATCTTATCCTTGAAAAGCGCAAGAGCTACCGCAAGCCTATCGGAGGCGAGGTAGGTAAGCTTACATACGCGCAGGATGCGGCTAAGGACTATATCCGCCACATCAAGAGCAGTGCTCATTGCTGCCTTGAGGGACTTCGCATAGCCATCGACTGCGCCAACGGCTCAGCCTCCGCAACGGCTCCTACGCTCTTCGGCGAGCTTGGCGCCGATATACATATTCTTTCTGCCCTGCCCGACGGAGAGAATATTAACCGCGACTGCGGCTCTACACACCTTGACTCCCTTGCAAAGTACGTAGTTGACAACGGACTTGACTGCGGTATCGCCTTTGACGGAGACGCTGACAGATGCCTTTGCGTTGACGAAAAGGGTAACGTTATCGATGGAGACATGATAATGGCTATTTGCGCCCTTGACCTCAAGAACCGCGGAAAGCTCAACCGTGACACCGTAGTTGGAACTATCATGTCAAACTTCGGCTTCGGCAAGTTCTGCGAGGAGAACGGTCTGAGATTTATCGCCACCAAGGTAGGCGACAGATACGTGCTTGAGGAAATGCTCCTTGAGGACTACTCCTTCGGCGGCGAGCAGTCGGGACACGTCATCTTCCGCGATTTCGCAACCACGGGCGACGGTCAGCTTACGGCGGCTCAGCTTCTGGTTCTTATGAAGAGAAGCGGCAAAAAGCTGTCCGAGCTTGCAAGCGTTATGACACGCTATCCCCAGACTATGGTAAACCTCACTATCTCCGCGGAGGGTAAGATCGCCTTCTACACTGACAAGGAGGTCAACGACAAGATCGAGGAAGCAAAGGCGCTTCTCGGCAAGTCGGGAAGAATAGTAGTCCGCCCCTCAGGAACAGAGCCTCTTATCAGAGTTATGGTAGAGGGCAGTGACGTACAACAGATCGAGAGCATCGCAAACGACGTTGCGGCGGTCATCACAGAAAGGCTTGCGGGCAAGTAATATACGCAAGCCTCCTCCCCCACAAAAATTTTCTATAGGTAAGCGCCAGACCCAATTCTTTGGGTTGACGAGGTATGGAGCTATCGAAAATTCGGCGGATGCTCCATCGGCAGAGAGTTAACTGTCGCACGCGGCGTACAAATATGCGGGCAACCGCAAAACAAAAGCGCCGCCAAACTTGCTCATTTAAAATTGTATATTCTTATGCAGTTTTAATTATATATTTATATGTGTGGAATTATAGGTTACACAGGTAACAAAAAAACTGTCCCGATCCTTCTTGAGGGTCTCAGAACGCTTGAGTACAGGGGCTACGACTCGGCAGGCATTACCGTCTCCGAGGGAGGCAGACTTGCCACGGTAAAGTCCAAGGGAAGGCTTTCCGACCTTGAGGCAAGACTCGCAAAGAGCGCCGAGCTTATGGGAAGCTGCGGCATCGGACACACCAGATGGGCTACCCACGGTGAGCCCTCCGACACCAACTCCCACCCTCACGCCACCGAAAATCTCGCCCTCGTTCACAACGGCATAGTTGAGAACTACGCGGAGATCGAGGAGATGCTCAAGGGCGCGGGCTACACCTTCGTTTCCGAGACAGACACCGAAAGAGCCGCAAAGCTGCTTGATATGTTCTTCGCAAAGAGCCATGACCCGCTGGACGCCATTTCCCGCGCCATCAAGGTAATAAGAGGCTCATACGCCTTTGGAATTATCTTCAAAGGACAGGAGGACACCATATACGCCGTTCGTAAGGACAGCCCCCTTATCGTGGCTCACGACGACGAAGGTGGATTTATCGCCTCGGATATCCCTGCGGTGCTCAAATACACCAACAAGTATTACCGCCTTGACGAGGGCGTGATAGCTAAGGTCACCGCTCACGGCGTAAGCTTCTTTGACGAAAAGCTCTCCCCCGCCGAGCAAAAGACCGAGACCATCGATTGGGACATCGAGCAGGCTCAGAAGGGCGGATATCCTCACTTTATGATAAAGGAGATAAACGAAGAGCCCGAGGCTATAAGAAAGACCCTTGAGCCGAGAATAAAGGACGGCGTTCCCTATTTCGGCATCGAGGCTCTTGACGGAGAATTTCTCTCACAGTTCTCATCTATCCACATCGTTGCTTGCGGAACGGCTATGCACGCGGGACTTGTGGGTAAGGCTATCATCGAAAAGCTTGCCCGTGTTCCCGTAAACGTGGAGATAGCAAGTGAGTTCCGTTACCGCGATCCCATTCTTCGCAAGAACGATCTTGTTATACTTCTTTCACAGTCGGGAGAGACGGCAGACACCCTCGCCGCCCTCAGACACGCTAAGGCGCAGGGCGTTTATACCCTCGCTATCGTAAACGTTATCGGCTCGTCCGTTGCCCGTGAGGCAGATAGCGTGCTTTATACCTGGGCAGGACCCGAGATCGCCGTTGCCAGTACAAAGGCATATAGCGTTCAGTGCGCACTGCTCTATCTTGTGGCAATCCGTCTTGCCTTGGCAAACGGTAAGCTTGACAACGAGGCAGCCAAAGAGATATGCTCGTCCATGCTCTCCCAGATCCCAGAAGCGATCGAAAGCGCGTTGTCACTTGATAAGCAGATCTACGACGCGGCGACAAAGCTTGTTGCGGCGGAGCATCTGTTCTATATCGGAAGAGATATGGACTACGCCCTTGCCACCGAGGCGTCACTAAAGCTTAAGGAAATATCTTATATCCATAGTGAGGCGTATGCGGCAGGTGAGCTAAAGCACGGAACTATCTCCCTTATCACGGACGGAACTCCCGTGGTGGCTGTTACCACGGTAAAGAAGGTCTGTGAAAAGACCGTCAGCGGAATACGCGAGGTAAAGTCCAGAGGCGCATTCGTAGTTTCCGTATGCTCGAAGGAGCTTTCGGAGCAGTACGATATCCCCTGCGACGAAATGATAGTTATTCCTCAAGTCTCCGAGCTTCTCTACCCATTCCCTTTGGCTACCGTGCTTCAGCTTTTAGCTTACCACGTATCGGCGCTTAAGGGACTCGACGTAGATAAGCCGAGAAATCTTGCGAAATCCGTTACGGTAGAATAATAACAAAACAACAAACAGGAGCCGACCGTTCATCAGTCAGGCTCCTGTTTTTATCTGAAAGGTTTTTCAATTGGGATTTAGCGATGTGATTTATGTGTTCGCACCAACCAAAATTTTAGGGACAGGCGTCCCTACAACAAAGAGAGAGCGAACACACCTATAAATAGTTTTTTATTTATACTCCGCCACGGTAAGCTTGATTATAAGCGACATATTATCGGGCTGATTTTTTGTGTTGAGCGCCGCCTTGTTACGGCGTATCTCGCCACACCTTTGGCAACGGTGGATTATTATGAAGCCCTTCTTGGGGTCGGGTTCTGTGCGTATAGGCTCAAGCTCTCCACGACAGGGGTTGGCTCTGTCACCCGGGTTTATATCCACGTGAAGCGACCACAGACAATGAGGACAGTGATTGCGCGAAGTATAACCAAGAGGCTCCACCTGCTTTCCGCAATGGACACATATAAACGAATCATCGTTTTTTGTAAATCTCTTCTGCTCCATACCCTCTCCTTTAAGGTCTTGGCGACGGAGACGCTATGTCTCCCAGAAATGCCTCAAATGCCACGCCCTCGCGGGCAGGCGTGTCAAAGCGCGCCGAATATCTCATAACACGCCTTGTAAAATCCGATGAGAGCTTTATCGCCGTTTCAAATCTGTCGCCGCGTATGAGTGAGCCGAGAAGCACACAGGCAAACAGATCGCCCGTGCCGGGGTAATTCTTCATTACTCTGTCAAAGGAATAGAAGATAAACTCTCCCGTCCCTGTGTCCTTTCCGCACACGCTCAGCTTGTCCTCACCCATGGCAAGTCCCGTTATAACTATTCTTTTGGCGCCCGTTTTCTCAAGCTTATCGCAAAGCTCTCTCGCAAAGCCCTTAAGCTCCTCCTCGCTCATACCGTGTGTGCTTCTGTACTCGGTATCGGTCAAAAAGCAAGCCTCGGTAAGATTTGGGGTTATTATATCCGCGTGACGGCAAAGCTCCTTCATTCCGAGCATAAGCTCATTGGTATAAGTGGAGTACAGTCTTCCGTCGTCTCCCATAACGGGGTCGACAAAAACAAGAGTGCGCTCATTTGCGAACTCTGATATAAAATCCTTTACGTGCGCTATCTGCCCCGCGCTTCCGAGAAAACCCGTGTATATAGCGTCAAACTTAAGCTCAAGTCGGTCAAAATGATCGGCTATCTCCTCAATGGAGTCGCTCAGATCTCTGAAATAAAGGTCATCAAAGCCTCCCGTATGAGAGGACAAAAGACACGTGGGAACGGGCACCACCTGATTTCCCATGGCGCTCAGCGCAGGCATTATTACCGTCAGCGCGCATCTTCCAAAGCAGGAAAGGTCGTGTATAGCGGCTATTTTGCGAAGGGGAGATATCCCGTCACAACAGACGGGAGTAAATTTTTTATTCAAGATATCACTTCCAATTCGATAGAATAATGATCGTCACTGTATCGTCAAATAATACGGTATTTCTTCAAATTTTGATTTGTCGGTGGGTTTATAATCTATGTTCGCACTCTCTTTGTTGTAGGGACAGGCGTCCTCGACTGTCCATTCGTAACACAAAGAAATCTTAACGTTTTCAATTAAGATACATTATCGCCAAGGGCGGACAGTCGAGGACGCCTGTCCCTACAGTTTTTTGTTGGTGCGTACACATCGAACACACCGATAAATCCCAATTTAAAGCTCAATCGTCAGAATATTCCTCAAGCGCCTTTTCGTCCTTTCGGTCAAGCTTTACGCGAACGTTTTCCGAGGCAAAATCGTACAGGCAAAGCGTGCCGTAGGGCTTATCGTAATCGATCGCACCCTTATAACAGATATCGGCGTATATGGCAAGCAGAAGCTCCTTGTCCATCAGCTCCTGCAGGTCAATATCCGCGTCGTCAAGCTGGAACACGAACCTTCTGTAATTGTAAAGATTCTTGGTGTCTGAAAGCGTCATCTTTCCGTGACAACGCACGAACTTAACGCTTGCTGGGTCATTACCGGAGTTGTCCTCCTTGACGTCAGAAGTCAGGTCTATCGCCACAAGGACCGTGACGTCGTACACCTCGTCCTCCCTTGACGGAACGGAGTCAAACCCAAAATCCTCCGCTGTTTTCTCCAGCGTGCTGGTGTTGTATCTGAAAACAGTCTGTATCTGATTAGCGTCGGGAATTATCACGTAATCGGTGATAGAAAAATAGCCGTAGTTGTTCTCTCCGCTGGTGATGCTTCTCTGCTCCTGCTTGAACATATAAAGCCCGTCGCCCTTCTGCGAATACGCCTCACAAAGCCTGTCGTTAGCGCTTATGACCTTCATGGAGGAGGGGTCGCCCGAGGAGAATATCCTCCATAGCAAAAAGCCGCACACGAAAGCTATCAGGCAGGAAAAAAGCAATACCACGGTTTTCTTAAGTATTTTAAAAACTATTGACATTTTTGCTCCCGTTTATTATAATAATAGTATATTCTATTATAACATTAATTTGTGACGATTTCAAGTATATTTTGGTAACAAGGAGAATTAATAATGAAATTATACGAGGTGACTGCCCCCAAAAATATAAAGAAGCTGCGCTCCGTCTCCGCCGTCCTTTTGTTTGGCGCGGCGGCTATCATGGCAGTGACTATGGTACTCCAAAGCATGCCATACAGATGGATATTCCAGCTTGCGGCTCTCTGTATGCTGGGCGTGGCAATATTCTTTGTGTCAAGATATATCATGAAAAATTTCGTTTACGCCATAGTTAAAGACTCCCGCGAGAGTGAGGACGCCGACCTGACCGTTACCGAGATACAGGGCAGACACACTATCACCGTCTGCAGAATAAGTCTTTCGGGCATCGAGGAGACCGTTACCGTTGACCGCGCAAATAAGGAACAGGCTGAGGCGGTAACAAAAAGGATAAAGGCAGAAAAGCGAAAGGTGTACGATTACTGTGGCGATATGTTCGGCGACAGATACATCTGCGTATTTTCGCAGGAATACGGTGAAGCGCTTGCCATAAAACTGTCCTACGACGAGGAGCTGCTGAGGCTTCTGACAAAATAATTACAAAGGCTGAGTTTATCCAACTCAGCTTTTTCTTTTGATTTAATAACACTATAAATTGGGATTTAGCGATGTGTTCGCTATATTAGCACTTACTTCATAAGGCTCCCTCCGGGAGGGAGCTGTCAGCGAAGCTGACTGAGGGAGAGTGCGTCAAAACATAATGAAATCTTAACCGTTATGCACGCAGGCT
>JAGAPH010000107.1 GCA_017623375.1 Clostridia bacterium | reverse complement strand
GCTGTCAGCGAAGCTGACTGAGGGAGAGTGCGTCAAAACATAATGAAATCTTAACCGTTATGCACGCAGGCTCCTCCACCCGCTACGCGGGAGCCCCCTCTCGGAGGGAGCCTTATGTGAGAGCGAACACAGATTGTAAACCCACCAATAAATCAAAATTTGACCGTCAAAAATATTGATCGGATTCTGTCATATATCTGAAAAGCATAACGAAAGGAAAAATCAATATGCGTGATTACGTAATTCTGACCGACTCAGGTACGGACCTTTCCGCCCAGGTGGCAAAGGAGCTTGACCTGAAGGTGCTGGACCTTATGGTCATCATGGAGGGCGGTGAACCTACCCCCAACAGTGCCGTTGACCCCAAGGAATTCTACGACTTCCTACGCGCCAAGAAAATGGCTACCACCTCGGCGATAAACACCGAAACCTTTACTGAGACTATGGAAGAGATTATCAAGGAGGGTAAGGACGTTATCTACCTTGGCTTCTCCTCGGGTCTTAGTAATACCTTCAACGCGGGCAGACTTGCCGTTGAGGAGCTTTCGGAGAAGTATCCCGACTCAAAGCTCTATGCGGTGGATACCCTCTGCGCCTCCCGCGGTCAGGGAATGCTTGTGTACCTCGCCGCAAAGAAAAAGCAGGCGGGCGCTACCATCGAGGAGCTGCGCGACTACGTGGAGGAAAACAAGCTTCATCTCTGCCATTGGTTCACTGTTGACGACCTGATGTTCCTTAAGAGAGGCGGACGTGTCAGCGCGGCGACCGCGGTCATGGGCACTATGCTCCACATCAAGCCCGTTATGCACGTGGACAATGCGGGCAAGCTCATAAAAATGGGCACCGCGAGAGGCAGACGCGCCTCCGTTGACGCTATATTCGACAAGATGAAGGGCTCTATCATCGACACCGAGACCATGTTCATCTGCCACGGCGACTGCATCGACGACGCAAATTATCTTGCCGAGCGTGCAAAGACAGAGCTTGGCATCAAGGAAGTATTCATTGACTACACAGGAGTTGTCATCGGCTCTCATTCGGGTCCCGGTACACTGGCTGTATTCTATCTTGGAACTGAGAGGTAATTGATATGAAATTAGACGGACCGTCCCTATACGCCCTTATGCTGTCGGCGGCAAACGCCCTTGACAACAACAAGACCGCTATTAACAACATGAACGTGTTCCCCGTCCCCGACGGAGACACGGGTATCAATATGTCACTGACCCTCGACGCGGTAAGAAAGCTTGAGGAGACCTACGTTCAGCAGAACGTCTCCGAGCTCTCAAAGAAGATCGCGTCCCTTATCCTCCGTGCGGCAAGAGGTAACTCGGGAGCTATACTCTCCCTGTTCTTCCGCGGAATGTCCAAGGCGTTCGTTGACGTGGAGGAGATAGACACCACAGACGTTGCCCGCGCCTTCAAAAAGGGTACGGACGAGGCTTACAGAGCCGTTATGAACCCCACCGAGGGTACTATACTTACGGTAATGCGCCGCTGCGCCGAGGAGGCTGAGGCTGCCGTTGCCGAGAAAAAGTTCGCAACTGACGACGTCCGCGGACTGTTCGCTTATATCGTTGACGTGGGCGAGGAGGCACTGGCTCATACGCCCGACCAGCTTCCCGTTCTTAAGGAGGTCAACGTGGTTGACGCGGGCGGATACGGATTTATGACTGCCCTTAACGGTATGCTCGCCGCTCTTAACGGAAAGCCCGTGGAGAGAAACGAGCAGGACGGAGAGGTGGCTGAGGCGGATTTCGCAAGCTTTGATACAGAGTCCATCACCTTCCCCTACTGCACCGAGTGTATCGTTGAGAAGTCGGAGGAGTTTGCGGGCGAGGACAAGGCAGGCGAGCTTCATAAGTTCATCGGCGGAATCGGCGACAGCGTGGTGTTTGCCGAGGACGAGACTATAATCAAGATACACGTTCATACCGACCACCCGGGACTTGTTATGGAAAAGGCGTGCGAGTTCGGTATGTTGGCTACCATAAAGGTAGAAAATATGCGCAAGCAGCACTCCGCTATCGTTTCCGACAAGAACGACGCCAAGGCAAAGGCGGAGGAAAAGCCCGCTATTGCCGCACCCGAGAAAAAATTCGGATTTGTGTCCGTTTGCATGGGAGACGGTATAAAGAATACATTCCTTGACCTTGGCGCGGATAACATAATCTTCGGCGGTCAGACCATGAACCCAAGCACTCAGGACATCATCGACGGCGTTCTGGGAACACCTGCTGAGATAGTCTACGTGCTTCCCAACAACAAGAACATCTACCTTGTGGCTAAGCAGGCGGCTAAGCTCATCAAGGAGAAAAAGACCGTTGTGCTTGAGACAAGAAGCGTGCCTCAGGGCATCTCCGCTATGCTTTCCTTTGACCCCGAGGGTGAGGAGGAAGCAAACACCGCCGCTATGCAGGAGGCTGCAGGAGCAGTTACCAGCATGTCCGTTACCCACGCGGTAAGAGACACAACTATCGGCGGCGAGCACATTGAGAACGGACAGATGCTTGGTATGGTGGACGGAGCTATCGACTGTGTAGCGGACATCACCGAGGACTGTATCGCAAAGCTCACGGCAAAGATGACGGGCGCAAGCTTCATCACCGTATTCTACGGCGAGGAGATCTCCGAGGAGGAGGCAAACAAGGCGGAGGAGATAATCAAGGCGGCAGTGCCCGGTGCCGAGATCGTTTCCATCAACGGCAACCAGCCCATCTACAGCTACATCATTTCCGTTGAAAAATAATCACAGACAAAAATTTGTGAGCCGAGTCAAACGAATGACTCGGCTCTCTTTTTCATTGTCCGAATCGCTATGTTCGCCCCCCCCTCTTTAAAGTTTAGGTCAAGCCTTTTTAAAGGCTTGCAGAGTCGAGAGACAGCGTCTCTCGTCGCCGTCCGCAGACGGCGAAACACCCTTTTCGTGTAGGAAAATGCAGGAAAGGTGAATTGCCAATGCTTTAGCGTTGGCAAGAGGAAAACCCACATGAGGGGTTTTCCTTCTAGTCACATAATGTATCTATAGGGCGACCCCCCTCATGGTAGTAACGCTTTGCGTTACTTTGGTCGCACCTCTTTTGAGCCATATATGGCTCAAAATTCACCCACCCCTGCATTTATTGAACGATAGGGAGTTCCGACCTCTGCGGAGGTCGGCTTAGGGCTCTGCCCTAAGTACCCGCAAGCCTTTAAAAAGGCTTGACCTAAACTTTAAGAGTTGGTTTGTGCGAACATAGCGATTCCTTCAAAAAAAGAGGAAAGCCTCTTGACAGAAGCCTTCCTCTGAAGATAGTATTTACCTTTTGAGCTAAATTACTTTCTCGACAACGTAACGACGATCTTTACACCGTCAAGGTCGATCTCGCCCGTAAACTCGGGGGCGGCAGGCGCGCTGAGCGTTGCAAGCAGATCGTGGGTCAGCTGCTCCTGCTTCTCCTCGATAATGCCGCTTATAAGCTCGGAATCGGTAGCAAAGCCGATATAGATCTTGTCACTTACGTCAAAGCCTGCCTGCTTACGGAATACCTGACACTGACGGACAATGTCACGGAGTATTCCCGCACGCTGAAGCTCCTCGGAGATAGTGGTGTCGATAGCCACAAACTCGTCGTTGTTCTTGTAGATAGCAACGTGGTCACAGGGCTTGGAGTTGACGGTAAATACGTCAGGCGCAACCTCAAGACCAAGGTCTGTAAGGCTGAGTGTCTCCCCTGCCTTTACCTTGTTTGTCAGCGCCTGCTGAGTGTCGGCGTCAAGTCCCGCAAGATAGTCCTTGACCTCGTTTGCTCTGTTCTTGAGCACACGTCCCGCAACCTTGAAGTTTACCGTAAGGAAGCCCGCCTCAAGGGAGTCGGTGTTCTCAAGCTCACGAATCTCTGTCATGTTAAGCTCGCTGAGGATAATAGAGCCGAAGGTATCGATAGCCGCGTGGTTTGCCTCGTTCGCGCTTACGTAGATGGTGGGAAGAGGCTGACGGATCTTTATCTGCTTCTCGTTTCTCAGCTTGAGTCCGAGAGAGATAATGTCTCTTGCCTTGTCAACGTTTGCGAGTATAGCCTCGTCGGTAACGTCAAGATCGGCACGGACGGTAGGCCATTCGGTCATAAATACCGTCAGAGCACTCTCGTCGGAATATCTCTTGATAAATTTCTGCCATGTGGTCTCGGCAATAAAGGGCACGATGGGCGCCATTACCTGAGTAATAGCCTTGATAGCGTAGAACAGCACGCTGTACGCGTTCTGCTTGTCCTCGCCGTTCTCCGTGCTCCAGAAGCGTCCGCGGTTTACGCGAATGTAGAAGTTGGAGATATCGTTTACAACCGCCTCAAATGCGGTAACGACCTCTCTTGTGGAGTAGTCGTCCATATACTTCGTGGCTTCCTTGATAAAGCGATTGGTTCTGATTATCAGCCAGCGGTCAATGTCGCAAAGAGCGTGCATGGAGAGCTTCGACAGGTCTACCTTTGCGTTGTCGATATCCGCGTAGGTAGCGAAGAAGGTCTCAAGGTTCCAGAAAGCCAGAAGCTTTCTTCTTGCCTCTTCACCAAGGTTAAAGCCAAAGCGAACGTCACCCGAGGTGGAAGAAGAAGCGAAGATATAACGGGAAGCGTCAGCGCCGATGATATCAGCCGCCTCGTCGAAACGGATCATAAAGCCTGTCTTTGAGAATCTGCTTCCGTCCTCGGAGACTACCATTCCGTGGGTGCTTACTCTCTCATAGGGAGGCTCGTCCACAAGAACTGTGCTCATGAAGAGCATGGAGTAGAACCACAGACGGATCTGCTCCTTCATTTCAAGCACGTGCTCCGCGGGGAAATACTGCTTCCAGTATTCCTTGTCGGTAAAGTGCTTGAGGGTGGAGAAAGGAACGATACCCGCGTCAAGCCAAACGTCGCCCACCTGAGGTATTCTCTCAACTGCCGCTCCGCAGCCGGGGCAGGCGATCTTTACGTCGTCGATCCAGGGGCGGTGGAGGTGAGGTATAGCGTCCACCTTGGACTTATCCACTGCAAGCTCGTAGAGCTCCTCCTTAGAGCCGATAACGGTCAGCTTGCCGCAATCGGGACACTTATAGAAAGGCAGGGGCAGACCGTAGAAGCGCTTACGGGAGATGTTCCAATCGGACATATTCTCAAGCCAGTCAAGCATTCTCTTGCCCTGATAAGGCGGCTCCCAACGAACCTTATTGGCGTTTGCGATAAGGCGGGGGCGAAGCTCGTCAACGGCTATTGCCCACTCCTTAACCAGACGGAAGAGTATCTCGTGCTTACATCTCCAGCAAACGGGATAGCTATGCTTATATTTATGGGTATAGAAGAGCTTACCTCTCTTCTTGAGCTCGTCGAAAACAAGCTGGCGGCTATCCTGAGCGTCAACGCCCGTAAGGAAGCTGAAGCCGTCGTAGAATATACCGTATTCATCTATGGGAATGATCCTTGGCAGACCGATGGACTCACCGAGAGCAAAGTCCTCAGCACCGCAGCCGGGGGCAATATGAACCACTCCGCAGCCCTCTGTCTCGTCAACCTCGTCCCAAAGAACGATCTTGTGAGTAAACTGCTGCTGCTCTATTTCGGGGAAGCAGGTCTCATACTCAAGCCCCGCAAGGTCCGCACCCTTCATGGTATCAAGAAGAGTAACGCCGTCCTTACCCTCGAACTTCTGCTTGTAGTAGTTCTGAGAGGTGATATAGTTATGCTCCTCACCCTCAACGTGGAGTCTTACGTAGGTCATCTCAGCGTTTACAGCCAAGGCAACGTTTGCGGAAAGAGTCCAAGGGGTGGTGGTCCAAACCAGGATATAGTCGTTGGTTCCAACGATAGGAAGCTTGAAGAATACTGCCTCGTGCTCGATCTCCTTATAAGAGCCTGTCATTTCGTGCTCGGAGAGCGAGGTTCCGCAACGGGAGCACCAGGGCATTGGCTTGTACACTTCCTTTATCCAGCCGCCCTCATGGCACTTCTTGAGGAACGCCCAGATACCCGTGATATTCTCGTCGGTATAAGTATAGTAGGAGTTATCCCAATCCATCCACTGACCGAGGCGGATAGACTGATCGGTAATAACGCCCGAGAATTTCTTAACTCTCTCAATACACTTTTCGGTGAACTTATCGAGACCGTAAGCCTCGATATCGTGCTTGGTCTTAAAGCCCAGCTCCTTTTCCACCTCTACCTCGACCCAAAGACCCTGAGAGTCAAAGCCGTTGCGGTAGTGGGTATCACAGCCCTTCATAGCGTGATACTTGATAAAGGTGTCCTTAAGGGTTCTACCCCAGACGTGGTGGATACCCATGGGGTTATTAGCGGTGATAGGACCGTCAATAAAGCGGTACTTAGGACCGTCCGCGTTTTTCTCCTTAAGCTTACGGAAGCAATCGTTTTCTTTCCAGAAGGAGATAATTTCCTTCTCGCTATCCACGAAGGAATATTTTGTGTCGAATTTTTCCTGCATGTTATATATCATTTCCTTTCATAATATACAAAGTAAAAGATTTACATATACGGAAATAGTATATCACAACCCGCACTGAAAGTCAATGACTTTCGGCAAAAAAACGCCGATTTTGTTCTGCGCGTAAATTCCCTGTTTGATGTCAGTGCCGATATATTCCTTTCAAGTGTGTTGTATTTCAAATTTTGATTTATCGGTGGGTTTACAATCTGTGTTCGCACTCACATAAGGCTCCCTCCGAGAGGGGGCTCCCGCGTAGCGGGTGGAGGAGCCTGCGTGCATAACGGTTAAGATTTCATTATGTTTTGACGCACT
>JAGAPH010000106.1 GCA_017623375.1 Clostridia bacterium | reverse complement strand
GCCTGCGTGCATAACGGTTAAGATTTCATTATGTTTTGACGCACTCTCCCTCAGTCAGCTTCGCTGACAGCTCCCTCCCGGAGGGAGCCTTATGAAGTAAGTGCTAATATAGCGAACACATCGCTAAATCCCAATTTATCCACATAAAACAAAATGCGCTCGGGAGCTAAGCCGTGTGCCTCGCTCCCGATCTGCTTTTTATTTACTTCCCGTCGAGCCGAAGCCGCCCGCTCCGCGGGCTGTGTCGTCCAGCTCGTCGGCAACGGTAAACTCAGCCGCCGCGTATGGCGTGAACACTATCTGCGCTATGCGCTCGCCGTTTTCTACCTTTTGAGTAACGCTTCCGTGATTGTGAAGCGCCACCATTATCTCTCCTCGGTAGTCGCTATCAATAACGCCCACCTTATTTGCGGGAGCAAGCCCCCTCTTTGTGGCAAGTCCGCTTCTTGCGTAGATCAGTCCCACATATCCCTCGGGGATCGCCATGGCAATGCCCGTATGAACCAGCACCGTCTCCCCGGGCGCTATCTCCACTCCATTCTCCTCACATGCGTAAAGGTCCGCGCCCGCCGCACACGCCGAGCCGTAGGTAGGCACAGTAGCCTTGTCGTTCAGCTTTTTGATATTCATAGAAAATTTCATATTTTATCCTTTCAATTAGCTCCGTCCCAAAGCACTACCTCTCCCGAGGAAAGCGACCTTGGCACGTCGATTATTCTTTGATTTGACGATCCGCGAAATCGAAGATTCAAGTCTTTTTTCTCCTGCACAAACTCCCCGTCCACAAGCACGTCTATGCACGCAAGCATTCTTTTGGTGATATCCTCGTCTCCAAGGCTGTACGACAGCATATCCCTCTCAAAGTCATATCCCGAATAACACCACACCGTCTTTTGAGGGTACGTTGCCTTTATTCTCTCAAGGAGTCCGACGAGCACCGCCTGATTACACGGCTCAAAGGGCTCGCCGCCAAGAAGCGAAAAGCCTTTTATATAATCGGGAGATAGCGCGGATATTATGCGGTCTGCCGTATCTCCGTCAAAGAGCTCTCCGTATCCGAAATCCCACGCCTCCGCGTTGAAGCACCCGGGGCATCGGTGAGTACACCCACTGACGAATAACGACACCCTTATTCCGGGGCCGTTCGCCACGTCATGGGTCTTTATCGTTGCGTAATTCATTTATCCTCCGTTTACAGATGAAGGACTCTCGCCTTGATCTCCTTGGTCTTTCCCACGTTCCAGAAGTTCTCTCCGAGATAGCCGCATGTACGTCTCGTTACGTTCATGCGCTTTTGATCCTTGTTGTGGCAAGAGGGACATTCCCACTCGTTGTTATCGTTTATCTCTATCTCTCCGTCGAAGCCGCAAACGTGGCAGTAGTCGCTCTTTGTGTTGAACTCGGCGTACTGGATATTGTCGTAAATAAACCTTACAACGTCCTCAAGCGCCTCAAGATTATGACGCATATTGGGTATCTCCACATAGGAAATAGCGCCGCCCGAGGATATGGTCTGGAACTGACTCTCAAAGGTAAACTTACTGAACGCGTCTATGTTTTCACGAACGTCAACGTGATAGGAATTGGTGTAATATCCCTTATCGGTAACGTCCTCTATGGTACCGAATCTCGATTTATCTATGCGTGCGAAGCGGTAGCAAAGAGACTCCGCGGGAGTACCGTAAAGACCAAAGCCAAGTCCCGTTTCCTTTTTCCATTCCTCGCACTTGGCTCTCATATGCTTCATGACCTTCATGGCAAACTCAAAGCCCTCAGGCTCAGTGTGGCTGACGCCCTTGACCAGCTTTGTCATCTCGTAGATCCCGATATATCCCAACGAGATAGTGGAATATCCGCCGTGAAGATACTTATCTATCCTCTCGCCCTTTTCAAGTCTTGCGATAGCTCCGTATTGCCAATGAACGGGGCTGCTATCGGACAGTGTGCCCTCGAGAGACTCGTGTCTGCAAAGCAACGCTCTCTTACAAAGCTCAAGGCGCTTGTCGAGTATCTCCCAGAACTTGTCCTCGTCACCGCCCGAAAGTATTCCTATCTGAGGCAGGTTAATGCTGACAACTCCCTGATTGAAGCGTCCCTCAAATTTGTAGTTGCCGTTTTCGTCCTTATACGGGGATAAAAATGATCGGCAGCCCATGGGGGAGAACACGTTGCCCTCGTAATTCTCTCGCATCTTCTTGGCGGAGATATAGTCTGGATAAAGTCTCTTTGCCGAGCACTTTACCGCAAGCCTTGTGATGTAGTCGTATTTTCCGCCCTTGAGACAGTTACATTCGTCAAGCACGTAAATAAGCTTGGGGAACGCGGGAGTAACGTAAACGCCCTTTTCGTTCTTTATGCCCACATAACGCTGATTGAGTATCTCCTCAATTATCATCGCGTTCTCTTTTACGTATTCATCGTTCTCGTCTATGTGCATGAAGATAGTAACGAAGGGAGACTGACCGTTGGTGGTCATAAGCGTATTTATCTGATACTGAATGGTCTGAACTCCCGAGCGAAGCTCGTCGCGCGTTCTCGCCTCGGCGATCTTATTTATAGCTGCGTCGTCAAGCTCGTCGCCGAACAGGCTCTTTACCTGTGCGTAAAATTTATCGTGACTTCTTCTGAGATACTTTCCGAGATGACCTATATCCACAGACTGTCCACCGTACTGAGAGCTTGCCACTGCCGCGATTATCTGCGTAACGATAGTGCACGCCACCTGAAAGGACTTAGGGCTTTCTATCAGCTTTCCGTTCATTACCGTGCCGTTATCAAGCATATCTCCGATATTGATAAGGCAGCAGTTAAAAATTGGCTGAAGGAAATAATCGGCGTCGTGAAAATGTATAGCTCCCTCGTCGTGGGCGCGGGATATATCCTCAGGTAAAAGTATACGGCGGGTAAGATCCTTGGACACCTCTCCCGCGATAAGATCGCGCTGAGTGGACGCCATCACCGCGTTTTTATTGGAGTTTTCCTCCATAACGTCCTTGTTTACGTTTTTAATAAGTGCAAGTATGGACTCGTCCGTGGTGTTTGCCTTACGCACAAGAGCTCTTTCGTAGCGGTAAATGATATACGTTTTTGTCAGCGTGTACTTTCCGAGCATCATCAGATCGTGCTCCACCATGTCCTGTATATCCTCAACAAGATATCTCGTGCGCTTCTTGTTCTCTATATTTCTTACTATCTGCTCTATCTGCTCCTCGCTTATGCGGTGCTCGGGCTCCACCGCCTCGTTCGCCTTGCGAATGGCCTTTACTATCTTACTGCGATCAAACTCAACGGTCGATCCGTCTCTCTTTATTACCTTCATTCCGTCTCCTCTCTTCATGATTCAGTCAAAAATATAACAGCATAATCATACCATATATTTTGTGTGTTGTCAACACGTAAAACACAACATATTGTGTTTTTGGCTCTTAACACAAATTTTTATAATATCTTTTATTTATTTTTGACAATTCCATTGTTTGAAGAGAATTTCCAAAAAAAAAAAATAAAAACAGAGCGGGTCATCGCCCGCCCAAAAACAATTATCCTACAATATCAACACAAAAAGAGCTTGAGGGAAGCCTCAAAAGAAGCTTCCCTCATAAAAACTCAATAAAATGTAACTTAAGCAACCGCAATGTAAAGAACAACGACAAGTATAACGAATACGAAAGACATTACCGTTGTTATTCTCGCAAGGATCTTATCTCTTGTCTTGCTCTTGCCCTTAGCAAAGAAGGTCTCTGCCGCACCTGCGATAGTACCTGACAATCTCTTGTCCTTACCCGACTGAAGAAGAACCAGCGCTATAAGCACAGCTGCGAGAGCGATAATGATAATTCCCAAAATAATTTCCAAAGGTCCCATGTTCACACCTCCAAATTCAGAATATTAAAGCCAATGGCATACCCATGGCAAATAAAGTCATTAACATTAATATTTTACCACAAACAAAATCAAAAATCAATAGTTATTTGAAGATTTTTGATTTTTTTGCAAAAAAACTTACTCAAAGTGCAAGAACTCACTCCTGCGCTCCGCCAAAGCTCAAGGTAAGAACGGCTATATTCTGCTCCATTATACTCAGATAGCTCGCTCCTTCCAAGATATCCGCGGAAGTCACAGACTGCATGGAGTCAAGCACGTAACACGCCAAGGAACCGCGTTGGGAATTCTCAGCCGCGCTACGGGCAAGAGAGCCGTCCGAGCCCTCGGTGATCAAAAGGCACTCAGCTCCAACCTCGTCTATCTTTCTCGCAAGGCGTACGATAGTTTCAAAATCCGCCTCCGCATCGGTGGTACATCCCTCAAAAGCGGCAAGATATTTCAGACCGTAATCCTCAAAAAGGTATACAAACGGGAAACGGTCGGCAAATATGGCGGTCTTTCCATTTGCCAAGCCTGTGGAAAGCTCCATCATTTGTTCGTCCAAGCCCTTAAGATCTTTCACATAGCTTTCCGCATTGGCTTTATACACGTCAGCACCGTCTCCGTCAAGCAGGCAGAGCGCATCGGCAATGCAGTCCACCGCATACATGGCATTCCTCAGAGAGAACCATAGATGCTCGTCTATTTCCCCGTGCGCATGCTCCGTGTGGCACTCGTCCCCGTGGGCGTGACCTATATTTTCCGAGGACATATCATAAAGCGTCATCTCAGGAAGCTCACTCAGACGCAGATGCCATACGTTCTCCTCTCCCTCCAGCGCTTCCGTTATCCACGTGTCGGACACTCCGCCCACGCTTATGACCATATCGCTCTGCTTGAGCTTGACTATGTCCGCAGGAGCCGCCTCGTAGCTATGTAGATCCGTACCGTTTGACACCAATAGCGAAACGTCTACATTTTCTCTGTCCCCGACTATATTTTTCACCCAGTCGTATTCGGGAAATACCGAACAGACTATTCGCAGCCTTCCGTCGTCCTCGGTGTTGCTCTTGCATCCGCCAAGCGTCGCCATTACCGCCGCAACAAGTGCAAGGGCGATAAGCATAGCCGCCATTCTTTTTCTAAAGCTCATATTTTTTCGCATTTATTTCCCCGCTTTGTCTTTCTTACAGTCCGCACAGCTTCCGAAAAGCACCGTAGCTTCTTCGTTGATCGAAAAATCGCTTATGCTCTTCACTTTATCAAGAAGCTCGTCGGACACACTCTCGTCAAGATGTATCAGCCTGCCGCACCCCATACATTTGAGATGAAGGTGACAGTCGCAGTGCTCTCCCATAACTATCTGATACGCAAATTTTCTGCTGTTCCCGCGGACAAATCTTTTTACTGTCCCCTCTGCCACAAGCTTGGTCATCAGACGGTAGACCGTGCTTTTCCCGGGAACGTGTCCGTCGGCGTTTATTCTCATTTTGTCGATAAGCTCCTCGATAGTATATGCCGAATCGCAATTCTCCTCAAGCAGCTTTTTCAGTATCTTCTTTTGCTCCGTCACGTATTCTGCCACGCCGCGCCTCCAATTTGAGAATAATTCTCAAATATTATACACGCAAACCCTCGATCTGTCAAGTGTTTTTATTCTGACTTTTAACTTTTTTCTTCGAACACCATTAATTTGTTTTAACATTTTTGCAAAATAACACCTTAAATTACAAGATTTCTACTATAAAATATTAAAGAAATTTTAAAATAACTCTTTACTTATTTGCATTTTTGTGTTATTATATTAGGTGGAAAAAATTTTAAAAACGGAGGAATAAATATCATGGCTATTCAAAGAAAAAAAATGTCCATGGACGGTAACACAGCCGCTGCGCATGTATCCTATGCGTTTACGGAAGTTGCCGCTATTTACCCTATTACACCTTCATCCGTAATGGCTGAGCTCACAGACTCTTGGTCCGCAACAGGACTCAAGAACATAATGGGCGAAAACGTTAAGGTAATGGAGATGCAGTCCGAAGCGGGCGCTGCAGGTACCGTTCACGGCTCTCTCGCAGCAGGCGCTCTCACAACTACATATACGGCTTCTCAGGGCCTTCTCCTGATGATCCCCAATATGTACAAGATCGCCGGCGAGCTTCTTCCCTGCGTTATTCACGTATCCGCCCGTTGCGTAGCTTCTCACGCGCTCAACATCTTCGGAGATCACTCCGACGTTTACGCTTGCCGTCAGACAGGCTTTGCTATGATGGCTGAGTCCAACCCTCAGGAGGTTATGGATCTCGGAGCAGTTGCTCACCTTTCTACCATCAAGGGTCGTGTTCCCTTCCTTAACTTCTTCGACGGATTCCGTACGTCTCACGAGATCCAGAAGATCGAGACTTGGGACTACGACGATCTTAAGGAAATGGTCGATATGGACGCAATTGCTGAGTTCCGCGCTCGCTCGCTCAACCCTGAGCACCCCGTGCTTCGCGGATCCGCTGAAAACGGCGACATCTTCTTCCAGCACAGAGAGGCTTGCAACCGTTACTATGATGCTCTTCCCGCTATCGTTGAGGAGTACATGGATAAGGTCAACGCAAAGATCGGCACTAACTATCAGCTCTTCAACTACTACGGCGCGCCCGATGCTGACAGAGTCATCGTCGCTATGGGCTCTATCTGCGACGTAGCAGAGGAAGTTATAGATTACCTCACCGCTAAGGGTGAGAAGGTAGGTCTTGTTAAGGTAAGACTTTATCGTCCTTTCGTTGCTGAGAAGCTCATCGCAGCTATCCCCGCAACAGCAAAGAAGATCGCTGTTCTCGACAGAACCAAGGAGCCCGGCTCCCTCGGCGAGCCTCTTTATCTTGACGTTGTTACCGCTCTCGCTCAGGGCGGTGTCGGCGCTAAGGTAGTAGGCGGCCGTTACGGTCTCGGCTCTAAGGATACTCCTCCTTCTTCTATCTTCGCTATCTACGACGAGCTCGCTAAGGACGCTCCCAAGAACAGCTTCACCATCGGTATCGTTGACGACGTAACAG
>JAGAPH010000105.1 GCA_017623375.1 Clostridia bacterium | reverse complement strand
GCCTGCGTGCATAACGGTTAAGATTTCATTATGTTTTGACGCACTCTCCCTCAGTCAGCTTCGCTGACAGCTCCCTCCCGGAGGGAGCCTTATGAAGTAAGTGCTAATATAGCGAACACATCGCTAAATCCCAATTTACCTTATTGAATTCCTTAAAATAAAAACAGTGGAGCTTCCTTTGAAGAAAGCTCCACTGAACCGTTCCTTATTTAATTTTATTTTGGTGCTTTTCCATTCTCAGCCAATTAAAGAAGCCATAAAGGTCATTTATGAGAAACATAGCAAAACAGGGGATCATGGGGATCGAGGAGGGATCGGAGATGGCGGCGCATACCCAAAGCACTATCAGCACCACGTCGTTGAGCGCGTAAGCCAAGGCGTAATAGGGGCTTCGGAGAAGAGTGAGAGAGGAGGCAACAAAGCTTGTGGCGACGGATACCGTGCTGAACGGAAGATTGGACGTGCCGAGAAGCTTTAACAAAAAGTAGAATGTTACCGTCACGACGACGGTGAGCGCTCCGAGGACGGCGAGGGCTCGTCTTGACGGACGGCTTATGCGTACCTGCTTCTCTGAGAAAGGGTGGCGCAGCCATGTAACTGTGGAGAGAAGCGCCACGCCTCCGCTCATGAAAACGTAGGAAATCATCTCTCCGTAATAGGCAAAGCGGAAGGATACGGCAGCGTATAATGTGCTGAAAATTATAATTAGTATCTGACCCAGCACGTCGCCGCGCGCTATGAAGATAAGAGCGGTAAGTCCTGTGAGAGTCGCGAGAAAAATCAAGGCGTCGGGATTTCCCGAGGCTAACATACTGACCGTTACCACAGCGACAGATACAGCCCAGAGTATTCTCTCGAATTTTGATAGATTCGTGATGCTTTTTACAATCGGCTTAAGCATTCTTACCATTAGCACTCCCTTGCGCCGAGGGCGTTAAAAAAGCATTCGCGGCGTATCTTCAAGGACCTAACGATACGCGAACGAATGCTTTACATTCGACTACCCGGTGGCAGCTATTGTATTCAACGGCTATATTGTACCACACATCGGGCAAAAAGTCAAGTGGATATTTGAAAAATAATTATATGGCGAAAAATAATATAACAGAATAATGAAAGCTAATAAAATCAGAAAAATATAATATAAAAATGTGACGAAAAACAAAAAGCGATGCAATGCAAAATTAATTTGCTGAGTATCCGCCTCCAAAGCTCGCCGAAGGAGAATACCTCAGATTTTGATCTGTCGGTGGTTTGGTGGGAACGGACGACCAATGGTCGCCCCTACGATGTATCTGGGGGTACGACTGTAGGGGCGTGCATCGCATCCGCTTTTATCTGCTTCGCAGCGCTAAGCCTCTGCCGCGGGGGTGGGAGCGGCTTCTCCAAGCCCGAAGCTTACCGCTATTGCCGTATTGACCTCGGACATCAGACCGTCGTCAAGATGCCCCATTTTTTCCTTAAGCCTTCTTTTGTCAAGCGTTCGTATCTGCTCAAGAAGAATGACCGAGTCCTTGGCAAGTCCCACCTTGTCCGCATAAATATCTATGTGAGTAGGTAATCGGGTCTTTCCCATTCGGGAGGTTATGGCGGCGGCAATGACCGTGGGGCTGTATCTGTTTCCAACGTCGTTTTGTATTATCAGCACGGGTCTGAGTCCGCCCTGCTCTGAGCCCACCACGGGGCTGAGATCTGCGTAATAGATGTCTCCGCGTTTTACACTCATTTTTTCACACTCCGTATCCGTTTGTAGTACGGCTTTTTACCGTCAGGCAAGCTTTGCCTGCAATTATATTTTTGCCGCAAAGTATGCTCTCTTAAACAGATAAGGAAATTTTTTGTTGTGGAATTTTTTGGAGTGTTATTTAAACTGTGGCGTGTAGTCCTTTACCGCCGAGGAAAGGGACTGGGTAAAGCCGTCAAAGCCAAGGGCGAGGGCGTGCTGTGCTACCGACTCATACTCAAAGCGGGTCAGCCGCCTGTGCAGGCTCTTGTGGGGGCAATCAAGGGCAAATTCGGGGGTGTACTGACTCATGAGGCTGAGAAGTATATCCGACACGGGAAGAGCCTCGGAGAGCATTGTCAGCGCCTCTATGCTGTCCTTGCGGCAGCTTGGGAGAACAAGATGGCGCACAAGCAGTCCACGCTTCAGCGTGCCGTCCTCTCCGTATTGGCAGCGTCCTACCTGCCTGAACATCTCCCTCAGCGCCTTTATGGCAACGGAGGGGTAGTCGGGGGCTGAGGAATAGAGGGAGGCGAGGGAAGGGGAAGCGTATTTGAAGTCGGGCATATATACGTCCACAAGCCCCTCAAGGGAGCGCAGGGTGCTCACTCTTTCATAGCCCGACGTGTTATAGACCACGGGAATGGACAGACGGGGCTTTGCTATACTCAGCGTTTCTATCACGGCGTCTGTGAAGTGGGTGGGGGTGACGAGATTTATGTTGGACGCCCCCTCAGCCTCAAGGCGGAAAAGCTCGTCCGCAAGCGCCTTGGGTGAATATTGCTTACCCGAGGCAGCTCCTCGGCTGATGTCCTTGTTCTGACAGAAAACGCAGCGCAGAGAGCAGCCGCAAAAGAAAACTGTGCCCGAGCCAAGTCTGCCGCTTATGGGCGGCTCCTCGTAGGGGTGCAGAGCGATACGGGATACGCGCATGACGTTAGTCTCACCGCATACGCCCACCTCACCCTCGCCTCGGCGCGCTCCGCATTTGCGAGGGCATAAATAGCACCTGTCTGTGCCGTTGTGATCTGCTGATGGCATATTCGTCCTCCTTTCGTGTTGTAAATATATGTTTGTTATTTTTTTCAAATTTTGATTTGTCGGTGGGTTTACAATCTGTGTTCGCACTCACATAAGGCTCCCTCCGAGAGGGGGCTCCCGCGTAGCGGGTGGAGGAGCCTGCGTGCATAACGGTTAAGATTTCATTATGTTTTGGCGCACTCTCCCTCAGTCAGCTTCGCTGACAGCTCCCTCCCGGAGGGAGCCTTATGAAGTAAGTGCTAATATAGTGAACACATCGCTAAATCCCAATTTAACTGCCTCAGGCGTTGTCTCCGAAGGTCTTTCTC
>JAGAPH010000104.1 GCA_017623375.1 Clostridia bacterium | reverse complement strand
GCCTGCGTGCATAACGGTTAAGATTTCATTATGTTTTGACGCACTCTCCCTCAGTCAGCTTCGCTGACAGCTCCCTCCCGGAGGGAGCCTTATGAAGTAAGTGCTAATATAGCGAACACATCGCTAAATCCCAATTTAACTGTGATATACCCCCACGTTTACTGAGCACGTCTGTAATTATTTGGTGTCATGCCGAAGCGCTTTTTAAATTCCTTGTGAAAATAACTGCTGTTTTCGTATCCAATATGCAGAAAAATGTCGCCGATGGGAAGATCGGTGGTTCGCAGAAGATCGCTCGCTACGGCAAAGCGCTCTCTCATCAGAAGCTCCTTGAAGGACACTCCGAAATGCCTGCGTATCCAACGGCTCAGATAGGTGGGAGAAAGTCCCAGCATCTCTGCCGCCTCGGTAAGGGTTGCCGTACTGTAGGAGGATCGGATATACTTGACTATCTTCTTTTTTGTCTGCTCGCCGTAGGTGTCCTCGCTTTCCTCACGCTCCGAGTCCTCGGATACCGAGCAAAGATAGCAAAGCAGCAGCTTTACCGACTGCTCAAGCACGTATCCGTCGATGTTTTCCTTGCATACCACCGAATATATCATGCTCTCCATAAGGTTACTTATCTGTACGCTCTCCGAGCTTCGAAACAGGTAAAAGCGCTTGTCGTCTCCTCTGTCAAGAAGCGTTTTCAGCCGCCTTGTGTTCAGCGAGGAGTCATGGCGAAGAGTATTGAGCAGTACCTCAAAAAGATCGGCGGATATTATAAGATTTATACCAATATCTGAAATGGTAGACGGTTTTATGGAATGGCGCGTGTCCCTGCCGAGAATTATCATGTCGCCCGCCTTGACGGTCACTGCCCGCCCGCCTATCTCGTGGGTGATAGAGCCGCCGCACACGTACATTATCTCAATAAAATCGTGGGTGTGGGAGGGGAAGGCGCGAAAGCGTGGGTGGGAGCGCATACAGACGGCGGCAGTCGCCTCGCCCGTTGAGATGCTGGATATGATGCGCCTTTCGATTATAAATCTGCCTGGCTTTGAATAGATCGATTGCTGGGAGGGTCTGTCCTCCACGGGGGTGAATTGCTCCTCGGCGCTGAGTGCCGACAGCTTTTTAAGTATTTCGTCTCTCATGATCGTTCCTTTTAAAATAAGTTATTATGTAAGCAGGAGCTTCTTCCGAGACCGATACCGCGAAGTTGGCAATAGCCACAGTTATTATAGCATATTTTAGCTAAAAATAACATTGCATATTGTAACTGAAATATGGTATAATGTAACTGTTATTTCAGCTGGAGGCGGTAGATATGGAAAGAAGCTCTGATTATAGTGTAACGCTGATGGTAAACCAACATCTGCACGATCTCAATCCTCTGTTCGTGGGCAGTGAGACCTGCGCGTCGGGACAGTCCTACGGACCTGCCGTGCGCAAATACACGCTTATACATTACGTGGTCAAGGGACGGGGACGAGTGTATAAGCAGGAGGGGACCTACGACGTAAGCGCGGGACAGGCGTTTATAATACACCCCGCCGAGACCGTTACCTATGTTGCCGACGGGAAAGATCCGTGGCGATACGAGTGGGTCGCCTTTGACGGAGAGCTGGCAAAAAAATTTGTGGAGCTTCCCGCGGTGTTCTCCTTTCCCGCAGGTCTGATAAGGGAAATGGAGGACTGCATGGGAGGAGAGCTGGGAGAATACCGCGTGGCAGGTCTGTTGTTCCGTATGTACGCTCAGCTTTTTGAGGGCAAGAGTGAGAGAAGCGACTACGTAAGACAGGTCAAGGATCATGTCCGCGCGCTTTATATGACCCCTCTGCGGGTGGAGCGGATAGCGGCACAGATAGGTCTTGACCGCAGGTATCTCTCAAGGATATTCAAGCAAAGGGTGGGCATGACCGTACAGGAATACATCGTAAACGTGAGGCTTGAGGAGTCAAGAGCCTATCTTTCCGAGGGGCGCACGGTAGAGGAGACCGCCACCCTTTGCGGATACGAGGACGCGGGGAATTTCTCCAAGATGTTCAAGAATAGGTACGGCTTAAGCCCAAAGCAGTGGCAGCGCGCCCAGAAAGGGCAGCGTGATGTTACGTAAGGCGATTTCAAATTTTGATTTATCGGTGGGTTTACAATCTGTGTTCGCACTCACATAAGGCTCCCTCCGAGAGGGGGCTCCCGCGTAGCGGGTGGAGGAGCCTGCGTGCATAACGGTTAAGATTTCATTATGTTTTGACGCACTC
>JAGAPH010000103.1 GCA_017623375.1 Clostridia bacterium | reverse complement strand
TTCGCTCTCCGCTTCCCTCTCGGGCGGGACAGCCTGTCTATTATACCACACTCAGCTTCGCTTGTCAAGATCTTTTTTCAAATTTTCTTGAAATTTTTTCTCTCAGTCAGCTTCGTGTTCCCGCCTCTCTCAAGGCGACTCGCATATTATATCACTTTCTTCCCTCCCTGTCAAGAGGTTTTTGAAAATTTTTTCAAAAAATGTTGAAAAATATATTTTTAAGGCTTACTGTAATTTTTTATTGACATGATTTCATATTAATGTTATAATTATGCAAAGAGTTTTTTCTTCCTATTATATAGTTATTTCGGAGGGCATACTTGAAAAACCATTCGGTTATCAGATCATTTGTGATCATATGCGCGATGGGCGCCGTTCTTTTTTTATTCTCATCATGTAACAAAGAATGTGGACACATCGATATGTCGGAGTCGACCGTTGCGCCCACGTGTAGCTTAGAAGGAATGATATTGCACACCTGTAGTGATTGCGGATACGAATACGCTTCGGATTTCGTTGCTCCAACAGGTCACACCCTCTCCAAGGAGACAATTCCTCCTACGTGCACCGATCAAGGATATGATAGAATGAGCTGCAACTGCGGATACAGCTTTACTACCAATTATATATCTCCCATCGGACACGCGCTCTCCGTTGAACAGACAGCCCCCGCCTGCGATACAGAGGGCTTCAAGACTGCATCGTGCAGTCTTTGCGATTATTCTTATACATTTGACAAGGTGGCTCCCCTTGGACATGATCTGACCGTTGTAGAGACAAAGGCAGCCTGCAATACGGAGGGCTTCAAGACCGCGGTGTGTAACGCGTGTGAGTACCGCTACACGTTCGACATCGTGAAGCCTCTTGGACATGATTTCACCACAGAGACTCTTCACGTTTCGGCAAAAAATCAAACGGGCAGCACCAAATATACCTGCCACTGCGGATTTTCTTACGTGGGTGATTACCGTTTTTATTCCGATATATTTAAGGGCGCGTATTCGGGCAATTCTCAGTCACTTGCCAAGGGAATAGATACTTATTACGGCAAGCACAGTCAAACAAAGGACGGATCTCTTGACTGGGCAAAGATAAAAGCGGCGGGCATGGATTTTGCCATTATCAGAGCGGGCTATATCGGTGTCAAGGACACCACGTTTGATTCGGATTACACAAACGCCCGAGCGGCAGGGCTTATGCTCGGAGCGTATTTCTACTCTTACGCCGACAACACGGAGGAGGCGAAGGAAGAAGCGCTATTCTGTCTTTCCCTGCTTGAAGGAAAGCAGTTTGAATACCCTATCTTCTTTGATTTAGAGGCTCAGCGCTTAGAAGGTCTGGGCAAGGACGTTCTAACGGACATATGTGTTGAATTTATCTCCACTCTTCAGGAAAACGGCTATTACGCCGCCCTCTACACCAACAATAAGTGGCTGACAACGCTTCTCCACACAAGCAAGGTAACTACTCTCTTTGATATTTGGTACGCAAGATATCCATATATAGATAAGGTCTACAGTGAAGCCGAATGGGATTTAGAGAAATACGGTGAGCACATGTGCATGTGGCAGTTTACCGAGACGGGAACTATAGACGGGATCGTTGACACCAAAGGCGAGAGCGTTATGTTTGATATGAATTACTGCTACAAGGATTACCCCACGCTTATAAAATCTTTGGGATTTAACGGATTTTAAGCACAAAAACGGCTGTTGCTTTCGCAACAGCCGTAATTCTTTTTTAGTCCGTCGTGTAGTTATCGAAATAACCCTGAATATAGACCACGGGAGTTCCCTTGTCACCAGAGCCTGAGGTCAGGTCGCAAAGCGAGCCGATAAGGTCGGTAAGGCGGCGGGGAGTCGTTCCCTCGGACACCATCTGTCCCACAAGGTCACCGTCCTTCTGCGTGATCTTATCCTTGATAGCCGCCTTGAGCGCCTCGCCCGAGAGATCGGCAAAATCGTTGTCGGCAAGATACTTGAGCTTGAGCTCGTTGGGAGTTCCCTCAAGTCCCGACGTGTATGCGGGGGAAACTACCGGATCGGCAAGCTCCCATATCTTTCCTATAGGATCCTTAAATGCACCGTCTCCGTAAACCATTACCTCAACGTGCTTGCCCGTCTTTTCAAGTATCTTCGCCTGAATGGCGTCGACTACAGGCTGACAGTCGCGAGGGAAAAGCTTTACCTGATCCTCAGTCGCCTTATTGGAGCCAAGCAGACCGTAATTCTCGTTATATCCGCTTCCGTTTACGGGAGCGTTAAGGATCTCGTCAAGTCCGAATACCTTTTCAGCGCCTGCGGCTTTGAGAAGTCTCTTGGTGCGCTGACGGCTGTGAATATCACAGCACAAAACGTTTTTCGTATAATTAAGGATAGCTCTGCAGTCGTTAGCAAAAATTATTTCCACCTCCGCTCCGCTCTCCTTAATGAGATTCTCATAATATTCAACGTAGTCAACACCCGTGAAGGTATGCTTCTCATATCCGAAAAGCTCACGGTATTTCTTAAGGTCGAGTACGTCCGAATAAGGGTTTATTCCCTTCTCGTCAAGAGCGTCAAGGCTGACGAGATGATTTCCTACCTCGTCGGAGGGATAGGAAAGCATAAGAACTATTTTCTTAGCACCCGATGCTATTCCGCGAAGGCAGATAGCAAAACGGTTACGGCTCAGTATCGGGAAGATAACACCCACTGTCTCACCGCCGAATTTAGCGCGAACGTCGTCCGCAATGTTCTGAACACTTGCGTAGTTACCCTGCGCGCGGGCTACTATCGCCTCGGTCATTGCTATAATGTCTCTGTCGCGTATTGCGAATCCGTCGTCCTGAGCGGCTTCCAAAACGGAATCTGTAACGATCTTTACTATATCGTCACCGCTTCTTATAATCGGTGTACGAACACCGCGGGATACCGTACCAATCATACGGCTCATATTAAAACACCCCTTGCTTTGACCCATACAAAATGGGCAAATAGATTTTTTACGTATAATAGTATAACAAAAAAACCTCAATTTGTAAAGAAAATTTTTTAAAAAAATCGTATTTTTTTGATTTTTTTCATCTTGTCTCAATTCGGGCAATAATTTATATGCATTTTTGATGTATTAAACTACTGCTCTTATATGACAACATAAACTTTATATTGACATATAAAGGAAAATAATTTATAATATAAGTAGACGAAAGGAGGCAGATATGAAAAAAATTTTATCTATTCTGTTAGTGATTTTAACAGTATCTTCAACGTTGTGTATAAATATCCATGCCACAAACGACGTATCTCCTATAACAGACTCATTGAATATAAGTCAGGAAGAATACGATCTGTTAAAAAATTCCGATAATGACGTAATTATAAAGCTTTTTAACAGTATATATATGCCTTTTTTTGCAGAAAGAAAGACTGTCGACGATCTTTTAGACCAAGGCTTTGTATGCTATTTAGTTCCCACAAATGAGGATACTGTTTGTTCAAAGCGTATCATTAACGGAACGGTTACTACCGCTAAAGACCTATCGTGGTATAAGCTCTATATATACGATTTTCTTTATGACTGCACTCTTTCTTACGATACCTTGTTCAATTCCACTTCAGCTACAAGTAACATAGAAAATCTGAAGGTGTTGGAAATTTACTGTCTTAACGGAATGGTAGCATATAACGGCATATACATATACTTTGTAACCGATAACGGAGATTACGTTTATTATAATCAACTTTGTTACGGTGACCGCAGCAAGGATATCGGATATCTCATGCCATTGAACGTGTTTTACAATTTTGCCGCAGAAGCAGAAAGCACTCACGATCCTGATGGTGATGTCGGATATGACATTGACGCTACTGCTTGGAGTGAATATGTTGTTGAAGCAAACGAAGCAACCGAAACAGATAAAGCAAATGAAACAAACAACTCGAAATCCGAAAACAAAGTATTCAGTCTCGTACATCTTGCATGGATAATACCTTCTGCTGTCGTACTTATAGGTGGAATATCCTTCATATGTTGTAAAAAAACAAAGAGTAAAAAAGCAAGCTGATTATTCCCCGCGCCCGTTGTTTCCAACGGGCGCACTTTTTGTCAAGTATTTTCGGCTCAGCTATTGAAAACGTGGAAAAAATGATGTATAATATATTGATATAAAGGAAAAATAAGTATTCCCAAGAAAAGAGGTCACGTTTATGGGATATTTCAGAGACAGTAAAAGAATAGTGGTAAAGGTGGGAACGTCCACGCTGACACACAGCACGGGACACCTTAATCTGCGCCGTATAGAAAAGCTTGTCAAGGTGCTTTCCGACATGAAGAATTGGGGCGTTCAGGTAGTGCTGGTCTCCTCGGGCGCGGTAAGCGCGGGGGTAGCAAAAATGGGCTTTGGAAGAATACCCTCAACTCCCGAGGAAAAGCAGGCTATGGCTGCGGTCGGTCAGAGCGAGCTTATGAAGATATACGACAGGTTCTTCTCCGATTACGGTCATACCGTGGCTCAGATACTCATGACCAAAGAGGTGCTTTCAAACCCCGAGCGCAGAGCGGCGGCTGAGAACACCTTCCGCAGGCTGCTTGAGATGAACTGTATCCCCGTAGTCAACGAAAACGACTCGGTATCCACCGACGAGCTTACCAAGTTCGGCGGAAACGACATACTCTCCGCATACGTGGCAGAGCTTTGCGGGGCAGACCTTCTCCTGAATCTTTCGGACATAGACGGTCTTTACGACTCCGATCCCCGTACAAATCCCGACGCAAAGCTCATTGACCGCGTTGAGTGCATCGACGACAGCATCTACGCTATCGCGGGCGGCGCGGGAACGGACAGAGGAACGGGCGGAATGATAGCCAAGCTCAATGCGGCAAAGCTCGTTACCGAGCAGGGTATCCCCATGTTCATTCTCAACGGTCACGAGCCCGAGATACTTTACACTCTTCTTGACGGCGGACACATAGGCACGTATTTCACCGCCAAAAAGGAAAGCAAGCATGACTGAGGCGGCAAAACGCAGGCAAATGGCAGAGACCGTCGCTATTCTTGAGGGGATATACCCCGAGGCGGTCTGCGCCCTTGAGCACGGCGGAGAGCCGTGGCGGCTTATGGTCATGGCGCGTCTTTCGGCGCAATGCACAGACGCGAGGGTCAACGAGGTGTGCCGTGAGCTTTTTGCTCGCTTCCCCACTCTTGACTCCCTTGCGGACGCTCCCCTTGAGGGCATTGCCGACATAGTGCGCCCCTGCGGTCTTTGGCAGACTAAGGCAAGAAATATCAAGGACGAGTGCCGTATAGTCCGCGACGATTTCGGCGGCAAAGTCCCCGACGACATGGACTCTCTTCTCAGTCTCCCGGGGGTAGGACGGAAGATCGCAAATCTACTTCTCGGGGACATATACGGCAAGCCCGCTATTGTGGCGGACACCCACTGCATAAGGATATGCGGCAGGCTGGGTATGTACCCAACAGAGCTTAAGGACGCGCACAAGGTGGAAAAAATAATGGTAAAGCTCATAGAGCCCGAAAAGCAATCGGATTTCTGCCACCGCATCGTGCAGTTTGGCAGAGACGTGTGCTCAGCCCGCGCTCCGCGCTGCGGCGAGTGCCCACTTGCGCACCTATGCGCCTTTGCAAAGGGATCGGTCAAGCAAAAAAAGGAAAAAAATACTTGACACTTTAAAAGGGATTTATTATAATATAATCAATAAGTTTATTAAGGAGAAAAATAATGTACAGATTGGGCGTTGACCTTGGCGGCACTAATATTGCCGTTGGTCTTGTTAATGAAAATCTTGAGCTTGTAAAGAAATTGAGCGTTCCCACGGGTGCTACCCGTCCCGGCGAGGAGATAGTTGCCGATATCGCCGCCCTTTGCAAGAAGCTTTGCGAGGACATGGGCATATCCCTTTCAGATGTAGTAAGCATCGGTATCGCAACTCCCGGTATCGCTAACCACGACACAGGTGTTGTTGAATACGCAAACAACCTTCCCTTCCGCAAATTCCCCATTGCCGAGCTTCTCAGAAAGGATCTTGGCGAGGACGTTACCGTAAAGATCGAAAACGACGCAAACGCGGCGGCTTGGGGTGAGGCATGCGCTGGCGCGGCAAAGGGCACACGCAACAGCATTATGATAACCCTTGGAACAGGTGTTGGCGGCGGAATTATTATTGACAACAAGGTATATTCGGGCTTCAACTATGCCGGCGGTGAGCTTGGTCATATCGTTATTCAGGTTGACGGCGCTCCCTGCTCCTGTGGAAGAAAGGGCTGCTGGGAGGCTTATTCCTCCGCTACGGCGCTTATCCGCATGACCAAGGAAAAGATAGAGGAATGTAAGGCTTCGGGAAGAGCTACCGTTATGGCAGATGCTCCCAAGGTATCGGGCAGAACTGCGTGCGACGCTATGCGCGCTGGAGACGAGGCAGCCAAGGAGGTATATGACAAGTATATCAAATATCTGGCATCGGGGCTTGCAACCATCATAAATATATTCCAGCCCGAGGTCATATCTTTGGGCGGCGGTATCTCAGGCGAGGGGCAGTCGCTTATCGACTCACTGCTCCCCATTATCCGCAGTGAACAGTACGGCGGCGGTGTTGTGGAAATGACCGACATTCGTATAGCAAAGCTTGGCAACGACGCGGGAATAATCGGCGCGGCAATGCTGTAATAATTTATAAGATCAAAGCGGGCTGAGTCATTGACTTAGCCCACTTTTTACTGTCAGGTATGTTTGATATTAGCAAGAATTTTCATAACATACATATTGAAAAAACAAAATAATTGTGGTAAAATTATCTTATCCACTGCCGAGGGTGAATAATCGTCCCTCATACAGTCAACACTTAATTGTATTTACCGCATATATTATATTGAACGCAAAAACAGAACAGGAGGAAGAGCTTATGCAAAAAAGCACGCTGACGCGAACGCTGTTTTTAATAACAGTTGCCATACTTATATGCGTCGCAATAGTTAATTTTTCGCATCTCTTAAGCTTTTTCACAGGTCTGCTCGGTATACTGTCTCCTATTCTGCTGGGTCTTGCCATGGCGTTTATTCTCAATATACCGCTGAAGCTTCTGGAGCGGCTTTGGGACAGGATAGATAAAAACCATAGCCGCCGCTCCCACGGCATAATAAAAAGAATAACCTGCATAGGGCTTTGCCTTCTGGCACTTGCGGGCATCGTCATCGCTCTTATCTTCGCCGTTTTTCCCCAGCTTAAAAACTCAATTCTGGGGCTTGTCAACTCCCTACCCATACTTGCGGACAGGGCAAACGGATATTGGCAGTATCTGGTTCGCTTTATGGGCAGATACGGCTTTAAGCTTCCCGAGATCAATATTAACGCCGACAAGATACTCGGCATGGTAAAGGAATATTTCACAGAGCACGGGCACATGTGGATCGACATTTCCTTTGACGTGGTATCGGGTGTGATAACCGCAATTTTCGATATCATACTTGCCACGGTCATTGCCGTTTACGTTCTCGCCAAAAAGGAAGCGCTTGCCGCTCAGCTGAATAAGCTTTTGTCGGCTATTATGTCAGACGAGCACAAAAAAAGCCTGTTGCGTATATCATCTCTGTGCTCGAGAACGTTTACAGGCTTTATAACAGGACAGCTTCTTGAGGCGCTGATCCTCGGTGGACTTTGCCTTTTTGGTATGCTTGCCTTCCGCCTTCCCTTCGCCGTGCTTATATCAACGCTTATCGGCGTTACCGCTCTTATACCTATCTTCGGAGCCTTTATCGGCATTGCGCTTGGCGCGTTCTTTATACTGCTGGTCGACCCCGTCAAGGCAATATGGTTCGTGGTATTTATGATAGTGCTGCAGCAGATAGAGGGAAATCTTATCTACCCGAAAGTCATGGGCAAGTCGGTGGGACTCCCCGGCTTCTGGGTGCTTATCGCAGTCACCATCGGAAGCTCCTTCGGAATACTCGGAATGCTCATAAGCGTCCCACTGTGCTCCGTTGCATACAGTCTTACGGGTCAGATAGTAAAAGATCGTCTTGAAAAAAAGAATAAAAATAAAACCGTGTGATGCCATCACACGGTTTTATTCTGTCTGCACCTGCTCCCCGATGGAGCCTCGATCAAAGCTGTTCCTTAAGCATCTTTATACAGTCGGAACAAATTCTCTTGCCGTTAAAGTAAACGACGTCGTCCGTATTATTGCAAAATACGCACGCAGGCTGGTATTTCTGAAGAATGATCTTATCAGCATCAGTAAAGATCTCAATAGCGTCCTTCTGCTTGATATCGAGGACCTTACGTATCTCGATGGGGAGCACTATTCTTCCAAGCTCGTCTACCTTTCGAACAACACCTGTAGATTTCATTTCTGCCTTCTCCTTTCAACATATTTTCCTTCTTATCGAGATTTTCTCTCGCGCAAATACATTATATTACATTTTTCCCAAATTGTCAATAGCCTTTTTTGGCAATTAATGGATTGTTTACATTTTTTTCCATGAAAATTGTCAAAATAGAGGGGATAATAGGGATTTTTCTGTATGGCCCATTATATTTTTTTCTCTCATCGAATAAAGCTTGCTTCGCGCGTCAATAATACAAAATACAAGAGGCAAAAAACTAAAAACGTGCAAAGGAGACTACTATGTCTGAAGAATTCAACAAGCAAAGCTTTCGAGAAAAATTAAAAAACATCAAAGTCAACCGTACAGCGGTAGTATCGACCTGTGTTCTGATCGTTGCCGTCATCATCATTACCGCGGTGGCAATAGCAAGCAACCGTTCAAAAAAGGACGATATTCCCCTTGACACCTCGCCCAATACCGAGCGCAACGAGACCGTAACTCCTCCCGCTGATACGGAAAAGAACGATCCCCCTAAGACTCCCACAGTGACCCCCGAGGATACCACCTCGAAGCCCGTTGAGGACAAGCTTCCTACCTTCGTGCTTCCCGTCAATGGAGCGCTTACCAAAAAGCACGATCCCACGCTTCAGGTATATTCAAACACGATGAACGACTACCGAGTACACCTTGGAGTTGATATCGTCACCGAAGCAAACGCTCCCGTTTACGCCGCCGCTGACGGAAAGGTGGACAAAATATGGGACGACACCCTTATGGGTTACTGCATAGCTATCAAGCATAGCGGCAACTGCTATACTATTTATAAAAATCTTGCCGAGACCCTCCCCGACGGTATCGCCGAAGGCGTTTCGGTGCGCTCAGGTCAGCTTATTGCCTCTGTGGGCGAGAGCGCAATGGTAGAGGTAGCAGAAGAGCCTCATCTGCACTTTGAGATGACCGTTGCCGATCTTGGCGTTGACCCTCTTGAATATTTTGACGAAAAGGCTCTTGCCTCTCTGAATATCGACGCCTCTCACGGTGAATAGTCCCGACAAAAAGGCAGCGCCGAGCTTGCTCGCACGGCGCCGCCTTATCTTTATTTTTTCGGTGATAGAATGAAAAAAATCTTTTCAAAAAAGGACAGACTCATAGACAGTCTGTTCGTTACTGTCTGCGCTTTTATATTGCTTTCTTTGGGTATCTGCGTGTACACGTTGCCCAAAAGCGATTTTTCCGAGGAGGAAAACAGAGCACTTTCCGACGCCCCTCGGTTTTCTGTAAGCTCCTTGCGGAGCGGTGATTTTTTTACGGAGCTATCTGCCTTTTATTCGGACAATATTCCGCTGAGAAGGCAGATGATATCCACCAAGGCACTCTGTGAGCTGGGACTTGGCAGGCAGCAGAACAATAACGTTATTTTCAGCAGAGACGGAAGATTGGCAGACAAATGCGTTTACAAAAGCACCGACCTTTTGGAGCAAAATCTCAGCGCCATACTGCGATTTGGGCAAAGTTACGGGGGAGCGTTTATTTGCCGAACCGTACCGAGAAGCATAGACGTATGCGTTGGTCCCTTGCCGCTTTACCGCTCAGAGCAGGCGCAGCGCGTGACCGATGCAGTAAAAAATGCGGGGCTTTACAGTGATTCCTTCGCGTGCGCGCTTTCCTCTGACTCATATTACAAGACCGACCATCATCTTACGGCAGAGGGAGCATATACCCTATATCTTTCCTTAGCCAACGAGCTGGGATTTTCTCCATATGGGATATCCGATTTTACGGTAAATCAGGTATGCGACGATTTTCTGGGAAGCACATATTCCAAGGCAGGGCTTATTCCAACGGCATATGACTCCATAACCCTTTACAGATATGTTGGGGACGACAAATATAAAATAGTATGCAGTGATAGCGGTTGCGCTCTCCACTCGCTTTACGATATGTCAAAGCTTTCGCAAAAAGACAAATATCAAGTATTTCTCGGCGGAAATCACGGACTTGTGAGCATCTCCGCAGATCACGGCTCACAAAGACCTAAACTGCTGATAATAAAGGATAGCTTCGCCAACGCAGTCATTCCGTTGCTGGCGCGTCATTTTGATCTTACCGTGGTCGATCCTCGCTATTGTAATACACCCATCTCCCAAATACTTGACTCGTCAGACCCTGACGCGCTACTGCTTCTCTGTGGCATAGACACCCTCGCCACTAACGGAGCGTTTAAGAAATTTTTTAGATAATTTTTTAGTCAATAAATTGGGATTTAGCGATGTGTTCGCTATATTAGCACTTACTTCATAAGGCTCCCTCCGGGAGGGAGCTGTCAGCGAAGCTGACTGAGGGAGAGTGCGTCAAAACATAATGAAATCTTAACCGTTATGCACGCAGGCT
>JAGAPH010000102.1 GCA_017623375.1 Clostridia bacterium | reverse complement strand
GCCTGCGTGCATAACGGTTAAGATTTCATTATGTTTTGACGCACTCTCCCTCAGTCAGCTTCGCTGACAGCTCCCTCCCGGAGGGAGCCTTATGAAGTAAGTGCTAATATAGCGAACACATCGCTAAATCCCAATTTATATTTCCTCAACCAAAAACGGCTGAGTTATGCTGACTCAGCCGTTTTCTTTATGTAGCCTCAGTTTTTAGAGCCCACCGCGCTTATAAGCGCAAGAACGCCGTTAATGATAAGGAAAATACCGCCAACGATGACAGTCCACTCAATAGCAGAGCCTCTGCTCGTTATAAGGAACACGGAAGCTACTATACAAATAACGGGAGAAACGAGACCGAGAATATACGCCCACAGTCTGTCGCCCTTCTTCTTTCCAAGCAGTCTCTTGATAAACTCAAGAATACCGTATATAAGCAATACGATGCCGAGGATAAGAAGCGCAACGTCAAGCAACAACCAGCCTGCAACGAGAACGGCAACACCCAACACCGACTTGATAACACCTGACACCACGCTCATCTTGATGAGGTCGAGAACACCTACAACTATAAGAGCAACACCGAGAACGGTAAGACAAATTCCAACGACGTCAGCCTTCAGAATGACAAAGAGGATTCCCAACGCAAGAGTCATAGCGGCGGAAATGATTTGAGAAGTTTTTTTCATAACACTCTCTCCTTATAAAATTTGCTACGATCTATTTTACCATTTAAATATAAACATTGTGAAAACCAAGTAATAACAAAATGAAAAAATTGTCATAAGGGATAAAATAAACTCGGTCTTTGTGACGATCAGGTGACGGTTTGGTGTTAAAAATAATAAGAAATTTATCAAAAAATATTGATTTTTGTTGCCATATATGGTAAACTATATCTATCATATTTCAAATAAAGGAGAAATAAAAAACCATGAACAAAAAGCTTGACAAGTTTTTTAAGATCAGCGAACGCGGCTCAAACGTAAAAACTGAGATCGTCGCAGGTCTTACCACCTTCTTCGCTATGGCGTATATCGTGGTCACAAACCCCAACCAGGTAGTTGGATTTACCTTCGGCGGAATATTTGATAGCATCTGGAACGCAGTTTACGTTGCTTCTATCCTCGTTGCTGTTATCGGTACTCTGCTCTACGCTTTCTATGCAAAGCTCCCCTTCGCTCAGGCATGCGGAATGGGTCTGAACTCATTCTTCTTCGTGTCATTCATTCTTCCCGCGCTTCTCAGCGGCTCAGATCCCGTTGAGGGCTACCGCCAGGGCCTTTGCATTATCCTTCTCTCGGGTGTAGTATTCCTTATTCTTTCTGTAACCGGCGCAAGAGCATATATCGCAAAAGCTCTTCCCGACTGTCTTAAGAAGGCAATTCCCGCAGGTATCGGTCTGTTCATCGCCCTTATCGGCTTTAAGAACGTAGGTATCATTCAGGCAAATCAGTACACCTTCGTACAGTTCTTTGATTTCCACGGTGCTATCACAGGCAAGAGCGTATTTGACGCATGGGTAGCTATCGCTCCCGTAGTTCTCGCTCTTCTCGGTCTGTTCGTTATAGCTATCCTTGAAAAGAAGAACGTAAAGGGTTCTGTTATCATCACCATCGCAGGCGTTACCGTCCTTTACTACCTCTCCACATGGACCCTTCCCTCCTTCGATCTGGGAATGATCGGTCAGTCCTTCAAGGACTTCGGCGAGTACGGCTTCCTTGGCGCATTCAAGGGCTTCAGCGTATTCTCGGGCGGTACGAGCGCTATCGTAAACGCTATCGTTCTCGTTATCACATTCTGCCTCGTTGATATGTTCGACACCATCGGAACACTTTACGGAACGGCTTCTCAGGCAAATATGCTTGACGAAAACGGCGACCCCATCGACATAAACAAGTCCATGGCTTCCGACTCTATCGCTACCGTTACAGGTGCCGTTCTCGGAACGTCTACATGTACTACGTTCGTTGAGTCTGCTTCCGGCGTTGCCGCAGGCGGAAGAACAGGTCTTGCTTCTCTTGTTACCGCGGCTTGCTTCGCAGTATGTCTCTTCCTCACCCCCGTTGCGGCTATCGTTCCCGCATGCGCTACCGCTCCCGCTCTTATTTACGTGGGAGTTCTCATGCTCAAGAACTTCGCAAAGGTCGATATGAAGGACATCACCGCTGCAGTTCCCGCATTCCTCGCGCTTATCATGATGCCTTTGACATACTCCATCTCCAACGGTATCGCAATCGGCGCTATCTCTTACGTTATCATCACAGCTGTAACAGGAAAATTCACAAAGAAGGATATCGTTGTAACACTTATCGCTATCCTCTTCACTCTCAGATTCTTCCTCGTTACGATGTAACACCTTACAAAAAATATGGGAGCTGAGTCATTTGACTCAGCTCCCTTTTCTTTATGTATATAAAATACTTTCAAGCTCCTTCATCGTCCGTCCATCAGGCTCGGGGATATGACCGAATGCAAATTTCCTTCCAAGCTTATCGTACTTCATCTGGCACATCTTTCTGAAGGGTAAAAGCTCCGTCTTGTCCACGCAGGAATATTTTTTCGATATTTCTCTTAGCTTTCGTATGTTTTCTCCGTTATCGTTAAGCGTGGGGATTATTACCTGACGCAAGGTAACGGGAATGTGCTTGCTATCGAGATATCCGAGAAATTCCAACACTCTGCCCATATCGCAGCCTACGTGCTTGCGGTAAAGCTCCCCCTCGGTGTATTTGATATCCAGCAATACCCTGTCCGTGTGCTCAAGAAGCGCCATTACGTCACCGTTCATCACGCTTCCCGACGTATCAATACAAGTGTTTATTCCCTCGGCGTGACAACGCTCGAACACCTCTTTTGCAAACGCCGCCTGCAGGAGCGGCTCTCCGCCCGAGAGGGTGATCCCGCCGTCCGTCCCAAAATACTCACGGTAGCGCACCGCCTTGGAAACGATCTGCTCAGCGGTATATTCCGTACCCTCAGAGGGCGACCATGTATCGGGATTGTGGCAGCAGCCGCAACGAAGATTGCAGCCCTGCATGAAAACAGTAAAGCGTATTCCCGGTCCGTCCAGAGCACCGAGGCTCTGAATGGAGTGGATCCTGCCCTTGGTCACAGTCTCTGTCATACGTTCTCGTGGAATGTACGGCTGATGACCTCGCGCTGCTGCTCACGGGAAAGCTTGTGGAAGTTTACGGCATAGCCCGACACACGGATAGTAAGGTTGGGATACGCCTCGGGATCCTCATACGCCTTCATAAGCGTTTCGCGGTTAAGCACGTTTACGTTTATGTGGTGAGCCTTCTTTGCGAAATATCCGTCAAGAATGGAAACAAGATTGCCCACTCTCTCCTCGTCAGTCCTTCCCAGCGCCTCGGGGGTTATGGAGAAGGTATTGGAGATACCGTCACGGCAATCGTCATAGCTAAGCTTTGCCACGGAGTTAAGAGAAGCCAGCGCCCCGTTCTCCTCGCGGTTGTGCATGGGATTTGCTCCGGGGGCGAAGGGAGCGGACGCCTTTCTGCCGTCGGGAGTTGCTCCCGTATTTTTACCGTACATAACGTTAGACGTTATGGTAAGGACGGAAGGTGTATGTATGGCGTTGCGGTAGGTGGGCGTCTTGCGAAGCTCAACTATCATGCGGTGAGTCATATCCTTGGCGATAAGATCCACTCTGTCGTCGTCGTTTCCGTATTTGGGGAAATCACCCACAGTATCGAACTCCACAATAAAGCCGTTTGCGTCCTTTACAGGGTGAACGCTTGCGTACTTTATAGCGCTGAGAGAGTCGGCGACCACGGAAAGGCCCGCAATACCGAACGCCATAAAGCGCTCAACGTCTGTATCGTGCAATGCCATCTGAATCTTTTCATAGGCATACTTATCGTGCATGTAGTGGATAATATTCATGGTATTGACGTAAAGACGGCTGAGCCACGCGATGTATATCTCAAAGCGCTCCATTACGCTATCAAAGTTAAGAGTATCTCCCTCAAGAACAGGCATCTGAGGTCCGATGTGCATACCGCTGGTGGTATCGTAGCCGCCGTTGATAGCAATAAGCAAAAGCTTTGCCAGATTGCAGCGTGCTCCGAAGAACTGCATCTGCTTTCCGACCTTCATGGCAGAAACGCAGCACGCTATAGCATAATCGTCTCCGTAGATGGGACGCATAACGTCGTCGTTTTCGTACTGAATGGAGTCAGTATCCGCAGACACCTTAGCGCAAAATCTCTTGAAGTGCTCGGGAAGCGAGTTCGACCAAAGCACGGTCAGATTGGGCTCGGGGGAAGAGCCGAGAGTGTAGAGCGTGTTGAGAACACGGTAGCTATTCTTTGTAACCAGCGTTCTGCCGTCCTCTCCCATACCGCCGACTGCCTCGGTTATCCACATGGGATCTCCTCCGAACAGCTCGTTATACTCGGGTGTACGCAAATGACGCGCTATACGAAGCTTCATAACGAAATCGTCCATAAGCTCCTGTGCGCCCTCCTCAGTAAGAACGCCGTTTTCTATATCTCTCTCTATGTATATGTCAAAGAAGGTGCTTACTCTTCCGAGGGACATAGCCGCGCCGTTCTGCTCCTTGATAGCGCCAAGATAGCCGAAATACGTCCACTGTATAGCCTCTCGCGCGTTTGCCGCGGGCATACTGATATCAAAGCCGTACATTGCCGCCATTTCCTTGAGATACCCAAGGAACGCTATCTGCTGGTAAAGCTCCTCGTCAAGGCGAGTGGTTTCCGTATTAAAAGCACCGTTTGCCAAACGCGCCTTGTCCTTTTTCTTTTCCTCAATCAGACGGTCAACGCCGTAAAGTGCCACTCGGCGGTAATCACCGATTATTCTTCCTCTGCCGTATGCGTCGGGAAGACCTGTGATAACGTGACACTTACGTGCCTGACGCATCTCGTCGGTATAAGCGCGAAATACACCGTCATTATGTGTGGTACGGAAGCGAAATTCCTCCTCAACCTTTGGGCTGAGCTTATATCCGTAAGCCTCGCATGCCTGACGGACCATTCTCATTCCGCCAAAGGGATTTACACTTCTCTTGAGAGGACGGTTTGTCTGCATTCCCACGATTATCTCGTTGTCCTTGTCGATATATCCGGGAGAGAAGCTGGTAAGAGACGAAACTGTCGCCGTATCTATATCCAGCACACCTCCAAACTGCCTCTCAAGCGCAAAAAGCGCCTCCAGCTTTTTCATCATGCCAGCGGTGCGCTGAGTAGCCCCCGCAAGAAAACTGTCATCTCCCTTGTATTCCTTATAGTTCGTCTGGATAAAATCACGAACGTTTATCTCGTCTTTCCAGATACCATCTGCAAATCCATTCCAATTTTTGTGTTCCATATTTTTTCCTCCTTACTGTGATATTTGCCTAAAAAACAGAAAAAGGCAAATCAGTTCAAATAAACTGAATCGCCCAGACGGTCGGCACCATAACTTTTACACTCCCCTGCGGTGATCCGCAAATCCGTCAGTCGCGTAAAAGGTACATTTAATTTGTGTGGAGTTATTATATCACACTTTATCACACTTTTCAAGCCCCTTTTAAAAAAAGTTACAATTTTATTTTCATTGCTCAAGTCCAAAACTCTGAGCAGTGGCGCCTTGCACGTTCAAATTTTGATTTATCGGTGGGTTTACAATCTGTGTTCGCACTCACATAAGGCTCCCTCCGAGAGGGGGCTCCCGCGTAGCGGGTGGAGGAGCCTGCGTGCATAACGGTTAAGATTTCATTATGTTTTGACGCACT